>CBFHPN010000029.1:0-1044 GCA_965657915.1 Acholeplasmataceae bacterium | reverse complement strand
ACTTTTTAGGTGCTTCAGTTTCTGCATCCCAACTCATCAACCACATGACATATTCATATGCTTTTAGCTTTTTTCTTGTTTCTAGATAATGTTGTAATGGTGTCATTATTTGCCTCTTTTCTTAAGTTAAATTATATCATAAAATATGTTTGATCATAAGGAGATACCATGATTTTAATTGAATCTTTTTCCATACATCATTTGTGATGTTTTATAACTGATCATATGTATATTCTTATTGTGTTCGATTTCCATTTGTAATAATGTCGGGAATTGCTTTATGACTTTGATTGTATCATTGATTTTGATCCCTTTAATTTTTAGAAATTTAAGTAATTCTTGGTTATCTTTCACTTGGATGATTTTAAAAGATGAGTCTTCTTCAATCTTATTTAAAGATATATAGTGTTCAGCTTTAAATGGAGCATCATAGTTAGGAATTGGATTACCATGTTGACATGTTTCTGGTTTACCGATGAGTTCATACATCTTTTCTATCATTTTTTCAGATCCTGCATGTTCTAAATGTTCAGCCTCTTGATGAACTTCTTCCCATGAATATCCTAAATATTTTTCTAAAAAAACTTCCCAGATACGATGTGATCGAATCATTCTTATTGCTTCTCTTTCACCTTTTTTAAGTAATGTTACACCTTGATAAGGAAGGTATTTCACATACCCTTTTTTTTGAAGTTTTTTAATCATTTCATTGACACTTTGTTCACGATATGAAAAATAAGACGCAATGTCTTTTAAACTCAAATGTGTCTTGTTACTTGTTGAGGCTTCATAAATAAATTTAATGTAATCTTCTTCGGATTTATGTAACATAGTGACTCCTTAAAATAAAATCAATGATAATGCCATAATGGCCATCCCTAAAACAAGACCTGAAATGGATAAATGGTGTTTTCCATATTTTTCTGCAGCTGGTAATAATTCATCTAATGAAATATAAACCATAATGCCTGCAACGGATGCAAACAATAATCCAAATGTGGTCTCAGTAAAAATCGATCTTAATAAGACATAACCAATAATCGC
>CBFHPN010000028.1:0-1224 GCA_965657915.1 Acholeplasmataceae bacterium | reverse complement strand
GTGTTTTAGGATTGTATTTTGCTACCTGTCTTACAAGCTCAGATCCAATTGATCCACCGCCACCTGTAATGAGTACTTTTTGGTTTCTAATGATTTCTTCGATGCCGTTATTATTTAAAACAATGGGATCACGGTTCAGTAAATCTTCAATGCGAAGTTGAGAGAGTTGTGGTGTATTTTTAGTTTCAGAGATAGAAGACAACTTTTGAATTCGTACTGGATGATCTTTTGCATCTTCATAAAGTGCTTTAACTTTATGAAATGGATAATCATTAATTGCAATGACGACTTCTTGAATGTTATATTCCGTGATAATGTCTTTAAACATGGAGACTGGTCCTAATATTTTCGTCCCTAATAATCTTGAATTTGCCTTTTTAGGATCATCATCTAAAATACCAACCGGTAAATAGTTGAGTTCTTTATTTTTAAAGATTTCTTTCATCACAAGCTCTGCTGCTTGTCCTGCTCCAATAATTAATGTGCGTTTACCAATTGCTTTATACCACTGATTGGTGGTTTGATAAAAGTTCACCACACGATACAGTAATCTAGGAAGTAAAATAAATATCAGCTCTACAGGTGCAATAAAAAAGTAAGACGATCTAAAAATAAAAGTTTGAGGTGCAAAGGTTAAAAAGATGACAATCACGAAGTTACTTCCAAAAGAAACGACAGAAATAATCAAAGCATCTTCAAATCCAAAATGTTTTGGAAGCATTTGATACACTTTAAATATCAAAAAAACCACAATCTTAAAAATAATAATAAACGGGACTGTGGTAGCAAGTGCTCTTGCATCAACTTCAACGCCAATATTATAAAAGAAAAACATGGAAAATGTATATGCCAAGGCAATCATAATGGCATCTATTAATATATAACTATATGATTCAAATATTTTTTTAAACATCATAAAATCCTTTTGAAAAAAGTTTTTATGGAGGCACTTTCTATTATACACAAATTTATAGAAAATGCACATGTATCAATGTTAAATTTTCCTTAACTAAAGATATTACATTTGATTTTTAGTGCATTTATATATAAGATGATTACGGGTGATAGGATGATTTATGAATTATTTTCAAGACGACTTGAACTTCATTTTGAACATGAAGCATTACAAAACCAACTTAAACCATTTGTATCGAAGAAAAAAGCAGACATTCATTTGTATTTAAATTGGATGCCTTTTGATGCGTTTATCCTTGCCATGATGGA
>CBFHPN010000027.1:0-1270 GCA_965657915.1 Acholeplasmataceae bacterium | reverse complement strand
AAGCGGTCTCTAATCATAAATATGATGCTTCTGATTATTTAGAGATTTCTAAAGAATATGGCACCAAAGAAGATTTAAAACATCTCATTGATGATGTTCATCAAAGAGAGATGAACATCATGTTAGATGGTGTTTTTAATCATATCGGTGTCGCATCACCAATGTATCAAGATGCAAAAGACCATCCAAAAAGTTCGTATCGTCATTTTTTTGATTTTAATGATGCCTATAAAGAAGGTGTTCGACTTTGGATGAATGTGCCTTCTTTACCTGAACTTCAGTTAGAAGAAAAAGAAGTTCAAGATTACATCTATCAAAAGAAAGATTCTGTGATTCAATCTTATTTATATTTAGGAATTGATGGCTGGCGATTAGATGTTGCATTTGACATTGGGTATCACTATTTATCTGAAATTACAAAATACAGTCATCACGTCAATCCGTTATCAAGTATAGTGGGTGAAATTCCTAATTATCCAAATCAGTGGGCACAGTCGATGGATGGTGTCATGAATTTCACGTTTAGAGAACTCATCATCAAATTATTGTTAAATCAAACATCACCTTATATGAGCAGTGTGATGTTTGAGAAAGTCATCAGTGATACAGGTATTGAAAAGATTTTAACCTCATGGACCGTCATTGATAATCATGACGTTCCAAGACTCACCCATGTGTTCCAAACACAAGCACTTAGAACGCTTGCTTTCGTGTTACTGTTTACTCTGCCAGGAAGTCCTAATTTATATTACGGTACAGAACTTGGCATGGAAGGTGGGACCGATCCAGAAAATCGAGCACCAATGGCATGGCATCTCAATCAAGAAGATAATCCAGTGAAAGCATTTGTCTTAAAACTCATTCAACTAAGAAAAGACCATTACTCACTTAAAGTCGGTAATTTTAAACGGTTACTCTCAGAAAAGCTCTTTGCATTTGTAAGAACAGGCGATCACACAAGAGATGATGTGTATATCTTTCTTAATGTCACGGATCAAGAGGTAAAAGATATTGTGTTAATTGATGATGCGAATGTCATGAACTACGCTGCTTACATCATGTTAGATGGACACGCAACACACCTTCATGTCAGTGCTGGCCTCATGGAAGTCACACTTCCATCACATGGCCATGTGATGTTTAAAATCAATACTGAAGCGAATGATGGCTATACATCTTATAAACGGATTTCAAAGGAGTCTTAAATGCTCATCACATTAAAACACGGTACACGTGCCCTTGAAATGGGAAAACACGTCTATGTTTATAT
>CBFHPN010000026.1:0-1282 GCA_965657915.1 Acholeplasmataceae bacterium | reverse complement strand
CATAAAAAGATAAAACGCCAACACAGACGTGTTAGCGCTTGCGATTCATGGTGGTGACCCATAGGAGTTTTGAACGCGTGAATTGTTATATTTTTTTATTTATCTCCCTTTTTATTTTTAGTGCAAAATTCCCCAATTGTCGAAAGTTTTGTAAAAAACATCCAAATTTGAATACATCTCCAAAAAAGTACATTATAATTTCCCGAGTATGGTAACATCAAACCAAACTTAGACAATATTCTGCTTAAAAGGAGGTTACTATGACGTTTAAAGAAGCTGTCCCTAAGTTTTTAAACTATGTGCGTGTCGTTCGTACTGAGGGAACGTATCAGTACTATAAGTCTCATGCCAAAACGATTCTTCTCTTTCTAAAAGATAAAGAGGTTTCTGAGATGACACTGGATACCTGTCTCTCATTTGTAGACTTTCAGAGATCAAGAAATCCTAAGCTTAAAAATAACACCATCAATAAATATATGATTACTGTTAAAGGTGTCTATAAGTTTGTTACCAATAGAACGCTTCATTTTCCAAAGTTGAAAGAATCGGTCCCTGTCACTGATATCGTACCTGATCATGTATATGCATCCATCCTTAGACATCTAGAGTCAAAGTTGCATCTTAAAACCTATCTTAGAAACTATGTGTTTATTAGACTCTTACGTGATACCGGTGCAAGATTAAATGAGATGCTCCATATCGAGTTCCATAATATAGATCTTCACGAGAATGCGATCTATCTTGAAGTCACCAAAAACCATGAAGCACGTTATGTCCTTTTTACAAAAGAAACCTCTGAGTATCTTAACGACTATATCCGTCAATGCGACATCAAAGGACGACTCTTTATTGATTTTCTCACAGGATTACCGATGACCAAATCGGCCGTTCAAAACATGTTTTATAAATTACGTACGACGTTGGGCATTAAAGAAAAAATAACACCTCATAAATGGCGTCATACCTTTGCTACCCAGTACATGCGTTCATCAGGGAATACCGAGATGCTTAGACTGTTTTTAGGACATAAATCTCATAAGACCGTTCAGCGGTATATTCACTATAACAGACAAGACGTATTTAAGGCATACCGGGCATATGAAAAAGATCTAAAAAGTGCCTCGAATTTCAATCAAAAAAGAGGGTAAAGGACACTTTCCTTAAATAAATAAAAAAACCCTTAAAAAGGGTCTTAAAATGGCATTAGTGGTGGCTCCGGGCAGAATCGAACTGCCGACACAAGGATTTTCAGTCCTTTGCTCTACCGACTGAGCTACAGAGC
>CBFHPN010000025.1:0-1326 GCA_965657915.1 Acholeplasmataceae bacterium | reverse complement strand
ACCCCAGAACCCGTTGGCGATTATATGGCGGGACCGAATCATACCCTTCCAACATCAGGTGTGGCACGGTTTTCATCAGGACTTTCGACCTATGACTTTTTAAAAAGAACATCGTATGTCTCATATTCTAAAGATGCGTTTTTAGAAGATCAACAAGCGATCATTGATCTTGCGGAAGAAGAAGGTTTGACTGCCCATGCAGCAAGTATTAAGGTGCGCTTATGACCATTAAAAAATCGTTAAAAAATTTAACACCTTACGATCCAAAACCGATTGAAGCATCGATATATTTAGATGCGAATGAAGTCAATTCGACCTTAGAGTTTGTCTTAGATCAAGTGGTGTTAACCACGCTTAATCGTTATCCAGATCACCAAGGGACAGCGTTGATAGAAAAACTATGTGATCAATTTGGCTATCAAAAAGACACGGTGATGATTGGATCTGGATCTTCTGAGTTATTAGAACTGATCATTAAAACATATGTCAATCCTAGTGATGTCATTTTAAGTATTGATCCAACGTTTGTGATGTATCAGCAATACGCAACGATTCATCAAGCAACCTATCGGTCTGTGAAAGAATCCAATGATATTTTAGAAGATTTATATCAAGCGTATATCGCCTACTTACCTAAAGTCATCATGATTTCTAATCCAAATAATCCTACAGGATCGTTCATACCAAAAGATCAATTACTCGCGTTTATAAAAAAAGTATCATGTGTGGTCGTTGTTGATGAGGCCTATATTGAATACGCCAATTTAAAAGAAACATTAATTTATGACATCAATAAGTTGCCGAATGTATTTGTGACAAGAACATTTTCTAAAGCATGGGGTCTTGCTGGTGCAAGACTTGGCTATATCGTGTCTCAAAGAGATAATATTCAAACACTAAAAATCGCAAAAACACCGTATAGTGTTTCAAGTGTGACCCAAGCGTTAGGGATAGAAGCACTCAAGATGGACCAACGTATTTTTAAGACGATTGAAGACATTAAAGCAACACGAACATCCACGTATCTTTCTTTAAAAAAGATGCTTCAAGATGTCTATCCTTCTTATGGAAACTTCTTATATGTGTATGAAACAAGACTGAACTTGTATGAAGCGTTATTATTAAAAGGTATTAAAATTAGAAGTTACCAAAACGGGTATTACCGGATTACCATTGGAACAAAAGAAGAGATGGCACAATTGATTGTTGCCATCAAGGAGTTACTATGATCACCATTGAAAGAATCACCAAAGAAACCAACATTAAGCTCTCTTTAGGAAGTAGAGAGCTTCCTTCATCCATTCAAACACCCTATCCTTTTTTAAA
>CBFHPN010000024.1:0-1422 GCA_965657915.1 Acholeplasmataceae bacterium | reverse complement strand
TCTATCTAATCTTTATGTTGGATTACTCAGAGAGCATAGAGGAGAACATGTCGCCGCATTTTTAATGATACAAGTGTATGCAACGTCTCACTTACTAAAAATACTCGATCAAAACCAAGATGATCCATTTGTTGTGGAACGTCGTATCGAACAACGGTTAAATTTAGATTATCAAGCGTTATATCCAGGGATTATACATAATAAAATGGCTGTCGCTAAGATTTTAAACTATTTAGAACCATGGACAACTTCTTATCAACCCATCATCTCTAAAATCAAGGACATGTTATGAAAGACAAAACCACACTCATCTTTGATTTTGATGGTACGATTGCCAATACCTTTGATGTCATGATTGACTTATTTAATACCATTGTTTCTAAATATGACATCAAACCGATTACAACAGAACTTTTAGATACGTATTTAGATCTACCACTTAAAAAACGTATCAAAGCCCATGGCGTCAAATACAGACAAATACCCTTTTTAGTAAAAGATGCGTTATCACTTCATGAACCATTTCTTAAACACGCAACACCTTTTGAGGGTATGAAAGCAATTTTAACCGATCTTTCAAAGCGGTATCACCTCTACATTGCATCATCAAATAAAAAAGAACTGATTGAATCATTTTTAAATACCCATGAGATTCATGTTTTTAAAAAAGTATATGCCAAGCCAACACTCTTTGGAAAAGATAAGTTGTTGTTGTCACTTTTAAAAAAAGAAAAACTCAACATCGATGATGTACTTTATATTGGAGATGAACTAAGAGACATCGACGCATGTATCAAGATTCATATGGATATCTTACCTGTTTCTTATGGTTATGATAAACCGAGCTTTTTAAAGAAACATTATCAAAAAGATATCATGGCTTCAACTGAAGCACTTTATCAGTATTTAAAATAAAAAGCGCAAGTGCGCTTTTTCACTTTAAATCATCTTTTTAGGTAATGCTTTAATTTGTTTTAACGTTTCTTGAAACACTTTTAGATCATGGGCTTTTCTTGGAACTTCCAAGTAAGGCATGACATATCGCATCGCTTCCAAATTATCAATAGGAAATGGCATATCATCTAAGATATGAATGCTTTTTATTGGGTAAAAAGAAGTCTCATGTGTTTCATTTAACACATCTGGATACATCGCAATTCCTCTTTTATGAGTCCCAATAAAAGGTTTATCTAATTTTTGATAGGTTTCAATATCTTTAAGTAAATGTGTATATCCTAAAAATAAAACGTGATCTTTTATATAGACTTCTTTTTTAATTGGAATCAAATAAAGCGGATACGATAACGCACGTATCACATGAGAAAGCCCTAGAAGTAACGTTTCTTTTGAAACCTCTTTTGTTTTTGTTCTTAAGTACACATCATACGTCTCATAATTAATGGCATATGAGATGCCTTCTTT
>CBFHPN010000023.1:0-2136 GCA_965657915.1 Acholeplasmataceae bacterium | reverse complement strand
AGTTTAGGCATGATAAAATACGGTTTTTGAAGATGAAAACAACGATAAATCAGTTGATCTTTAAAGGTTGATGTCAGACCATCTGTTAAATAGATGCTATCAACATCATCCATCACATCATAAATATGATTTAAATACGCCTCATCATCAATCCCGTTTTCATACACTAAATATTTAATATGAACAGGTAATTTTTGATTCAGTATTTTTTTAGCAAGACTGTCAACTTCTTCTTTAGGTCCAATGATTAAGGCATCATTTTTATAAATGCCTTTTAAAAATAATAAAAGGATGATTTTGAGTGAAAAAAGTAAGGCGACTTGTATGACTGCTAAGTTAAAGTAATTCGCAACACTAATTTGATCATTACCGATCCATACTTTAATGGTTAACATCAGACCAATCGTAATCCCTATAGCAAGTAATATTCTAAATAAGGCAACATTTAATGGAATATGTGTGATACTTGTAATAAATACACGTAATAAAAGAATGAGTAACACAATATAGACAGCATTAGATGCGAAAAAACGCATCAAATGATACGTTTCATCGTGTCCATTGTGATTGACATAGCCTAAAGCATTTAATATGAAATATGACGATAACACCATCAGAATTTCAAATAAAAATTCAATCACATAAAAAAGTTTATTATGATATCCAATTTTATGAAACATAGCTTCCCCCAAAGTATGTTTTGTTTTGAATCATTTAAGCTTGTTTTTTCTTCTTATAATCTTTCATTGTATGATCGACAAAGACCACACCTAAACTAATGATCCCACCTAACACTAAACCTATAGCTGCAAATAACAGTGTATTTGAGCCTTCTTCTACCGTTGGTGATGTTAAGTTGGTTGCGATATTACGAACAACAATTAAGTTATATTCTTCTAGTAATGTGTTGGTATTCGTAACTAGTGTATTAATGATGGTATTGGTTGTATCTAATAATCCAGTATTTTCCTCTGTAAGTTCAGCGAGTGCTTCTTGAGCTGCAGGACTATTTCCATTGTTATCTCTTTGTGCTTCATATAAAACAATACGTGATTCATTAAATGCAATATCTTGCTCGAGTTCGGCAATGGTTCTTTGAGATACTAAGAGTTGCGTATATAAGACTTCTAAATAAGTTGTCGTTTCAATGGTTCCATCAAGTCCAGGAATGACAATCGTTTGTTCAGATCCTGGGTAACTTGTAATGGCTGCTTGTAAATTGGTTAAAACTTGCGTTTCTTTTGCAAGTTCTAATTCTTTAATTTCGTTATTATATTCTAATCTCGTGATGGCACGGTCGATATTTTTAGTAAGTAAGAATGTATTAATAAGCGCATTCATGTTGTTTAAATCAACAGTTCTTACTAAATCAAGTTCGACTAATACATCATTAAAGGATAACCCAAGTTCAGTCGACACAAAGGTATTCGCTTCAGGTAAAACTTGTTCAATCGCACTTTCAATAAGTTCTAATTGTGTCCCATAAATTCTAGCGACTTCACTGTAGTCATATGTATCTAAATTGGTAAGTGCATAATTTAAGACAACCGCTTGTTGAATGTATTTTGCTTCAAAATCTTCTCTAAAACCATCGATTAACGCATTGAGTAACGTTCGTGCTTGAGCTTCATTAATCCCTAATTGACCTGCATTAAGTGAATATTTAAATGCGGTTGGAAAATAGGTGAGTTCTTCACCATTTTCAATGGCTTGCTGAATCGCATTTAAAATGTTATTCGGAACAATTGGACGAATTGTAAGTTGCTCTCTTACTTCATTTGAAGTTAATTCAACGCCTGCTGCTTCAATTGCATTTAAATAAACAGTAACGGTAAATGCATTGGTTGCTTCAAAACGTGCACCATTCGGATATTCCCCTTCATTAATCCCATCCCATTGATATTCGACGATGGTTGCAAGTGTTTCATTGTTACCATTCATCACAATTGCAACAGCACCACCTAAAACTAAACCTAAAAAGGATAAGAAAGCAATTAAAAATTTCTTTCTCCAAACAATTAAAAATAAATCAATGAGGCTTATGCCTTCATCTTCAATATAGTTTTGTGTCTCTAATTCTGCCATAATGGAATCCCCTCTTATTCAATGATAATTTCAAATCATATTATAACATAA
>CBFHPN010000022.1:0-2391 GCA_965657915.1 Acholeplasmataceae bacterium | reverse complement strand
TGTATTTCAGTTCATCCATCGTAAAGACAGCAAACTCAAGTAAAATACCATCATCATATATGACTTTAAGTCCGTCTTTAGTTTCAATGTATGAAAATATAATGGGCTGAACCTCTAACCAAGATATATCTTCCATATATCTTTTTTTATCATCTTGACTTTGAACGATGATAAAAAAATCAATATCTGAATATGCATCCAGTCTTGATAGATCATGCATCGAGCCAAGACCAATGAATGCGAACACGTCTTCTTTGTGTTGATTCAGTTGAATAATATCATTAAATCGTTTCTGTTGATTGGTCATTATGGTCCTTAAACATGAGTTCAGCTTGCATATAGCGTACCCATATTCTTTTTTTTCTATAGAGTTGGAAATTATCTAAGATGGCAATTCCAAAAACGTTCCACATCAAAAACCACCCGCCAACTAAGAGTCCTTCTAAAAAGATATTCATAAACTGTGAAAGTTCTTGACCTCTTAAAAAGTAATTCGTTGTTAAGAAGATTAGTGAAAAAATGGCGAATGTTGCCATACGTCGATAATTATAAAGCAGTTCTTTATTGACAGTCGATAATAAAAACCGAAACTGAAGTTTCACGGCTTGTGTGACGGTTTTTTCTCTTTTTAAGTCTCGTGCTTCACGAGGAAGCATGAAGACTAATGCAATGTTTTGTTTAATGGGGATATCATCACCTGCTTGTTCCAAATAATCAATTAAGTCAGGTTCAATATCTTTTCTCTTAAGTGGAGCAGCATCCCAAGAATTAAACATATCTTGATAATGATCAATGGCAATATCAAGCTCATAAGTTTGTGTTTCTTTGTTAAAGTGATATAAATCTTTCATGTGTAGTGATTTCATACATAACCTCAATCATATTTTACCATATAAAAAGAATGCCTAAGCATCCTTTTGTTTTTGGATGCCTAAGCATCCTTTAACAATTCAATTAATTCTTTAATCTTATCTGTTTGATTTCTATTACACACCAGTAATTGATCTTTTAAAGACACAATGACGGTATTGTTGATACCAATTGTACTGACTTTTTTACTTGGGTCATCCGTGATGATGATATTATCTTGAGAATCTAAGTAGATGTAGTGATTGGTATTGGTGGTATGACCATCTTTAGCAATTCCTAAGACTTCTGGTAACGCGTTATAGCCACCAACATCACTCCATCCAAAGGAGACCGGAATACATAAGATATGCTTTGTTTTTTCCATTAATGCATAATCAATACTTAAGGTTGGAAATAAATTAAAGGTCTCTTTAACGGCATCACTTAACTTGTGTTTAGGTGTAAGTTGCATGATTGGTCGTAATTGATTCATCACCTTGATATAGCTTGGTTGATGCAATGTTAATTCTTGTTTTAATGTTTCATACGATAAGATAAACATCCCTGAGTTCCACATATAATGGCCATCATGAACATATTCAGTGGCTTTATCAATACTTGGTTTCTCTAAAAAAGAAATGACGTCTTGAGGTTCATTCAGTGTTTGATCTTTCACATGAATATAACCATACCCTGTTTCAGCTCTGGTTGGTTGGATTCCAAGAGTAATAATGGAGCCTTTTGATGCAAGATCAAAGGCTTGTTTTAAATTAAGATTAAACTGATCTTCATGTAATATCATATGATCACTTGCAAGCACCGCGACAATTGGATTCTCTTCAAATAAAGAGATATACGTCAATCCGTAGGTAATGGCAGCTGCTGTATCTTTATACATCGGTTCAATGATGATGTGATCTTCTTCTAATTGCGGACATTGTTCTTTCACAAGGGATGCATAGGCTTGGTTGGTCGCAATAAAAATATCATGATAAGACACGAGTTTTAAGACTCTAGATACCGTTTGTTGTAGAAGTGATTGATCCCCTAGAAAGGAAATGAATTGTTTGGGTTTTTCTATGGTTGATAAAGGATAAAACCGTGTGCCTTTACCACCAGCCATAATAAGAATTTTCATATCTCTATCCTTTCTTAAGGGGTAATAATTTGACGATCTATATTATTTTTATCAATCTGCTCTTTCAATATATTGATAAAAATTTTAGATTCAATTAAATTGTCCTTATCTTTAACTTCTATCACACATGTTAAATCATTTTTTATGACATATTTAAAATATTCTTTAATTTGAAGCTTTCCTAAAGATAACTTTTGATGGTCACTTTTCTCGATTACGTTGTGCATATGCATATGTTTAATAGATAAATGATATTTTTTTCTGAAACTGGAAAATAAGTAATGGTCATAAATTGCATCATGACCAATATCCCATGTGAATGTAAAATTATTTTCGCCTAAAGTTCTATATAAATCCTCCATGAAAGGATGAATCGGGACGTTTTCTAAGACAATCTTTATGTT
>CBFHPN010000021.1:0-2471 GCA_965657915.1 Acholeplasmataceae bacterium | reverse complement strand
GGTGCTGTTGTATCAATGACAGTGACTGTTCTCGTCACTTCAATAGCAACATTGCCTTCTGAATCAGTTGCATTATACGTAATGGTATTTTCTCCTAAGACGCTCGTATCAATAGTATCTCCAACAACAGTGATAGTTCCTATCGTATCTAAGTTATCAGAGAAAATTGCTCCTTGATCACTATAAACAGATCCAGCTTGAATGGTGATGTCTGCATCTCCATTTAAAGTAATGACTGGAGCTGTTGTATCGATGACGGTAACGGTTCTCGTCACTTCAATGGCAACATTACCCTCTGAGTCAGTCGCATTGTAGGTAATGGTGTTTTCACCTAAGGTACTTGTATCAATGGTGTCGCCAACAATTGTGATGGTTCCTGTTGTATCTAAGTTATCAGAGAAAATCGCACCTTGATCTGTATAAAGAGATCCTGCTTGAATGGTGATGTCAGCATCGCCAGTTAACGTAATGATTGGGGCTGTTGTATCAATGACGGTCACTGTTCTGGTGACTTGAACGGCAACATTATTATTTGAATCTGTAAAGTTGTACGTGACTTCATATGTACCAAGTGTAGAAGTATCAACCGTATCACCAGCAATGATAGCAATGTCATCAGCATCATAATTATCAGTGACAACAGCACCTAATTCAGTATAGGTCGCACCTGCTTGAAGAGTGATGTCAGCATCTCCGTTTAAAGTAATCACAGGTGCTGTTGTATCAACAACAGTCACCGTAAGGGTCACTTCAACCGCAACATTACCTTCAGTATCGGTTGTGTTATAAGTGATGGTATACGTGCCAAGAGTTGAGGTGTCAACTGTTCCAGTACCATTGATTGTACGTGTGTCATCTAAGTTATCTGTCACAGTAACGACGGGTTCAACAAACGTATCAAGATATTCGAGTGTCATTGTATTGCCGCCATCAATGGTAATGAGTGGTGCTGTCGTATCGACAATCGTCACTGTTCTTATGACTTCGGCTGCAGCATTTCCGTTTACATCTGTAAAGTTATACGTAATGGTATACGTCCCTAATGTTGATGTATCAACAGTGTCGCCACCAACAACTGCAACATTATCAGGATCATAATTATCTGTAACAGTTGCACCTAATTCGTTATAGGGTGCACCAGCTTCAATCGTGATCTCAGCATTTCCATTTAACGTAATCACTGGCGCAGTTGTATCAACAACATTAACAATTCTTGAAAGCTGTGTTGCACGATTATTATCCGTATCTGTATAGTTATAAAGAACAGTATAGGTGCCAACGATGTTGGTATTGACAGTATCACCAGAAATAAGCGCATCACCAGTCCCATCTTTGGAATCATCAAAGGTTGCACCTAATTCAGTATAGGTACTATAGACTTCAATGGTCACTGTTGAATCGCCATTTAATGTAAGTTCAGGAATTTCTCTAGTAACTTCATATCTTAAGGTATGATCTGCATTCATATCTAAGCTATCAACAGTAACAAGCGGATCCCCCTCATTTAAATCATAGGTATACACAACAACAATTAAATAATCACCAATGCCACTGTATGTTAAGTTCACAGAAGCATTAAAGGTGCCTGGATTCGCAACTTGTGGTGTGAGTGTGACATTATCAAGTGTTTGAACAAGGTCGCCATCTTTATAAAGACGTACTTCTAAATCAGTGATGGTGTCATCAACATCAGTGACTCTAAAGGTAGAAAACACGAGGTTTCCAAAGCTCACTGCACTTAAAACTTTGACATTAGGTATGTCTTTTGCATCGGTTGTAAAGGATTCAATACTTGTTTGCGTTAATGGACTTCCATTAAACGTATAGGTGTATGTTGTTCTAAGTTCGTAGGTTGTATTGCTTAATAAATCTTCTAAAACATACGCGTTATTTGTTTCAGTGATATTAGAAATTAAGGTGTCATTTAAATAAAGAGAGACAGTCGTGATTGAAACACCTTCTAAAGTGACTAACGTAGAGGATACACCTTCTTGAGTAGAGGTGACACTAGGTGTCACACCATGTAGGGTTTCAAGGATGCCTTGATTTAAAACAAAGAGTCTCGCGCCAACACCATCAAGGGGATCAAAAAGCGTTGTGATGGCGTATTCATAAGCATGTCCCATCATTAAATCAGAAACATTAAATGAATTTGCACCAATTGAAACAGGTTGTGTATATATAATATTGGTGCCATCAAACACATATAAAAAAGCAGTATCCACTGAAAGTGATGAAGGATCTTTTAATGTAAAATCTAAGGTGAAGGAAGTTGCTGCAATCGTTTCTGAAACTTCTAAGATTTCAGGGATCTCATCATATAAAATCCCGACTTGAATGGTTCTATCTGCATCAAAGATTGCGTCTTTAATGGCATTATCATCGTCACTATCGATATATTTAATGGCATCAATGGTGATATTTTGAATCCCTGAAGCATTCGCAACTCTAAATTCAACAATGATTTGAAT
>CBFHPN010000020.1:0-2627 GCA_965657915.1 Acholeplasmataceae bacterium | reverse complement strand
ACGTAAAAGACTTGTAAATAAAAAGAAAAGAAACCTAAAAGTTTCTTTTTTTATTTATAATGAAATCAAAAAAGGATGAAATTATGGTAAAAGTCTTATTTGTATGTGTTCATAACTCAGCAAGAAGTCAAATGGCCATGACCTTTTTAAATGATTACGGAAAAGAGTTATTCATTGCTGAATCGGCGGGTCTTGAAAAAGGGACACTCAATCCATATGTCATCACATCGATGGCAGAACTCGGCTATGATATCTCAAAGAATGAGACCAATGAAGTCTTTGATTATTTTAAACAAGGAAGAACCTATAGTTTTGTTGTTAAGGTTTGTGATGAGATGAACGGACAACGTTGTCCTATTTTTCCAGGTGCACTACATGAAGAATATTGGAACTTACCAGATCCAGCTTCATTTAAAGGCACAGAAGAAGAAATCTTAACGCAAGTCAATCACATAAGAGATGAAATCTCAAAACGCGTGCATGCTTTTATTAAAACCCATGAAGCATTTGCATTAAGTAGAAAATAAACAATTAAATCAAAATAACCTTAAAAAAGTCATTATTTATGACTTTTTTTATGTCAATAAATAAAATATAGTTAATTAAATGTAAATTTTATTGTAAAATTTACATTTATCATATATAATAATAACAAAATTTATATATATGGGGGTTTTTATATGGATGAAGCAATGACTTTGAATCAATTAGCACAAGATATTGATGCACTATGGGTATTACTTGCAACCGTGCTCGTATTTTTTATGCAAGCAGGGTTTGCACTTGTAGAAAGTGGATTTACGAGACAAAAAAATAGTGCCAATATCATCATGAAAAATGTGATCGATTTTCTTATTGCAAGTTTAGTATATTTCTTTATTGGAATTAGAATTATGTATCCTGATAATTCATTTTCAAATATTGAGATCATGTTTCAAACCGTATTTGCAGGAACAGCAGCCACCATTATTAGTGGGAGTGTTGCTGAAAGAATGAAATTTTCAAGTTATATCGTCTTAAGTGTACTCGTGACACTATTCATGTATCCAATCAATGGGCTATTCATTTGGGGTGGTGGCTTTTTAAGTGAACTTGGAATGATTGATTTTGCAGGAAGTACGGTTGTTCATGCGACAGGTGGTTTTATTGCTTTAGGGTTTGTTTTGGTTCTTGGACCGCGTTTAGGAAAGTATGTCAATGGTCAATCTAAAATCATTTATGGCCATAGCTTAACTTTAGGTGCCTTAGGTATCTTTATTTTATGGTTTGGCTGGTTTGGGTTTAATGGTGGTTCTACCTTTGGGATTACTGGAGACAACCGAGATGTCGTTGGTCAAGTCTTTGCAACAACAAATATCGCAGCTGCGATGGGTGGTGTGACCGCACTTGCATATACATGGATCAAAGATAAGCATGCTTCAATTGGTGCAACACTCAATGGGATTTTAGCAGGACTTGTTGGAATTACAGCTGGTGCGCATGTTATCTCGCCTTTTCATGCAATCTTTGTAGGACTTATTACAAGTTTAATCGTGACAGTATGTATTGAAGTGATTGATAAGAAAATAAAAATTGATGATCCAGTAGGTGCCATATCAGTTCATGGTATTGGTGGTGTCATTGGTACCATGTTAGTTGCAGTTTTTCATCAATCAGAAGGCATCATTGTAGGTGATGTTAGTTTACTTGGTATACAAGTGTTCGGTTCACTATTTATCGCATTTATTGCAACTTTATTTGGACTTACAGTCGCCTTTATCATGAAGAAAACAATTGGTATTCGTGTGACTAAAGAAGAAGAAATTGAAGGGTTAGATATTCATGAACATCAAACCTCAAGTTATCCTAACTTTACAATCTCATCGACTCAAAAAAGCGATTAAATCAATTAATCAATAGAAGGATAAAAAAATAAGTCCGTTTAGACTTATTTTTTTTATGCTTTCTTTGTTTTTAGTGATATTTTCTTTTTTGAATTAAACACATTAAAGTAAAACCAAAACCATATCCCACCCACAATAAATAGTATTCTTTGAAATAATCCTCGATAAACCGGTGTAAAGACAAACATGACCACGAGTATCATATTGAGTATTAAATAGCGTGTATGCATCTTTTTTAAGTCTTTTTCACTATGTTTGATATGAAACCATACCATGACATACCCAGTGATATGATTAAGGACGGCACACACAATATGTAAATACATCAATAGGAGGTTATCAGTTGCTCGTATGCCGTAATAATCATAATTGGTTTGGAATAACCCTAGACCCATGATACAAAGTCCACTTAAAATTAAACTTCTATATAAGAACGGAGATAGACTTTTATGTTTATAAGCGTTCATACCAGATGCGATAAAAAAGACACCATTCCCATAAAATCCAATTAATAAGATATATGCTCTCACGTAACCTTGATGTGCAAGTTCGCTCATCGTATAAACAAAAGAATTGTATCCTTCAGGTGGAAACAGTGTTGCGAGTATTAAAAAGATCACAAACCAAATCATCCCAATTTTTATCAGTTTCATAAAGGCCTCATATGTATGATACAACATTTACAATCAAAAAAGGATGATGTCGTTTTAAAAAGGATGCGATATCAAATCAACTGATGATATA
>CBFHPN010000019.1:0-3427 GCA_965657915.1 Acholeplasmataceae bacterium | reverse complement strand
GTAGAATCGTTTATGCTTGAAAATAAAAAACATTTTGATGTTGTCATTGTGGATCCACCAAGAGATGGCTTACAATCATCTTTTATTGAGGCAGTCATGGAAATGAAACCTAAAAAAATGGTGTATATTTCATGTGAACCATCCTCACTTGCAAGAGATCTAAAACAATTAAAAACGTTATTTCATGTTAAAAAAGTTGTCCCTGTGGATATGTTTAGTCAAACATACCACGTTGAAACTATCACATTGCTTTCTTTAAAATAGCACTTGTTATATACTTGACAGCACTCTATATTTAACCCAACTTAATAAAAATCAGCCATCAGATGACCTTCATAGGTATCCGATGGCTTTTTTTGTCTATGTGTGCAAATTTCGTCCATTGTGGGAACATATTTTTTGATGAAAAATGACCTTTTTTGTCCGAATGGTTGTCTTACGCAACATATTTAATTCAACATGGTAGTAACAACAAAAACTTATTATCGTTCAAAACCGGTGTAATTTCATTGACTGCTTATTTTGTTGTGATACAATATATCTATATGAATGAGCGCTCATATAGATAGGAGATTAGTATGGATCAAAAAGATATAATAGAGTTTTGTGAATGTAATGTTCTTCACCCTGAAAAAATAGAAATAGCCCATAAAAACTTACTAGATAATGAATCTATTTCACTGCTAACTTTGTTCTTCAAAACATTTAGCGATCCCACAAGAATGAAAATCATATTGGCATTAAAAGAAACCGAGTTGTGTGTGTGCGATCTGTCTGCTGTGATCAATGTCAGTCAATCCGCTGTCTCACATCAATTGAAAACCTTAAGAGAGAATCGTTTGGTTAAATACCGAAAAGAGGGGAATGTTGTTTATTACTCGCTTGACGATGACCACGTCCATGTGTTAATTACACAAGCAATGAATCATATCAAACATAAATAGAATGGAGAAAAAACATGAAAGAGATTAAATATAGTTTATCAGAAATTAGCTGTGCGAGTTGTGCAGATAAGATTGAACAAAAGATAAAGAAGTTAAACGGAGTTGAGGAAGGTTATTTAAACTTTGTTACAAAAGAAATCAAGGTACAAGTTGCGGATTCAACTGATACTGCAAGACTATTTGACACGATTAAAAAAATTGTGAAAGATGAAGAGGGTGATGTCGAGGTATGTGAACTAACCCCAAATGTCATTTATGCAATAGATGGTTTAGACTGTGCAAATTGTGCGGCTAAGATTGAAGAAAAATTAAACAAAACCGAAGGAATTTTAGGTGCCAACGTTGATTTTATAGCAAAAAAACTGACACTTCAATTCAAAAATTCGCTAGATCAAAAACGTATAGAAGAAAAGATTCAAAAAATTATTGATAAAATAGAACCTGGCGTAAAGATAGCACAATCAAATTTGAAGAATGAAGATCACGTGGATGAAGAATCATCAATGACGAAAGATTTAATCATCTTCGGTATAGGTATCTTACTATTTACTGGAGGATTATTGATTGCTGAAGGAACGGTTTTTCGTTATGTATTACTTATACTAAGTTATTTCATCATCGGTGGAGAAGTTGTACTGAAGGCAGTCAATAACATATATCGAGGTAAGGTGTTCGATGAAAACTTCTTAATGACGATAGCAACTATGGGTGCATTTGCTATTGGAGAGCATCCTGAAGCAGTTGCAGTTATGATTTTTTATCAGGTCGGTGAATTTTTCCAAGACGTAGCAGTCAATCGATCCAGAAGATCCATAAAAAAATTGATGTCAATCAGACCTGATGTCGCAACGATTAAAAAAGGCAACACTTCTGTGGAAATGCGTGTTGAAGACGTTCAAACTGGAGAGATAATGATCATTAAACCAGGCGAAAGAATTCCGCTTGATGGTGAAGTGTTGTCAGGATCTTCCACAATTGACACAAAAATTCTAACAGGAGAATCTGTTCCTGTAAATGTTACAAAAGGTGAGATGGTACTCTCTGGTTGTATTAATATCAATGGTTTATTGACCGTTAAAGTTACCAAACTCGCAAGCGAATCAACTGTTTCTAAGGTACTTGAAATGGTTGAAAATGCAACCAGCAAAAAAGCACCAACCGAGAATTTTATCACTAAATTTGCACGAGTATATACTCCAATTGTCACTTCGTTGGCTGTTTTGATTGCGGTAATACCACCACTCGTTATACAAGGTGCAACTTTTGAGGAATGGATCTACAGAGCACTTATATTCTTAGTTATTTCGTGTCCATGTGCACTCGTTGTATCGATTCCGCTTGGTTTCTTTGGTGGTATTGGAGCTGCATCAAGAAATGGTATCTTAGTTAAAGGTGGAAACTACCTAGAAGCATTAAATAACATTGAGATTGCAGTTTTTGATAAGACTGGCACATTGACTGAGGGAACGTTTACAGTGACTGAAATCAATACAGCTAATGGTGCAATACAAGAAGAGTTGCTCGAAAAAGCAGCTTATGTGGAAAGTTTTTCTAATCATCCTATCGCTGTCTCAGTCGTCAATAAATACAATAAAGAAATAGATCAAAGTTTAATAACTGATGTTGAAGAAATATTTGGACACGGTGTAAAAGCAACTTATCAAAATGATATCATTGCAATCGGGAATGCTAGATTGATGAAAAGAGAAGGTGTTGAATTCAAGGAATCTGTTTCGTTGGGTTCAATTATATACATCGCTATCAATGGAAAATATGTTGGAAATATTGTTGTCTCGGATCAGATAAAGAAAGACTCAAAAGCAGCTATCAAAATGTTGAAATCATTAGGCATTAAAAAAACTGTCATGCTAACTGGTGACAAGAAATTAGTTGCTGATGCAGTTGGACAAGAGTTAGATATCGATGAAATTCATAGCGAATTGTTGCCTGAAGATAAGCTCAATATTGTAGAGAAGTTATTACTCCAAAAATCGAGCAGAGGGAAGCTGTTCTTTGTAGGCGATGGTATCAACGATACACCAGTATTAGCGAGAGCTGATATTGGAATTGCTATGGGTGGACTCGGTGCCGATGCAGCCATCGATGTAGCTGATGTCGTGATTATGAATGATGAACCTTCTAAGATAGGTACTGCGGTCTTTGTGGCAAAGAGAACCAGAAAGATTGTTTGGCAAAATATATACTTCGCATTAGGAGTTAAATTCCTGTTTTTAGCCTTAGGAGCTATCGGAATTGCAACTATGTGGGAAGCCGTGATTGCTGATGTTGGGGTATCTTTATTAGCAGTTCTGAACGCAATGAGAGTACTCAAATATGATTACAAAAATAAATAGTTGATTTGATTCGAATGTGTTAAGGGATTGTGTTCATATTGGTTATGATAATCTTAGTCTCTTCAAATAAAAACATGCGATCATGTCATTAATGAATGTTATAATGAACTCATGATACAAGTGATTTGG
>CBFHPN010000018.1:0-6166 GCA_965657915.1 Acholeplasmataceae bacterium | reverse complement strand
AAGTAAAATAGTTAGAGAATAGAATAAATGAGGTAACTATGATAACACTATTAGAAGTGAATGAAGATAATTTAATTATCAACATTATAACAATCCAACATGAAAATTTCATGAAAGAAAATAAAAAAAATCCAACATTTTCATTGATACAATAAAGGTAAGAATAGAAGCTATTTTAATAAAAAAGCCATCATTGTGATGACTTTTTGTTGATAAATTCTTTTATATTCTGATAAAAACATCTAACAAGATTTCGATTGTTTACCTCAAATATAATCATGAATATGGGAATAAATGTATATGATGGTTGGTGTTTTGATTCATTTTTAAATGAAATGGACGTATGATATAATTAATCGATGTTAAATTTGGAGTTGATTCGATGAAAAAAACAGTACTTTTTTGTATAAACATATGCATAGTTATTGCACTTGTCGCATGTGATTTTAATGATGGTAATTTTGATAATAATTGGAGTACTGAACTTCCTGAAGGATATGATGTTCAAAGTGAGTTATTCATTCCAGAATTAATAGACATGACAGCAGAAAACGCATCTTATGAATTAACAGTTGATCAAACGGATTATCAGTTTTTTGATGGATACACTACAGAAACACTAAGTTACAATAATCAAGGATATTTAGGAAAAACCATCAAGATAAAAAACGGCAACACATTTTATCCTATAATAACAAATAACCTAGATGAAAATACGACGATACATTGGCATGGCTTAGAAATTAATGGTCAAAACGATGGTGCTGCAGATGCTAATGCAATTATAGAACCAGGTGAATCAAAAACATATGAATTAGAAGTTGATCAACCCGCTAGCACCATATGGTACCATCCACATGCACATGGTTTAACCGCACAACAAGTATATAATGGTTTAGCTGGGATGATTATTATAGAGGACGAATTTAGTAACACCCTTGGTCTACCAAGTAATTATGGTATTAATGATATCCCAATTATTCTTCAGGCAAAGTTATTCGATACCGATGGTAATCTTTATCACGGCGAAGGCCATAATGTTTTGGAATTCGAAGATCCTGCTGGAGAAAATAATAATACAACATCTGGATTTGCAATTATGACAAACGGTTCATTAAATCCGTATTTAAATGTTGTAAACGGAATTATACGTTTACGTTTATTAAACGCAAGTAATCATGGTGTTATGGACATCTCTTTAAGTGAAGGTGATTTAAGTGTAATAGGCACAGATGGCGGGTTACTAGAAACATCTCAAAAGTTGAAAACAAAAGATATTGTTGCAGGTCAGAGATACGAAATATTAATTGATTTAACAAATCAAGAGATTGGTAACACAATCGATGTTATTGCAAATGGACAAATTGTTTTAACATTAAACATTAACTCCACTGCGACCACTTGGAGTCAAATACCAAATACGTTAGTTTCAATTGACCCACTTGAAGAATATGTTAATCAAAACGTCACACATACCTTTACTTTAGATAATGATTTAATCAACGGAATTCCATTTGTTCATCATGTTATCAATGAAGAGTTCAAGTTGAACCAGATTTATTATTTTGAAATAATCAATAGATCTCGAGAAAATCATTCATTTCATATTCATAATGCTCGATTTTTAATAATGGAAATTAACAATCGAAGGGTTGATTTTACAGAAATAGGGTGGAAAGATACAATCTATCTAAAACCAGGTGAATCAAAAATCATACAAATTCAATTCAAACATACCGGATTGTTTATGCTACACTGTCATATTCTTATACATGAAGAACAGGGTATGATGCACAAGTTTCAAGTTATTGAATAGGATTTGATTTAAATCTTTTGAAAATAGCCTCAAAATTAATATAGGTGTAAATGTGATTTAAAAAAAGCCAGCCTATGTACTGGTCTTTTTTTTAGATCATAGAAATTACACTTAATGAACAAGATTGAATATCAATATCGAAAAAGTTTTGTTAATTATCAGATGAAGGTTTTTTAACGTGATAAGATACATTTGTGATTTTTTCTGACCAATCAAAGAACCTTTTAACATTAGATGGATCCAAGGCTATTCGGTTTTTTCTTTCATTTTGAGAAATATAATTAGGGTTCCTCTTTACTTTTGGACCCAAGAAATCTCCGCTTACTACATTATCAGAAAGAGCAGCAGTAATTAACGGTTTCGCCCCATAGACTGCATTTTTTATAAACGGAGAAATCACTTTGAATAATAATTTAAAGCTTGTTGAAGTTTCTTTTCTTGTTAGCAATCCAGTTTTTACAACACCTGGGTGAACTGTTATGATTTTAACGGATGTGTTTTTATAATATTCAACTAAATACTCACTGAATAATAAATTTGCTAATTTAGATTGGGAATAACTTTTAAAGGGTGTGTATTTTGAATTTTCAAATTGAATGTCTTTCCAGTAAATTTTTCCATTTAAAGAAGCCAATGAAGAAACATTGATAATTCTTGCGTGAGTTGATAATATATCTTTTAATGCATGTGTAAGAATAAAGTGTCCTAAATGGTTAATGCCTATTTGTTGTTCATAACCTTGATTAGTTTTTCCGTAAGGAACAGACATGATTCCGGCATTATTAATCAATACATCTATTTTTTTAAAAGATATTTTCACGAAATTTGAAAATTCGTATATGCTTTTGGAATCTCCTAAATCTAAAGGGAAAAATAAAATTTTAGATTTTGGATTTTGTTTATTTATTAAACTTAAAGCCTCGTTTGATTTTGATACTGATCTTGCACCAAAGATGATATTCGCACCTCTTTCATTTAAAAAACGCATAGTTTCAAATCCTATACCTGAATTGGCACCTGTAATAACTACATTTAAATGTAGCTTCGTCATGTTCTCAATTGTTTTAAAATCTATCATGTGTAATTCTCCTTTAATATAGAATATAATAAAAAGTTGTTATAATGACATATTTACAAAAGGAAAAGTATCAATTTGTAAATAGTTACACCATTATCACGATGATTAATTCATAGATATGTTATGTTATTTTTCCAAATCGATCAATTGAATTAGAATATGTAGTGAATTTTTTAATTCACTTATAGAAATACCAGAATAACCTAAAATAAGAGTTGAATCAAATGTTTGTGTGTTATTAGAGTAATACTCATGAATTCCTTTGATAAAAACTCCATTAGCCATCAATCTTTGAAT
Organism: Acholeplasmataceae bacterium; assembly: GCA_965657915.1. GTDB lineage: Bacteria > Bacillota_I > Bacilli_A > Acholeplasmatales > Acholeplasmataceae > UBA8290. The sequence goes on along the minus strand of CBFHPN010000018.1, from coordinate 2,975 downwards.
CAGTTTTTGTTCATTACGATGGCCTTTTATAACGAGAAGACAATGCAATCCAACACCAAGTCCCGACACTTCAATATCTTTACGTGTACTAAAAATTTCATCAATAATGTTATTTTTTTGTTTATATAATTTTTTCATTCTAAACAGATGTCGTTCAAAATAACGTCCATTCATAAATTTATACATGATATATTGTTCTAAATTTGGGACAGTACAACTCTGATATGCAGAAATTTTCTTGTAAGAAGTTAATAGTTTTTTAGGTAAGACCATATAACTCATTCTAAAAGATGGTGCAAGTGTTTTAGTAAATGTATTCATATAAATAACACAATCATTTTGATCAATGCTTTGAAGTGAAGGTATTGGTTTTCCAACAAAATTAAACTCACTTTCATAATCATCTTCTATGATAAAACGATGATGCTCACTTGCCCAATTAAGTAGTTCAATACGCCTTTGGATAGGCATAACAATTCCTGTTGGAAATTGATGAGAAGGCGTCACATGTATAATTGAAACATTAGAGTGAATGAGTTCTAACGGATTCATACCATGTGAATCTAAGGACACTGGTATGAGATGAACATCGTTCGATGTATATATTTGAGACATTTTACGATAGCTAGGATTTTCAACACCATATACTTGATTTCTCCCTAAAAGCTCTATGATGATTGAGATAAGAGAATTTGTACCTGAGCCAATAATGATTTGTTCAACATCAACCGTCATACCGCGATAAACCTCTAATAATCTTGCGAGCTCATATCTTAAATCTTTCATACCTTTCGCTGGGAGTTCATTTAGTAATGCATCGCTTTTTTCAGATAAAACTTGTCTTGCTAATTTGGCCCAAGTAGAGCTTGGAAATAAAGAAGTATCAACAATGTTTGTCTTAAAAGAATGTTTGTACGAATCTTCAACAATTGGATTTGAATCAAAAGGTATTGCTTTATCATGAGAAGCAATCATTAGGTCAATCTGCTTAGATACATAATAACCACTTTTTTCAACAGAATAAACATATCCCTCCATGATCAATTGTTGATAACTCCGATCGACGGTTAATGGACTTACTTGTAATAGTTGAGCAAGAGTTCTTTTTGAGGGTAATTTATCATGTTCTTTGTATTTCTTGTTTTCTATCATTTCTTTTAAATAGTTGTAAATTTCTACATACAAATGTTCTTTTTGGTTGATCACTCATTTCACGACCTTTAATCTGGTATATAAATAATTTCTTAATCTGATTATTTTATTATACCAGTGACATAGGTATAATACAACTAATAAAAATAAGGAGTTATTTATGTCAAACGATCGTTATCAATTAAACAAAGAACTTGCACAAATGCTTAAAGGCGGCGTTATTATGGATGTTACCAATGTTGAACAAGCTAAGATTGCTGAGGCTGCAGGAGCAGTTGCAGTTATGGCTTTAGAACGCATCCCTGCCGATATTAGGGCAGCAGGTGGTGTTTCTCGCATGAGTGACCCACACATGATTAAACAAATTCAAGAAGCTGTTTCGATTCCCGTAATGGCAAAAGCACGAATTGGACATTTTGTTGAAGCTCAAATACTCGAAGCAATTGAAATTGATTATATTGATGAAAGTGAAGTATTGTCTCCTGCAGACGATGTACACCATATACAAAAATCAAAGTTTAAAGTTCCATTTCTTAATGGTGCAAAAGATTTAGGTGAAGCCTTACGAAGAATTAGTGAGGGTGCAGCAATGTTAAGAACTAAAGGTGAACCTGGTACTGGAGATGTCATTCAGGCTGTGAGACATATTCGCGCAATTCAAAAAGAAATTAGACATGTTGCATCTTTGCGTGAAGATGAATTATTTGTATTACAAAAAAATATGGGTGTTTCTTATGACTTGATTAAATATGTTCATGATCATGCAAAATTACCTGTTGTTAATTTTGCTGCTGGTGGTATTGCAACACCTGCTGACGCTGCATTAATGATGCAATTAGGCGCGGATGGCGTATTTGTTGGATCAGGTATATTTAAATCAGGAGATCCTAAAAGAAGAGCAGAAGCAATCGTAAAAGCAGTTACAAACTTTAATGATCCTAAAATACTTGCTGAAGTATCAACAAACATAGGCGAAGCAATGGTAGGAATTAATGAAACAGAAATTGAATTGATAATGGCAGAACGAGGGCAATAAGATGCGTATTGGCATCCTTGCACTTCAAGGCGCATTTATTGAACACCAACACATGCTAGACAAAATTAAAATCGATTCATTTCAAATTAGACAAAAAAGTGACTTAAATCAACACATGGATGGACTAATTTTTCCAGGTGGTGAGTCAACAGCAATGCATAGATTACTTTTGGATTTAGATTTATATGATGATTTAAAGAGTATGGTTATGAATGGATTACCAGTATTTGGCACATGTGCTGGAATGATTTTATTAGCAAATGAAATATCGAACCAAGAGACGAAGCATTTTCAATTAATGGATATCACAGTTGAAAGAAATGCATATGGCAGACAGTTGGGAAGCTTTTTGACCAATGACACATTTGATCAAGTCAATATTCCAATGACTTTCATACGTGCACCATATATAAAAAAATACGGTGCAAATGTAGAAATATTATCAACCGTAAAAGATAGAGTTGTTGCTGCTAGAGAAAACAACATGCTTGTAACAGCATTTCATCCCGAACTCACAAATAGTTTTTATGTCCACGAATATTTTATTTCGATGATTAAAAAAAGTAACAATTCATAATTGTTACTTTTTTTATATGTTAGTGATTCATTTGAATCCATTCTAAAAAGAAAAATCTTTTTCATGATAAAACTCTAATCTTGGATCTCCTTGATCGATCATCTCTTTAAGTTGTTTGACATCTTTATCACCACGGCCAGAAAGATTGACAATGAGTGTCGAGTCTTTAGGCATTGTTTTCGCTAATTTAATTGCGTAAGCAATGGCGTG
>CBFHPN010000017.1:0-6780 GCA_965657915.1 Acholeplasmataceae bacterium | reverse complement strand
CAACTCGGACAACCTGATGATATGTTGTTTTCATCTACGAAAGTTGAAATTCCATTAGAATTAAACGAAGATGAAATCATCGTGTCACTTCAGGCGGGATATCAACATGCAGGATTTTTAACATCAGAGGGACGTGTCTTTATGTGGGGTGATAATACAAATCTGCAAGTTCTCAACCGTCAAGATGAGGTTATTAATACGCCAACAGAAATCACGGCTCAGTGGAATCTTGAAACCAATGAGATCGTGACGTCACTCGAACTTGGTGGATTTCATACAGGTGTGATCACCTCAACAAATCGAGTGGTGATGTTTGGCTTAAATACCTCTGGACAAATTGGTAACGGTAAAACCTCATTAAGTGTTGGGTATTATGAGATGCAATATGCGTTGAATGCCTCATTAAAACTTGCATTAGGAAATGAGCATTCAGGACTCGTTGTTGATCAAGATATTTATGTTTGGGGTTCTAATTTTAATGGTCAACTTGGATTAGGAGATGTTTCAAATCAAGTACGACCACAACGTTTAAATGTCACCACATTTGAAGAAGATGAAGAAGTATCAATAGCCTTTGGTGTTGGTGTGAGTATGGTGTATACGAACTTTGGAAATCTTTATGGATTTGGAAAATCTGTATATGGACTTTTAGGAACGAACATAGAAAAAGATATCTTTCAACCTATTTCTTTAGATTATTTAGCACTCGAAGAAGATGAATTCATCACAGATATCAATTTTGGATATGGACATGCAACATTTAAAACTTCTAGTAAACGATTTTTAAATATTGGAAGTAACACGTTATCACAATTAGGCACGAGTAATACCACCATATTATTTTCACCGCTTTCAGTCAACGATCATGTTGCATTTAAACAACGAGATATTGCAGATATTGTCAATGGTGGGTTTTATCAAATGGTGCTATTAGTGGATGGCACCATCTATGGTACAGGGTATAATTCCTATGTGTTTGATCAAGATATTCCTGTTATAACCTTTCAAAAAATTGTATAAATCATAAGCATAAAAAAGTTCCTGTTTAGGAACTTTTTTTTGATCTCATTTAAGTTCATATCTTCTTAATAATCTATAGGTTCATGATAGAATAAAGGGATTTAAAAAAACTAAGGAGTTTTTTAATGAAGAAAAATGTATTCCTGATATTAAGTTTAACATTGACCTTATTTTTAGTCGCATGCGGGTCAGATCCTGAAGATAATATGGATCCAGACAGACCAGTTTTAACTGATGTCTCAGATACCTTATTATATTCACTTGACCGTTTATCTCAAGTCGATTTAAATGTCAGTTTAGATGCACTCGTTGCAACTGAGCCTGAAAATGTCACGTTTGTGAATAAAAACGTGTTATTAAATGGATCATTTTCAGGTGAGGCATCGATAGGTGATACTGATATTGATACGGAAACAGACACGATCACCTACACGAATTTAGTCGATAGTTCAAATATTGGGTTAGAGTTTAGAAATTTAAATCAAGGCATTTCATCGTATGCTGAAGCTTCTAAATCAGAAGTCGATTGGGCACTTGAAAACATTTCTGTTGAAAATACATGGGTGACATTTGGCGACCGTCAACTCGCATTATCGTATGATGAAGCAGCTGATATTGTGACGTTAAGTAGTGCCAATATTGAATTTGAATCGAGTGATGATGCAACCTATTCTTTACGTCAAATCGCTATTTATTACAACGATGTAGGACAACTTGTTGTGGATGTGTATGATGCCTATCAAGAAGGGACGTTTGCTTCATTTGGACGTTTGACATATATTAAAGACACATTATATGAATGGTCAAGTGATATTTGGGCCAACGGTATTAAAGAAGAAAACCCAATGGCAGGTGGAACAGGTTGGTTTAAAGCGTATGTCAGTGAAACCACAGGTCTTTGGATGTATTTTAGAAGTACGGATGCTAATATTAGCTATAACGTTCAAACACCAAACGGTTGGCTTCAAACATTTATTAGAGTGTCTGAATTTGATGACGTCATCAATGATACAGCAACTTTTGATTATGTTAAAGTTGCTACCAAAGGATTAGAAAATGATGTCTTTTCATTTCAATTTGAAGGGACAGACCAAACATACTTTAGATTCTATCCAACTGCATTTAATGGTTGGTCAAGTATTACAGCATCATATAGTGAAGCAGAATTAAAAAATCTTCAAGATTGGAATCCAGATTTATATGAAGATGTCGATTTATATGATTCCATGAATGCATCGATTGTCTATGATAATGAGTATCAAGAAACTGAAGAAACACGAGTTCGAGTCATGATCAGAGCAAGCAATGTTGATAATGTCTTAGGTGAATATTTTGTCAGTTATGTTGCTGAAGCGTCATTGATATTTAACGTGAATTATTTAAATTTATTACCAGCCATGAAAGAAAGATTTGAAACATACGGTCTTACTTATAAACATGGAAGTTTAGATCAACTCTTTAATGAAACGATTGAAACGATTTTAAATCTAGAACGTTTATTTGATCAATTTGAACTCAATAACACCAGAGGGTTTGTTGATTTAGAAGTTTATAGAAGTGTTTTAGATGCTGAAATGGCGTATTTACATGCCTTACCAGAACGTTATGAAGAAGCCTTTGCTGGTTATGAAACGATTGATTACACTGAACTTCCAGTATTATCTTTAGACGGTCTTTCATTTATTGATTTTGAGTCACATACAACAGGGTCTGTATCCTTTAATCCAGAAACTGAAACTGTCTCAACCACGAACCTTACATTTAGTTTAGAACCATCAGTATTACTTCAAGAAAATCAAAATTATACCATTGTCTACGGATTATATACGAATCAAGCATTTGTTTATATTGGTGAAGAAGCACCTGTAACCTTTACGGGTGAAACATTAACCATGACGGGTAACCAAGCATTAACTGGAGACACTAGTTTACTACAAGAAGCACGTTATGTCTTCGTTGGATACTTAGCAAGAGTGACTGAAGATGGACATGTACGTGTGTCATCCGTAACGGCACTTACAGTTGATGCATTTACAGCAGCCTCTGTTTCAAGAATCGATGATGGGTTTGAAACAACTGTGAGTTATGACAATAACGATGGACTCATTGTTGATGTGACGAAGGAAGATATCCTTGCACCATTTATTGTTGTGTATTATCCACAATTTGGTAATATTGGTATAACATTCGTTGGTACACGAGAAGCAAATGTGATTGAAATCACATTTGATGAAATTGTCTCCCTTCAAAGTATTTTAGAAAATATTCAGTTTATCGACAATGCTCCAGAAGCTGTAATCTTTGGAATTGATGCCCTTACGTTTAATGGCGAAAATGTTACGGAATTTGATGCGGATATCGAAGCTGGAACCTATGTCATTACCGTTTCTGATACATCAGGGAATATCACAATTCTAACCATCAATACCGTGGTTACAACACAATAATTGAGATCAATATGTTTAAACAAAGAAAGCACATACGTGCTTTCTTTTTCTTTATGCTTGTATTTAGAGGGTATGTTTGTTATAATTACTTTATTGATATAAAGTGATAAAGTATTCAAGTGTCTTTAAGAAAGGGTTATCTAACTATGTTTCAAGAAAAAATCAAACAAATTCAAGATAAAAATCAAGTCATTGAAACCTTAGATACATTCTTTAAAGGCAATGGGTTTACACGTATTGAACCTGAACTGATTACAAGAACGACTGCTTTTATCTCTTCTAACCCTTCTGTCTCTGAAGATAAACTCATTCAACTTCAATTAAGAGATGGTTATTCTTATGTCTTAAGACCAGACATTACGACCTCTATTTTAGAAACATATTTACCCCTGATGGATGATCGCGATCAACTTCAAGTGTGTTATCAAGCATCTTCATACAGACAATCAGAAGCCGGCTTAAAAACATTTCCACAATATGGGTATGAGGTTGTTGGTCAAGTCAACATTCAAGATCAACTCAAGATGCTTTTAAACATTTCAAAAAAATTAAAAAAAGAGATGGTATTTGTTGTTTCATATCCATCGTTTATTACGTCTCGTATTCCAAAGATGACGCTAAAAATTAAAGAAGCGTTATCGCTGCAATCCACAACTTCTTTAAAAACACGATTAGACAATAAGACATATGAAGATATCCTTCCGTATTTAAACCAAAAAGGAACGTTTGAAGATCTTCAAGATCAACTTGATCTTACAGTTTTAAAACCGTTTCAAAAACAGTTGAATCAACTTAATGCTATGATCGATTTAAGTGTCATACCCCCTTATGATTATTATTCAGGACTTTACATCCAAGGCTATATGAAAGGGTATCACGCACCAGTTTTATTTGGGGGCGCTTATGATGGACGTACGGGTCAGTACCAAAAACAGGCATTTGGTGTGTCGATTTCACTAGAGATGCTTTTAAAGGAGTTTAACCTATGATGACATGTGCGATTCCTACTGGAAGACTCGGAAAACAAACATTAGAACTTCTTTTTAATCAACATGTAACAACCACCCTCATTGAACCAGGCCGACAACTTCAAATCGAAGATCAAGATTCAAATGTAACGTTCTTATTTGTCAAACCTAGTGATGTCATTACGTATGTCACATCAGGGCTTGCCGATATTGGAATTGTCGGAAGCGACATCATTGAAGAAACCAAAGCCGATATTTATGAACTACTTGATTTAAATATTGGTACGTGTCAAATGATTGTTGCCGGATTAAATGAAAAAGCATACTTAGAAAACGATCATCTTGTTGTGTCAACAAAATTTAAAAATATAGCAAAATCATTTTTTAAATCAAGAAATCAAACGGTAGACATTAAACCCTTAAATGGATCAGTCGAACTTGCACCGCTCATTGCGTTATCAGATGTCATCGTTGATATCACTGAAACTGGAACAACCTTAAAAGAAAATGGTCTGAAGATCCTAGATAAAATTTCAGATGTATCCGCAAGACTCATTTGTAATCAAGCATCATTCTATTTAAACAAAAAAGAAATGGATATATTCATAGAAAGATTAAGCCAATGACGTTTTATACAAAAGAAACGTATTTAGAAAAACTCAATCAAAATCTTAATGTCAACGTTCAACAAGACATCGATGACAAAGTCAAAGCGATTATTGAAGATGTAAGACAAAACAAAGATGAGGCGTTAAGACGATATACAAAAACCTTTGATCGCGTAGAAGTCGATTCTTTTTTAGTGTCACAACAAGACATGAATGATGCCTACCTTCAAGTGTCAGAAGCAGTTAAAGACGCTTTAAAAAAAGCCATCATGAATATTCGTAAGTATCATGAAAAACAAACCTATACGTCGTTTGAATATGAAAACAACGGTCGCATCATCGGTCAAAAAATCACACCCATCGACAAAGTAGGTCTTTATATTCCAGGTGGGACAGCGAGTTACCCTTCAACGGTACTGATGTCAGCCATTCCTGCCATCATTGCTGGCGTCAAAGACATTGTCTTAATTTCACCACCGAATCAAGAAGGTAACATCGCACCTTCAATTTTAGTTGCTGCAGATATGTTAAAGATTAAAAACATCTTTAAAATCGGTGGCGCACAAGGGATTGCTGCCTTAACATTCGGCACACAATCGATTCCAAAAGTCGATAAAATAGTTGGACCCGGTAATATGTATGTTGCAACTGCTAAAAAACTTGTGTCAGGTTTCGTTGGTATTGATACCATTGCTGGTCCAAGTGAAGTGGTGATTTTAGCGGATGAATCTTCAAATCCAATCTTTATTGCTGCAGATATGCTTGCGCAAGCAGAACATGACACACAAGCCAAAGCCATTTGTATGTCAACGTCTCAAGTGGTCTTAGAAGCTGTTGAAATTGAACTTCAAAGACAACTTCTGTTACTTTCAAGAGAAGCCATCGCAAGAACCTCCATTGAACATGAAGGTGCCTTAATTCTTGTCGATTCAATCGATGAAGGCATCAAATTGATTAACCGTATTGCGCCTGAGCATTTAGAACTTTTATGTCAAGATGCGTTTAAGATTAAAGACCGTATCGATCACGCGGGTGCCATTTTTATTGGTGCGTATACCCCAGAACCCGTTGGTGATTATATGGCTGGACCGAATCATACCCTTCCAACATCAGGTGTGGCACGGTTTTCATCAGGACTTTCGACCTATGACTTTTTAAAACGTACGTCGTATGTTTCGTATACGAAACACGCGTTTTTAGAAGATCAACAATCGATTATTGATCTTGCTGAAGAAGAAGGCTTGACTGCCCATGCAGCAAGCATTAAGGTGCGCTTATGACCATTAAAAAATCGTTAAAAAATTTGACACCTTATGATCCAAAACCGATTGAAGCATCGATGTATTTAGATGCCAATGAAGTCAATTCGACCTTACCATTTGTCTTAGATCAAGCAGTGCTCTCAAATCTCAATCGTTATCCTGATCACCAAGGCACACAACTCATTGAAACGTTGTGTGATCAATTCGGATATCAAAAAGACACGGTGATGATTGGATCTGGATCTTCTGAATTATTAGAACTTATTATTAAAACCTATGTGAGTCCTGGCGATGTCATGTTAAGTATTGATCCAACGTTTGTGATGTATCAGCAATACGCAACAATTCATCAAGCAACATACATGTCAGTCCCGGAATCTAAAGATCTTTTAGAAGATTTATATCAAGCGTATATCGCGTATTTACCTAAGGTCATCATGATTTCTAATCCAAATAATCCTACAGGATCGTTCAT
>CBFHPN010000016.1:0-7026 GCA_965657915.1 Acholeplasmataceae bacterium | reverse complement strand
GGTAGATATTCCTGCACTAGTTATAACACTGATGGAGTGACAAAGAAGGCTAACATTCGCCCCTTATTGGATTGGGGACAAGGGATCAAGTCTGATATGTAGGCAAATCCGCATATCATTAAGGATAAGATCCGGTAGGTAAAGAATGATGACGTCATACTTTCGAGAAAAGCTTCTAGGGTTAATGTTATAACTACCCGTACCGTAAACCGACACAGGTGGGTGGGTAGAGTATACTAAGACGCGCGAGAAAACTCTTGTTAAGGAACTCGGCAAAATGACTCCGTAACTTCGGGATAAGGAGGACTTTTAATGAAAAAATAAAGTCGCAGAGAATAGGCCCAAGCGACTGTTTATCAAAAACACAGGTCTCTGCAAAACCGTAAGGTGATGTATAGGGGCTGACGCCTGCCCGGTGCTGGAAGATTAAGAGGAGATGTTAGGCAACGAAGCATTGAATTGAAGTCCCAGTAAACGGCGGCCGTAACTATAACGGTCCTAAGGTAGCGAAATTCCTTGTCGGGTAAGTTCCGACCCGCACGAAAGGCGTAACGATTTGGGCACTGTCTCAACAAGAGACTCGGTGAAAACAAGCTGCCGGTGAAAACGCCGGCTACCCGCGACAGGACGAAAAGACCCCATGGAGCTTTACTGTAGCTTGATATTGACTTCGGGTGTAGGATGTACAGGATAGGTGGGAGACGTTGATACTAGGACGCTAGTCTTGGTGGAGTCATCCTTGGGATACCACCCTTCCTGCATTTGGAGTCTAACCCGCGTGTGTGTAACACGGGGGACAGTGTCTGGTGGGCAGTTTGACTGGGGCGGTCGCCTCCCAAAGTGTAACGGAGGCGCTCAAAGGTTCTCTCAGATTGGTTGGAAATCAATCGTAGAGCGTAAACGCATAAGAGAGCTTGACTGCGAGAGCTACAACTCGAGCAGGGACGAAAGTCGGAGTTAGTGATCTTCCGGTTCTGTATGGAAAGGCCGGGACTCAACGGATAAAAGCTACCCTGGGGATAACAGGCTTATCGCTTCCAAGCGTTCACAGCGACGAAGCGGTTTGGCACCTCGATGTCGGCTCGTCGCATCCTGGAGCTGGAGAAGGTTCCAAGGGTTGGGCTGTTCGCCCATTAAAGCGGCACGCGAGCTGGGTTCAGAACGTCGTGAGACAGTTCGGTCTCTATCCGTCGTGGGCGTTGGAAATTTGAAGGGAGCTGCCCCTAGTATGAGAAGACCGGGGTGGACATACCAATGGTGTACCAGTTGGCCTGCCAAGGCCACAGCTGGGTAGCTATGTATGGAATGGATAAACGCTGAAAGCATCTAAGCGTGAAGCCAACCTTAAGATGAGATTTCCCAATTAGATCCCTTGTAGACCACAAGGTTGATAGGCTGGGTGTGGAAGAATGGTGACATTTGAAGCTGACCAGTACTAATAGATCGATCGACTTAATTTATAGACAGAATATATCTAGTTTTGAGAGATGTCTGGTGACGATGGCGAAGTGGACACACCTGTTCCCATTCCGAACACAGAAGTTAAGCACTTCAGCGCCGAAAATAGTTCTAAGGAGCGAAGATAGGACGTTGCCAGGCAAATCTTTATTTTTTTTTAAATCAACACCAGTCGTGCCTACATAGCTCAGTTGGTTAGAGCACTTGACTGTTAATCAAGGGGTCCTAGGTTCGAGTCCTAGTGTGGGCGCCATTTGACTAAAAAAAAGACAACCTTTCGGTTGTCTTATTTTTTTTGTCTAAGGAGACGTAAACTATTTAATATGACGAGGATTGTCGAACCTTCATGACCAATCACCCCTAGTGGTAATGCGAGTTCAAAGAAAACATTCGAAATCAGTAACAAGATGATGACACTTAAAGCAAACGTGATGTTTTGTGTTGTGATCATCTTCATTTTTTTTGAAAGTTTAAATAAATAAGGAATCGAAGATAAATCATCATTCATAATGATCATATCTGCTGTTTCAAGCGAGACATCGGTACCAGTTCCCATCGCGATACCTAAATTTGCTTGCGTAAGGGCTGGCGCGTCATTAAGGCCATCACCAACCATGAGTACGTTTTTATGATGTTGGTTTTGTTTGATGATATCAAGTTTATCTTTAGGAAAGCAATTGGCGATATAACGTTTAATACCAACTGTATTGGCAATATTATGCGCGGTTTCACTTTGATCACCTGTAAGCATTAACGTATCAATGCCACGAAGATTTAAGTAATCAATCATATCGACCGCTTGTTTTCTTATTGTATCTTTTAATGAAATAAAGGCAACTTGATGATCATCAACATGAATCCATACAATGGTTTGACCTTGTTTTTGAAGATATTCTGCCCGTTTTTCTAAATAAGGATCCGCTTGAGATTCAAATCTTCCAATTTGATATAACTTGTTTTCATACGTTGCTTCTAAGCCTCTACCTGGAATTTCATTGGTTTCTAAGTCTAATGAAGAAGTGATATAAAAATGGTCTACAATGGCTTTAGCTAGAGGATGCGTGGATTGTTTTTCCATATTTGCGATGATAGAAGTTAAGGGATATAAAGGGTAATCCATGGCTGCAACAACATTTTGAACTTCAGGTTTTCCAGTTGTAATGGTGCCTGTTTTATCAAAGATCACAAGATCAATGGTATTTAAAGTTTCTAAGTATTTCCCGCTTTTAATTAAAATATTCATTTTCGCTGCTGATGATAGTGAGGCGAGCATGGCGGGACTTATCGATGCGACCAAAGCACAGGGGCTTCCAACAACAAGGATTACGATGCCTTTATAGAAGGCTGTTTGTTGATCATAGATTCCAAATATCGGTGGGAGGATCATCATGAGGATTGCCATACCGATGACGACATAGACATACCACATTTCAAATGTGTCAAGTTTGGTTTGAGATGGACTTTTTTCTTCTTGCGCTTTTTCGACTAAATCTACCATTTGCTGCATCACAGAAGCACTTGGATCTTTGGTGGTTTCAACGATGATTTGGGCTTCTAAATTAATAGATCCTGCATAGACTTGATCTTTCATAAACACTTGTCTAGGCATCGATTCGCCTGTAATGGCTTGTTGGTCAAGGGAAGTAATACCTTTAGTAATGATTCCATCCACTGGGACTTGTTCACCGACCCGCACAACAACCAAATCACCAACTACAATCGTATCAATAGGCACTTCAGTAATGGTGTCACCATCAAGTTTATTTGCCGTTTTTGGTGCTAATTTTAAGAGCGCTGTTAAGTTTTTTTCACTTTGTTGCGTTGCATAAGATTCTAAGACGCCAGACACTGCAAATATAAAGATAAGGATTGCACCTTCAAAAAATTCGCCAACAATAAAGGCACCAATGGCAGCTAAAATCATTAAGATTTCAACATTTAATCTTTTATTTTCAATGGTCGCAATGATACCTTCTTTAGCTTTTGCAAAACCTCCAATTAAAAAGGCGAATCCATATAATATTTCTACAAGATTGCCTTCTCTAGGTGATAAATCTAAGATATAGGCAATGATGATAAGGATGGTTGCGATGCCTACTGCAATCGCTTCAAATAATACATTCAGTTTTTTCATGATGTGTCCTTTCATACTCTATTATATCAATGATTAGAAGATATCTTATGTCTTTTTTTGATTATGTAAAAAAAGTATGAAGAGATACTAAAGTTTTGGTATAATGAACGTGAGGTGAACCGATGCTTTATACATATGAAAAACACGAACTTTTTGTCTTAAAAGAAGATGGGAATTATTTAGTTCATGCCACATTTCCACTCTATCAAGATGGGGTTGTAAATATTGATCATACATTTGTTGATCCTTCTTTAAGAGGTCAAGGCGTGGCTTCAGAGATGATGCATGCCGTGATGACATACTTAAAAGAAAAGAAGATGAACGTGGTTGCAACATGTCCTTATGCGGTGGTTTGGTTAAAAAAACATAAAGCATATAATGATATGGTAAGATTTGATCTCATGGAACACTTAGGCGAGGAATGCAAAATATGAAACCACTCTTGATTTTAGTTGCAGGTGGATCTGCATCCGGTAAAAGTACCGTTGTCTCTGAAATCGTTTCTAAAGCAGGATTAGAAGATGTCTTAATTATTAGACATGATGATTACTATAAAGACCAGAGTAATATCCCTTTTGAAAAACGATTAGACATCAATTATGACCATCCAGATTCACTTGATAGTGACTTACTTCAACAACACCTTAATCAATTGTTAAATGGCCAATCTATTGAGAAACCACTTTATGATTTTGTATCGTATACACGAAAAATAGAAACTGAAGTCGTTTCTCCTAAAAAAGTCATGATTGTTGAAGGTATTTTAATTTTAAACGATGCGAATATTAGAAAACTATCACATTTAAATGTATATGTAGAACTCGATGATGACACACGCTTTATCAGACGTATGATGCGTGATTTAAATGAGCGTGGACGTTCCATTGATTCTATTGTCGCGCACTATCAAAATACGGTGAAACCGATGTTTTATAAGTTTGTAAAACCTTCTAAAAGACATGCACATGTGATCATTCCAAATGATGATAAACATGATATTGCAGTTGATCTAATTGCAAGTAAAATTAAATCGGTATTGCTAGCATCATGAAAACACTTTTTGTCTTTGCGATGCAAGATGAGCGTGCATCTCTAACGAGTCGTCATGATGAAGTCATATCTGATGACAATGTTTACTATTTAAAGACGGGTATTGGTAAAGTGAATGCCGCATCATCACTGACGAGGTTTTTAGAAAATCATGACATTGACCAAATCATTAATATTGGACTAGCTGGAAGTGTTTCTAATCATGATGTCATGGATATTGTGATCATTAAACAAGCGTATTTTCATGATGTAGATGCGACACTTTTTGGATATCCTAAATATCAAGTTCCAGGCATGCCAATTACTTATGAAAGTGATTCACAACTTTTAGAAATATGTAAAAAAGCCTCTTTTCAATCTATGGATACCCTGTATACAGGCGATCAATTTATTACCCAAAAAATGCCTTTTGAAGGTGTCGTCGATATGGAAGGTACTGCACTATATCAAGTCGCTTATTTGTACCATAAACCGATTGTAAGTATCAAAGTTGTCAGTGATGTCATAGGAAAAAAATCGTATCAATCTTTTGACATGAATCAAGGGAGTGAATTGATTGCTCACATTGTCAAACAACTTAAGGAGGTCTTATGAAAAAGATATTACTTGTATTATCACATGATGTAGAAGATGTTGAAGCACTTGGAACACGTGCACTACTAAAACGCGCAGGATTAGATGTGATTACAGCAACGTTTCAACGGTCATTATCGATTACAACCGCCTTTGGACTTAAAGTAGAGGTTGATGCGCATGTTGAAGATTTAGACTTGAGTAGCTTTGATATGCTCTTGATTCCTGGTGGAAAATACGTAAAAGAAACCATTGATTTACATGATAAGATGCAAGTACTTGCAAAAGCATTTGACGCATTAGATAAACCGATCGCTGCAATATGTGCGGGTCCAAGATTTTTAGGACGTGCTGGCATCTTAGACGGTAAAATGTATACGGCTTTTCCTGGTTCAGAAGTGGATATACCAAACGGAAAATCGTATTTAAAAGAGAAAAAAGCATATCGTGATGACCATATTATTACAGGTCGTAGCGCAGGTTCACTATATGAATTTGTTTATGAAATCATTTCATATTTGTTAAGTGAAGAACACGCAAAAGCACTTTTCAAGCAAATTGAATATTAATCTACATTTTAAGCGATTTAAAGGCATGTTTTTGTTGACAAAAAAGAATTATTAGGTATAATAATACATGCGCTATAATGATGGCCCGTTGGAGAAACGGTTAACTCACATGCCTTTCACGCATGCATTCACGGGTTCGAATCCCGTACGGGTCACCACTTATTTGTACCCATAGCTCAGCTGGATAGAGCGTTTGACTACGGATCAAAAGGTCGGGGGTTCGAATCCTCTTGGGTACGCCAGTATTAACGGGAAGTAGCTTAGCTTGGTAGAGCGCCTGGTTTGGGACCAGGAGGTCGCAGGTTCAAATCCTGTCTTCCCGACCACTTACAATTTAAATGGTTTTTTGCGGGTGTCGTATAATGGCTATTACTTCAGCCTTCCAAGCTGAAGACGTGGGTTCGATTCCCATCACCCGCTCCATATAACAAGCATTGGTTTGATACAAATGCGATTTACTAATCGCCTGAGTTATCAGGCCTTTTTTGCTTTAATAAGGGCTTTTTATCATTTAAGTGAGTATATTTTGGTACTAAAAATAGACAAAAATAAGTATCAAAATCGTTATTAGGAATAACGTTTACACGATTACAGGTCAGTTTACACGATATGCCTTTGATATACACGATTACAAGTAAATTTACACGATTTGCTCTCTACTTACACGATTACAAGTGAAATTACATATCCCAATGAGGTATTAAACAGTTGACAACTACTTCAATGGGGTATATAATATAAGTGGAGGTGATTTATATGAATCAATCACTAAAAGCAATAAGAGAGAATCTTGGGCTTACACAATTAGAAATATCTAACTTGATTGGTATTCCAGTAAATACCATAAGAAACTGGGAACAAGAAACTAGAACACCAAGTGAATGGACACTTAACTTATTGATAGATAGAATATTAAGGGAATCGAATGAACAACAAATGGTTGTTGATGAGTCAACTGGTATTTTATCATTTTTGACTATTAAAAAAGGTGTTGTTAAAATTGCAGAAAAATATGGTATTAAACGTATATATTTGTTTGGCTCTTATGTCAAAGGGCAAGCTACAGCAAATAGTGATATTGATTTATATATGGAATCTGATTTATACGGATTAGAGTATTTTGAATTCGTTGAACAACTAAGAGAAAATTTAAAGAAAAAAGTGGAAGTTCTAAGTAATAAAACAATTCAAGAACATTCGAAAATAGATGAAGATATTAAAAAGACAGGAGTATTGATTTAT
>CBFHPN010000015.1:0-7065 GCA_965657915.1 Acholeplasmataceae bacterium | reverse complement strand
GATGTTCCAACAACGATGCCAGCAACGGATACAACGCTTACCGCGTTATGGCAAATCAACACGTATACCATCACCTTTGATACCGATGGTGGGTCTGAGGTTGAAAATCTTAGTGTAGAGTATTTAGACAGGATTCAATTGAACCAAACCACTTCAAAAGAAGGTCATGTTTTTCTAGGGTGGCAATATAATCAAGAAATTATAGATCATATTAGCATGCCGTCACAAGATATTGAGTTGATTGCATTGTTTGAACTCATTGCTGAAACGATGTTTACCATTACCTTTGATTCAAATGGTGGAAACACGATAGAAAGTATACAATTAAAGTTTAATGATGATATCCCAAACATTGCAACACCAGAAAAAACTGGTTTTACATTCATTGGTTGGTATAATTATCATGATGATACACTGTTTACTGATACAAAAATGCAATCTAAGAGCATAAACTTATATGCTAAATGGCGTATCAACACCTATACCGTGACATTTCATCTTAATAATAATGAAGACATCATTATTTTAGAATTTGTCTATGAACAAAAGATTGATTTCCCCGCGTCACCAACAAAAATTGGATTTGATTTTCTTTATTGGTCATTAGACTATCAAAACACGTTAGAGAATACCATCATCAACATGCCAGCAGAAAATATATCATTATATGCGATATATGAAGCTAGAGTCAATGATTTGTATGTCATTACAACACAAGGTGTTTTATATACAGAGATTATTTCTAATCAAGAAATCAACGCACAAATCAATATTTCTTTACCAAAAGGGTATGTATTTATGGGTTGGTATACAGCGCCTTACGGTCAAGGTGATATCATCGATCGTAATAATCCTATTCAAGATGCTACCAACATACGAATCTATCCTTATATTGTTTTTCAAAATAATAGTGAATTATCAGTTAATGGTTTATTGAATACAACACAAAGTAAGGCAACTAATCCAAATATGTGGATCATGAATGGCACAATATGTATCAGTTTTTTGAGTGTTGTTTACATACTTAACAAGAGGAAAAGATGGAAAGAAAAAATATCCTTGAAAAAAGAATAAAGTCTCAAAAGAAACAAAAAATACAAAATATCTTTTCAAAGGTATTAGTCGGTGGCGCAAGTGTTGCGACCGTTGTTGTTGTGACAGCAACATCGTTTTTTGTACCAGATTTTTACATCGAGACATTTTCAGATACAATTTATTATGAAACCATCATTGAACCTAATGAAATTAGCTATCCAGAAGATGTAGATCCAAACGATCCTGATGTTGAAATTGTATTTGAAGAAGTTGATTTGAGATTAAGATTATCAAGTCAATTTGGCGAGATATATCAACCACTCACATTATTTGAAAATAAAGGTAAGTTTTCTTCATTAAATCCTAATACGAACTATGAACTTACGGTTCAACATTATAATGGATTTCAGTGGGTCAACTTAAAGTCCGAAAATGTAAGAACTGAAGTTGAGAACAAAGCGTCCATCGTAGATGTGATTGAAAGTGGAGACATAACATCGCAACTGAGACAATATGAAACACTCATATTTGTCGAAGCAGAACCAACGAAAGTAAGGAATATTCGGCTAGATGTTATTGGGGATAAGACCATCAGTTATCCATTAATTAATGGCGAAAATATCATTATATTTTCACCTGATACCTATCAAACATCTTACGTGCTTGAAGTGTTTTATGAGATCTTAACTGAAGATGAATGGATAGAAACAAACATGACACGTCATATCATTCAATCAAGACCCTTCGTTGATACAAGTTATGAAGCACGCGTTACGCAACTTGAAGTTGAATTATTTATTGGCACAACATCGACATCCAATCTTGAATATTTTGCATATGTTGATCGAGAATTTTCTCAAGAACGGTATGATGATATTCGTATCCTGAAATTTATCAATTATGTAGATTTAGATAAAATTCGAATTTATGGCCTTGATCTAAATACAAATGAAACATACCTAATTGATACAATCGATTTAACCAACTATAAGAAATTTCCATTTATTGCAACCATTCTCGACAATCAACTGTCTGTTACCATCGTTGATGAGTTAGAAAGAATTCAAGAGATATATCTTATTAATAATGCATCAGAAAGATTTGAAATTAATGATATACAATCTCAAGATAATGTGTTATCGTTTGAAATAGAGATCACAAATATAGACATCTCGCACTTAGAATTAATGATTCAATCAGAATATCGCATCATTTATACAATAGAATTAAAAGGAGAAACGTCATGAAAAAATTCAAAGGGAAACAAATAGATAACAAACAAAAAGTTAAATTGGTCATAGAAATATTGATTGTTGTTGTTGCCATATTTTTTGGAATGTTTACAGCATCATTATTTCCAGACACAACATTTGCAGAGATCGTTGATCGATCATTAGGGAAATTTTTTGATATTGGATCATTAATCATTGATAATTATTTAAGAATCATTGAAACAGGGACGATTATCCTACTCATTTGGGTATTGGTGAAATTAACTTCATGGATTTTCTTCATCGTGTTTACGCAGAAACAAAATGAGTCTGCAAACATTCACTTACTTAAGAGCTTTTTAAAATATGTTTATATTTTCATGGGTGGGATCTTTATTTTAACTGCTTGGGGCGTTGAGGCTGGAACGTTACTACTTTCATTAGGGTTATTAGGGTTAGTGGTTTCTTTTGGTGCCCAAGGTCTTGTTGAAGATTTAATTAGTGGATTATTTATTATTCTTGAAAAACAATTTGAAGTAGGAGATATTGTTTATTTAGATGGGTTTAGAGGTCAAGTATTGGCCATTAATCTAAGAACAACTAAATTTTTAGACCCAACCAATAATGACATCAAATATATTTCAAACAGTCAAATCAGCACCGTACTGAACTTATCTCAACAAGCTTCTGTTGGATTTTGTGATATGTCGATTGAATATGGATCTGACCTACAAAAAATAGAGGAGATTTGTTTAGAGTTTTTACCAACACTCAAGAAAAAATACAATGAGATTAAAGAAGTTCCAAAATACTACGGCGTTTCTGCACTTGCTGATTCTTCTGTTGTATTAAAATTTGGTGCACTTTGTGATGAAAAAGATAAATTTGGTGTCTCTAGAATATTGAATAGAGAACTTAAATTATTATTCGACCAAAACAATATCAATATTCCATTTCCTCAAATTGTCTTACACAACGATAAATAAGCATAAGAAAGAGGAAAAAATGATCTATCATAACATGAATAACGGGTTTAAGATACCCGCTTTAGGAACAGGGACAAATACATTTGGAAAAGAAAACAAAGACTTTTTTGGTGAGATTAATTTTGATACGAAAGAACTACGTTCAGCAATCAACCTAGGATACAGATTAATCGATACGGCCATTTACTATAGAAATGAAGCCGTCATCGGTCTAGCTGTCAAAGAATCAAAGGTTGATAGAAACGCGTTTTTTATTACAACTAAAATTCCTGAAAAAGCAGAATTTAGCAGCACCGATGCACGTGCATCTCAACATATCCAGCAATCACTTCAAAACATTGATTTAGATTATATTGATTTATATTTAATGCACTTTCCACTAGAAACCAACGAAGAAAACGTAAGAGTATACCGTATCTTAGAATCGTTTGTTGATCAAGGTGTCATCAAATCGATTGGTGTTTCTAATTTTAACAACGAGCAATTGCAATATCTTATTGATCACGCAAGAATCAAACCCGTCCTCAATCAATTTCAGTCTTATCCAGGAAAACATCAACAACATCTCATTGATTTTTGTAAAGAAAATGACATCATTCCTGAGGCATATCATTCGATAGCGAAACTTTCAGAAGAACATAAAGAAATACTGACACAAATAGGAAAGCAATACAATAAAACATGGAGTCAAGTCGTATTAAACTATCAAGTAAGTCAGGGGATGGTTGTCATCCCTAAATCACATAACCCTAAACACCAACGAGAAAATATTGATATTTTTGATTTTGAGCTTACAGAACAAGATCAGCAAATCATAAAACAGTTGTAAATAAACAAAAGCTCTTATGAGCTTTTTTTATATCAACATGTGCCATATAATCCCATAAAACCATGGAGTTTATTGAGCATGTTATAATTGAAAAAAACAAAAGAAGGTATCCATGCGAATCAAAGTCGTCATCATGATATCGTTGATCATATTTATAAGTGCATGTACAACTGAAGTACCTTCTTTACGTATCTATTTTGAAACCAATGGATCACCCACAAATATATCATCCATCATTTATGACAAGGATACATTCCAACTCCCGACGCCACCAATAAAAGAAGACTACACATTTGATGGATGGCATGTGGATAATGAGACATTTTTAAAGCCATTTGATATCGATCAAATCAGTATGTCTAATGGATCAGACATCACGTTATACGCGAAGTGGATCCCAATCACACATACGATTACTTATCAAACATACGAAAATATTACAAACGACATCATGTTGCAAGGTGGATTTCAAACCGTTTCTCTAGGAGAATTCCATTCAGCAGCCATTACATCAACAGGAGATTTATGGACGTGGGGCAATCATGATTACGGTCAAACCGGGCATGATCAAGAGATACCTACTAACAATACAAGCCTGTTTCCTTTAAGTGAGTCTGAAACATTAGAACGTGTCTTTTTAGGGTGGGAACATTCAGCTGTTTTAACGTCTTCTAACCAACTGTATATGTTTGGAAAAAATGATGTTGGTCAACTTGGCACAAATACAAATCGTCACTCTAACCAACCCATCAATATCACACCATCTTTTTCACTTACCCCAAATGAAACCATTGAAGACGTTGCACTTGGATGGGGACATTCACTTGCATTAACATCATCAGGTCGTCTGTTTACGTGGGGTAAAAACGATAGTGGCCAATTAGGTGATGGATCTAACATCAATGCGTTTACGCCTAAAGACATCACTTCAAGATTAAGACTCGCCCCAAATGATATGATTATGTCGATTGCAGCAGGAAGTAGTCATTCAGCATTGCTCACCAAAGAAGGCCGTCTCTTTTTATGGGGTAGAAACGTTTATGGTCAAGTAGGAGACCATACCAATACAAGTCAACATACACCGGTAGAGATCACCTCAAGCTTTAATTTAACAACCAACGAAAAAATAACATCGATATCATTAGGTTGGGGTCACAGTGCAGCAATCACTTCAAATGGACGCGTATTTACATGGGGATTTAATACTTTTGGACAATTAGGAAACAATACACTAGATGATGAACGTCAACCGATAGAGATTACCTCATTTTTTAATATCAACCCAGATGAAAAAGTGATCAGCATCAAACTTGGGAGCAGTCATGCTTATGTATCAACGTCTTTAAATCGAAGATTTGTATGGGGATGGAATCAATACGGACAACTTGGAATACAAGATAACGAAAACAAACTTATTCCCTATGAATGGCAATTCTCTTTTGATCACGACATCAAAGACGTCTTTCTAGGTGTATATCATTCAGCAGTTACTCTAGAGAATGGTGAATTATATCTTTTTGGATATAATAACGAAGCACAACTCGGTATCCACGGTATTGAACGTACCAATCAGCCTACAATGTTAGAAATCTATCAAGCACTCACCATAGAAACACAAGTAAAAGAAGCATCTTCGTTTCCATTAGAATTAAGAAATCCAGTGATAGAAGGATATACATTTCTTGGTTGGTATGAGGATATGACATTCACAACGATGTATCCATTGATGATGATTGATAAAGAAGACCATATCATCTATGGATTATTTAGAAAAGACGCAACAAGGTAAATCAAAAAAACGCGATATGTTTATCGTGTTATTTTGTTATAATTGTGGGAATAGAATTCAATAGTAAAACCAGTTAAACTTTGCATTTACTAAAAATTGTATTTCGTGTTATAATAATTCCAAGAAACCATACGGGGGATTTATGTTTTTGGTGACTTGTCAATTAGAAAAAAAGAATACTCATCAGCATCATATTTTTTATCACGCAAAGCATAAGGAGTAACAAACACATACATCCATTTGTATGTGTTTTTTATTTAGTCAAATAAAATTTGAAAGGAAATTAAAACATGAATAACACTTATATTATCGAGAAATTAGACCGTAGCATTGTTGCGACTAGATTTAAAACAACGTTTAAATATAACGCAGAGGTACATGTACCTAAAAATCATATTGTCATCGTTGTAAACAAAGAAACAAAAGGGAAACAGCGTATGTTTGAAGGAATTCATAACATCAAAGCACTTAATAAAAAGATTGGGTTTTTACAATTTGGTCTGAAAAAACAACGTATACCTTATGACATCATTGCTATTAATACAGATTTCACTTTTGAGAACTTATGGGGAGGTCGGTTTTTATTTGAAGACAAACCAACCAAAGCTGAAATAGCGATTGGTGTCAACGGTAAAATCAGTTATAAACTAACAGATTTTGAAAACCTCTTTGATCTTATGGAAAGAGATAACTTAGACAAAGTGGACCATAAAAACATTAATGAATTATACGAAAAAGAACGCAAACCAATGAACAATGCAATCATAAACTACTTAACGAATTGGGCAAATCAAATCGATTCCATTAAAGATCTGAATAATAGAAAAGCAGATACAGAACAATCGATGTTAAAAGATTTAAACAAAAACAAAACAAATACATTTATTGAAGTTGAAAAACTAACAATCTCTGAGTACTTCTCTGATGAAGCGGAAGAAAATAGACAAGTTAAAAACGAGTCTAATACTAAAAAATTTGTCAAAGATACAGTTGGAGAAGAAAAACCAGAAGTGATAGAAGCTAATGAAAATATAGAACCAGTAGATCATTCAGATTTATTTGATAAAGAGGAAGTGTAATATGCCATTATTTAATAAAAAACAAAAAAGTACATATACCTTAGACAATTTAATGTATATGTTACAAAATGATCTCATTGATGTGTTAAAAGTTAAAAAAGCATATCAAGGTAAATTAGAAGTTGAAAAAATATTA
>CBFHPN010000014.1:0-8093 GCA_965657915.1 Acholeplasmataceae bacterium | reverse complement strand
AAAATAACCGTTGATGGACTTCCTGAAGAAGATAAATTATTAACAGTGGAAATCGAACTTAATAACGAAGATGATTTATTTGATGGAGCAAGCGGAGGATTTTTAAGAATGTATTCTGTAGAGAAACCTGCGATATACATTGATATGTATTTATCCCCTATTAATGAAAAAGGTTCCATTTTAAGAGGATCACATACGATTAGTAAACTATTTAAAGCAGGTTACTACTCAACAGATCAAATAATTGTTACCGACAGAGTTGGAAATCAACGTTTTGAGGGTCAAGGCTCGATTGGATTCAAGTTTTATGTCAACAATCCTTTAGAAGATATCACACCACCTGAACTCATTGAAGAATCCTTTAGAGTTGATGTTGAAACGATCCAATTACATGGTCGAGATGTATTTTTTGTGGATGTTTCATTTGAAATGATTGAAGAAAATGTACTTACATGGAATACAGCTCATATCTATATTAATGCAATTGATGATCCATCTTACAGTTTCCAATCTTGGGGATACTTTGATGAGATTACTAATCGTGCACATATAGAGTTTTATTTTACACAATTTTATCCCAATGGTTATTATGATTTTGGACAACTTATGATGCTTGATTCAGGTGGTAATTTAACAAGATTAGATTTACACTTAATTGATGGTTTCAATGATTTACATAAATTTTTATTAGATACAGAAACCCCTGATAGCACACCACCAGAAATAGATGTCAATAGAATTACAGTGACTGCTAGACCTACAAATCCTGATGCACCAAATGGAGAGACACTCGTCACAATTAAATTTTTTGCTAGAGATGACTTATCCGGATTAGGAGTTGTGTCATATGTATTACGAGATCCATTAGGAACTGATTTTTTTGAATATCATTATCATGATCAATTTTATAATATGTTCTATGAAGCTGGTGATCCATATGAATGGAGAGAATATACAATAAATGTAACCTTGCCAGTCGGATCTGCACCTGGTATTTGGGGATTACTTGAAATCTATGTGATGGATAAAGCAGGTAATTTTTACACTTATAACTTCTTAGAAACAGTCATTTTTCAACCGATAGATTAGAAAAATACCTTCTAAGCTGTCGGTCGGGGGTTCGAATCCCTCCTGAAACGCCACTTAAAACATAATTAAAGCCATCAATTGATGGCTTTTTATTTAGGAGAGTGTTTCATAAATTAATTGATTATGTTAAAGTAGTAATAAAGGAGTAAGTTCATGAAAACAGCTGCAAAAGTATATATTTATATAGGAATGATATTTGGCTTTTTTTTAATCTATCCAATTGTTTTAGGGATAAAAGCTCTCAAATTATTAGATTCTGCTCAGAAAAAAGAAGAATTAAGAAACATTGGATTATTAATCTTATTTCTAGGTAATCCTGTTGCAGGTAAAATTTTATTATTAATTGATGATTCTGATTTAAACACAAACATAAAATAAATACTACTATTTGCTTTATAAAAGATTATAATGTGAATGTGTTAAAATTAATTGATTACTAAAATCAAAATTGGGCGAGGAGATTTGTTATGACAACGAAACAACGGAAGACATTTCTTAATGTTCTTTTTGTTTTACTTAATGTCATTGTTATTGTTATTATTGCAAATAATGCTTTTCGTGCCGACACAACAATCGATTTAAAGAGAATGGTTACGTTGTGGCTGACTCATTGGGAATATGCACTCATTGCAATCATGTTACCCATCATTGCTTTGATCGTAGAAGGAATAAAATATTATCAATTAATAGATCTAACCACTGGCAAAAAACGGTTTATTTTAGCATTAAAAACAGCTTCTGTTGGTAAATATTATGACAATGTTACGCCATTAGGAAGCGGAGGACAAGCTGCGCAAGTTTATTACTTATTCAAAAACAGAGTCTCTACAGGAAAAGCTAGCGGTATCACGATTTCTGCTTTTTCAATGATGCAAGTTGCATTTAGTTTGATGGCATGGATCGTATTTATTTTTTTTGATGATTACATGACATTGCCAGGTATCAGAATCGCTGCTTATATTGGGAGTGTTTTTGCAGTTTTTATTCCAATCCTAGTGATATTGTTTTCACTCTCTTCAAAACGTACGAGTAAAATCATTTTTAGTATTTTAAAAACGTTACGTTTTCTTAGAATCATAAAAAATCCAATCAATACAATGAAACGTATTATCTCTTTTTTAAAAAGATTTAAACATAATCTTGGCTTGATTTTTCAACAAAAAATTGTAATGATGAGTTTACTTGTATTATCGTTTTTATATCATGTTGCAATCTTTTCTATACCTTATTTTGTGGTAAAAGCAAGTGGTGTAGATGTACAATATTTAGAAATCATTGTTTTAAGTGTTTTTGTATATAATGCAATCGCCTTCATACCAACACCTGGTAATAGTGGTGGTGCTGAAATTTCATTTACAATTATATTTTCAATGTTAACTGGAGGACTGCTTTTTTGGACGATGCTTTTTTGGCGATTCGTTAGTTATTATTTTTTCATCATCGTTGGTTTGTTTGTAATGATGTATGACACATTGATCAAAAAACAACAAACGATGTCAATACAAGATTAGGGTATCAATGAAACGTTGTTAGGATAATCCGTGATTTTTGTTTATACTATACTCAAAGGAGCATTCTCATGACTTTTGGAGAACGTTTAAGATCTTATAGAATCATAGAAAATATGAGTCAAAAAGTTTTAGCGGAATTGTTAAATGTAACACCGCAAACAATCTCTAAGTGGGAAAATAATTTATCAGAACCAGAATTTCACTTAATATCAGAAATGACTAAAATTTTTAGGATTACACATGACGAATTATTTATGGGTGAGTCCAAAATAAATTATCAAGGTAGATTGTATTCAGCCAAAAAAGACCTTCGTATGAAAAAAGTTTATAATTTTTTTATAGGATTATGCATATGTTTATCGATTGCAATGATCATTACAACTGCATATGTTTCTACAATAAAGGAGTTGTCTTGGCACTTTACAGTAAGTCTTAGCGTCATCTCATTATTCTTGTTATATCAACTTTTTATTGTCTCAAAATGGCGAAATCATTATTCGTTGAATCCTGAAATCATCATGGATGTTTATGAAAATCATCTTTACTTCTACCAAGAGAATGTAACGGTTCCGCTGCATTTAATTGAAGATATCATGATCAAAAAATATCAATTTTATTCTGGTATTCGTGTCTATGAAAATAACGGATATTTAAACATAATGACAAAAAATCATCAAAAAATAATGGTAAGAGATATCATCGATGTCATCGATTTAAAAAAAGTAATCTTTAATATTTTAAAAAAAGGAGAAACAAAATGAATATTATATGGGGAAGCCTCATGATATTAATTGGTTTATTTTTATTAGTGAGTGCATTAAGAAAAAGTGAGTTTATTGTGTACAAATTATTCGTTGCAAGAGCAAAATTATTATGGGGTGATCATGTTCATTCATTTTTTACTGTTGTCGGTGTCATACTTATTGGACTAAGTTCGTTATTCTTTCTCGGCATTTGGGGGTAACCTTTGACTTCTAAATATATAGGGTTATCATATATCAAAGTACTTCTTACAATGTATGTTGTGTTACATCATGCAATTCTTGCATATGTACCAGGAGGACCTGGCGTTTGGGTAGATGATGCTAATAACTTTGAAATGTGGGGATTACTTGCAACATATTTTGATCAATTTTTCATGTTTACGTTTTTTTTCATTGCTGGATTGTTTACCTATAATAGTATCAAAAGAAGAGGCTCTTTAAATTATTTAATAAATAGACTTGTTAAGTATGGACTCATCTTTTTATTTGGAACCTATCTTTTTAATGCATCTATGCTCTATTTTAAAGATTTAATTGTTGGTACTGCTTGGTGGGTTCAATTTGCATCTCTAGAAACATTCTTTAATTTTGTTAGAGATGTCAATCTTATGTTTCATCCAGCAGCTCATTTGTGGTTTTTATGGGTACTCATAAGTTTTCATATTGTATTTGTCATCTTATATAATCTAACACCTTTATACAATGTGAAAATTAACGTGTTAAAAGATCCAAAACTAACGATTGTCATCACATTGAGTATGATGGTAATTGGATATGCTTTATTTGGAATATTTTTTGGTTTTGATTTTATTCAATTAATGGGTCCATTTACGATTCAAATTTCTCGACTTATTCCATATTTCATAATGTTTCTTTTAGGGTCATTGATTGGTAAAGAAGGTATTGAAACTACATTTTTAAATACAAAATCTAAATTTAGTCAAAATCAATGGGTTTGGCTTATCTTAGGTGCGAGTGCTTCATTAATATCATTTGTAGTGTCGATCTTGAGTTTAAATACATATACATCTATAAATTTATTTCTACCCATGATTGCCGCTTTATTCAGTACTTTAGGATATATAGTCACAGGACTAAAATATACTAAACGAATGGCATTTTTTGATTTTCTTATTCCGCTTACACTAACAATTTATGTCGTTCATTATGGTTTGCAAGCCTTGATACACGCGTCTTTATTGAGTATCAATATCTCTGGTTTTATTAAGGGAATAATTGTATTCATAGTTACGATGCTTATCTCTGGATTATGTGCAATATTCATAAAAATAATTCACGATAATATAAAGAAAAGTATAAAAAAAGGAGAAGAATCCGTATGAAAAAATCATCATGGACAGGTAGTGCATGGGGAATATTAGGATGGTCATTATTATTGCTATTATCTTTTTATTTCTTCATTATTCCAATTGTATTTGTACTACCAAAGTATTTAAAATGGTATTACGCTCATGTTACGATTGATGGAGAAAAACTTGAGTTTAGAGAGGATGGTCCTTATTGGGGATTGTTAGGATGGTTAGTCTTTACCATCATAACATTAGGGTTAGGCTCATGGTATGCAACTAAAAGAATGACAAAATGGGAGCTTGCGCGTGTTCATATCGTAGGTGAAAACAAAGAATCTGATTGGACAGGATCAGCAATGGGGTTATTTGGATATCAAATTTTAAGTGTATTATCTATGTATCTATTTTTCATCCCGTATTTATTTGTTTTTGTTACATTCGAAAAATGGATTACAAAACATTGGGTACTAGATGCTAGAGAACTAGAGTTTCAATATGAAGGTGCATATTGGAAACTTATTGGTTGGATATTCTTAACAATTATTACTTTAGGTTTAGCGTCATGGTTTGTTCAGAAAAAAATAACACAGTGGTCCTTTGAGTATACGCATTTTAAATATTTAGAAACTAACGTGACTGAGTTAGACAATCAAATCGAGACATAATACAAATACATGATTCAGAAAAAAAACTCCCAAAAGGGAGTTTTTTAATTAAAATTAACTATCTGAATGTATTCATTTGACGTCCAAGTTAAATCTTCATTTTCATTTTTTAAGTATTCATTAAAAAATGATTCATGGGATGTAAACATGATCTCAATCATCATTTGTGTTGGAATGGATCCAGAAAATCCTAATGTTTTTGCAAGTGATGTATACATATAAACCATCGCAAAATCATAATGGGTTGTTCCGTTGATTCTAAATAACTGTGTTTCTGAAGTTGCATTTTGTAACATCGGAATTAAAACATCATTATTCGGACCATCTTCCCAAGCTTCACTTCTTAAAAATAGCGAAGGTATTGAGAGTGTTTTTTCATTTAACACATCACGAATCGGTTCAACCCAAGCATCAAGGCCGACGATTGCTTGAATTCTATCGTCATGAAGTGCTGCATAAATCATACCTCCACCACCTGTTGAATGTCCAACCGCACCAATGTGATCTAAATCTAAATGGTTATAAAAGATATCATTTTCATTTGAATTGAGTGTTTCTAAAAAGTCAATGGTCGCAATGACATCTAAACCATACGTCATCATCAGTCTTGTGTTGCTTGCAAGATTTAATGTTGAATCAGCAAAACCTGTCAGTGCATCGTTTTGTTTGGCAATGACGTCACCATCAATCACACTTGCAACAGATCCATATGTATGTTCAATGGAAACTGCAATAAATCCTTGACTCGCTAAGTTTTCACCTAAATCACTATGTAAGTATTTTGTTCCACTCCAACCATGTGAAATGATGACAATTGGATAAGACGTTTCTTCAGTAAAATCTGCGTCTAAATAACTATGGGATGTCACAAACTTTGTTTGATTGAGTAAAAATCCAGGAAACCCAAAGTCACGACTTAACGCTTGAGAGGTCACCTCTTGATCAAGTAACCAAGGAGCACGTTCCTGCTCATCTGTTTTTATAAATGGATACCAAATTTGAAAATTAAACTTTCTGATACCTTCTTGATCTCCATAAATTTCATTTCTAGAGTCATCATTAACTTGATATGTTTTTGTTCCAATATCATAGGTACCAGTTGGGGTTGGCATCATATAAACGGGAAATGCAAGCATCAGTAGAAGCATTATACTGATAATGAAAATCATCAAAAAGCGTCTGAGCTTTAATAAAGGTTTAAAAGGAAGATAGAATAGTACTAAAAATAATAAAATGATGATCACTTCATAACGTAATCCTTCAAAAACGGCATAAAGTATAACAAAGAGTAAAAGTAAATAACTTATATAAATATGTTTCTTACTGAGTTTAAAAAATGATCCAACAAGGAGTAACAAACTTAAAGCTAAAACAACGAATTCTAATGTTCTCATAGGTTCCCTCTTTGGTTGCATTATAACTTATTTTTATACGTTCGTATAGAAAAGCATCAGATATATTTATAAAATCCATATTTTAATATATTTTTAATACAAAAAGTATCCCCAAACTATAGAAAATTATGCCATTAAGGCGTATAATTCAAATTAAGGATTCTTTAAATAGGAGCACATATGAATAACCCGATTAATCTTGATACGTTACTTATTGCGGATGATGCGAGATCTCTTCAAAAAGAAGATGATGATGTCATCAATGCAACCATAGGTTCAATCTATGACGACAAACATCAGTTTCATGCCTTTGAAACAGTGACACAAAGTATTCAAGCACTTCCGCACATGTATCCTTACACCAAACCAGAAGGGTTATTACATGTTGGTGATTTATGGTGGGAACATCTATCTAAAGGTTCTTTAAGTCTTCCTAAAAAACATATTTTAACACTTGGTGGAACTGGTGCATTATATTTACTCTATCGTAGTGTTGCAACTTCTAAAGATATCGTCATTAATGCAGTACCCACTTGGAATAATAACTATCAAATGCTAGAACATCAAGGTATCACATACGATACGTTTTATATGTTTAATAAAGAAAATCAATATGACTTGCACACATTAAAAGTTAAAATTGATCACGCATTATGGATTCATGAAAAAGTATTTATACTTATCAATGATCCAGCGCACAATCCAAGTGGTTACACAATGAAAAAAGAAGAGTGGTTGAATTTATTAGAACTTCTCCAATCTTATCAACTTAAAGATCGACTTTTTCTTATTAATGATATGGCATATGTTGATTATGCTGATAAAACCTATGATTATTTTGCGTTAATCAATGATCATCTGAAAGATTTAACCATGTTTATGACATTCTCAGGGTCAAAAGCTTTTTCTTTATATGGTGCAAGGGTCGGGATGCTTGTTACTGTTTCAAATCATGTTGAACTATTAAATAACATTGATCACCAAACGAAATATATCGCAAGGTCCACGTATTCTTTACCTTCGTCTTTTGGATTTCAAGTGATCGAACATCTTTTTAAATATCAATATGAAGTATATACGAAAGAGTTAGAAGAAACCAAAGCACTCCTTGAATCAAGGGTGAATGAATTAGTGAAAATATTAGAAGATAAAAAAATTGAGTATTTACCGTATGATCATGGTTTTTTTATGACGATAAAAACAAATCAACCAATCATTGTCTTCGAAAGGTTAAAGACGCATAAAATTTTTACAATTCCAGTAGAGTATGGAATAAGATTTGCAGTCTCTTCACTGACAAGTAAAGATATTAACAAACTCAAAGAAATCTTAAAATTAGAAATTTTCCAATAAAAAAACT
>CBFHPN010000013.1:0-8509 GCA_965657915.1 Acholeplasmataceae bacterium | reverse complement strand
GATACCTCTTCTAATATTTTTAGTATCTCCTCTACCCTGAAGATAAAGATTCGTACTTGGAAGTGGAACGATGTTGAGTTCTACTTCTTTTGCTTTTTTTAAGATAGGATTTACAACTTTTTTATCATTAGCTGCCAATGAGCAGCAATGTGCAGCAGTGACTCTACCTTGATAATTATATTTTTTTGTTAATCTGATTAAATCTTTAATCGTTAATGTTTTCTGGTCATCTGTTTCATCGATATGTGCATCAAGATCAACATCATATTTTTTAGCTAGTTCCATCAGTTTTTCTAGATGTAGCTTTGGATTTGAATCAAATGCTGGAATACCACCTAAGACATCGGCACCTTTCTTAAGTGCAAGTTCTAGATATGAAAAGTTATTTTCGTTATCTAAAAAGCCTTCTTGAGGAAAAGCGATGCTTTCAATAACCATCTTATCTTTATATGCATCTCTAAGCTTATGAATGATATCTAAGCTTCTTAATTTAATATTGTCATCGATATCAATGTTGGTTCTTAAGTATCTAGTACCATGTGCATAAGCCATATCGATGACTTTTTTCATACGTTCATAGATGTCTTGATCAGACATCGTTGGTTTATAAGTACTCATGATCTTGATAGCTTCTTCTAAAGTTCCTGATGTATTGACAACCTTTTCACCGATAAGTGCTTTATCAAGATGCATATGTGTATCTGTAAATCCTCTTAAGACCATACGACCTTCAAGATCGATAATATCTGTTTGATCGAATTGTTCTAGACTTTCTGTAAGTATTTTAACCTTATTTAGTTTCACTAATAGATTAACCGTCTTATCTTCGTGAACAAGATAAGCATTTTTCAATATAAACATTTTCATCACTCCTTCATGTTCATTATATCTTTATTCATAAATGACTTCATTGTTTGTTATCGACAATAATAAAGATTGTTTATATGGTATATGTAACAATTCATGAGGGATTAAAGAAAAAGAACTCATGGGAGTTCTTATGGGTTTATAAAGTGAGTTTGTTACTCATTAAAGAAATGAAACGTTTTATCTTTAATGGTTTTATCCCCTAAAATGTATAGTGTCATTTGGGCTTTTAGTTTCGTTTCTGGTGACGGGATTTGCGTAAGTATGTTTTGATATTCAGCTGCTATAATCATCCCACCTGTTTGATCATAAAAATTTAGGGATTCTATGGTTTTATTGACAAATGGTGAATCATCATGGATTTCGTATATGAAATATGGAAAAGGAAAGACATCTTTTTCATAAATGCTAACGATTTGTTTAAATTTCTTTTCAAGTTGTTGATTGATTTTAGCTGATTGTTCTAGAAGCTTAGCAGCTTCTTGAACAGCATTTTTATTTGATCTCTGATGCTCAAAGTGTTTGATGTATGCTTTAGCATGTGTATTTGATAAAACATAAATACCACTTCTTTCCTTAACTGTAACAACGTTATAGTTAGAAAGAAGCTGCATTGCTTTTCTTACTGTTTCACTTGAGACATTATATTCTGATGATATTAAAGATCTTCCTTTTAATTTATCGTTTTCTTTAATGTTTCCTGATACAATTCTTTTAGCGATTAAATAAGCGATTTCTTCATATCTTGATATATGTTCACTTGATTTCATAAGATCCATCCATTTCAAATGTTTTTATATTTTTATTATACCTTGATTTTAGAAACATTTAAAGCCTTATCTTCCAAAGGTTCATAAGATTTGAGTTTATATATAAATATATAACCAAATCCTAATAAACCTAAAATAGATATGTATAAATATAAGGTATCCCCTAAAGCATCGATAATCGATCCAGATATTAATGTTGAGATGATTGCACCTAATCCATAAGCAGTAAAGATCATGCCATAAACTCTTGCATAATAGTTTGATCCGTAATAAGCTTTGATCATAGATGGCATAATCGATAACCAAGCACCTAAATTAAACCAAAATAATCCATAAGTTAATATGTATAAGAAAAAGCTTTGTCCTTGATTTAAGATGCCCATGATTGCAGCAAGCCCAATTAAAGATAAACTGATAAGACTTGGTTTAATCAAACCAAGACGATCGATTAAATATCCAAATAGAGGTCTAGCAAACCCATTGCAAATTGCAAAAATCGATAAAGATAAAGTCACAATCTTATCGTCAAAAGCATAATAACTAGCTCCTGCTTGATAAGATAATCCAATCATCATCAAACCAATTGCGGTTGTAATCATGAAAAGACCATAAAGCATATAAAACTTATGTTTGAGTAACTTATCTAAAACAAGAGGTTCTCTTTGTTCTTTTTCATTCAATGATCTTAAGTTTAATACAATTGTATTAAACTTTTTTATTTTTCAAATGTTATAATGAATCAGATAAGGAAAATCAAGAAATGTTTAATTTAACGATAAAAGAGATTCAATCAATATGGGAATCGTATGTTAATGATGATTCAAAATTCATATTAGTATACCCTTCAAAAAGAAAAAAACAATGGGCCATTTTGTATATGATCGCTAAAGATTTTAACATGCATCAAACATACTCTGAAAAAGAAGTGGATGCCGTATTAAAAGCGTATCATGAAGATTATGTCAGACTAAGAAGAGATTTGATTGATTTAAAATTTTTTATAAGAACAAAAGATGGTTCAATCTATGAAAAACAAGAAGTAAGCCTTTAATTTTTACATATTAAGGTGTATAATAGTCATGGTTTGGAGGCTGACATGAAAAGAAAAACAAAAATTGTATGTACATTAGGACCCTCTGTTGATAACAGAGAGATGATTGGTAAACTGATAGATGCCGGTATGAATGTCGCGCGTCTTAATTTTTCGCATGCGAATCACGAAGAGCATAAAAATCGTATTCAAATGGTTCGTGAGATTGCCAAAGAAAAAGGACGTATCGTCGGGATACTTGCAGATACAAAAGGACCAGAAATACGAACAGGAAAATTTGAACATGATGCAGTCACGTTTAAAAAAGGTGATATTGTTGATGTTGTTTCAGAAAATATTGTTGGAACAAAACAATCGTTTCATGTGGACAGTCAAGAACTATTTGAAGACATTCAAGTTGGACAATATATTTTAATTGATGATGGTAAAATGCGTCTTGATATATTGGAAAAAAAACCTGGTGTATTAACGTGCAAGATATTTAATAACGGTGTCATAAAAACCAAAAAAGGTGTGAATGTCCCTAATGTTAAACTCTCC
This sequence comes from Acholeplasmataceae bacterium, assembly GCA_965657915.1. GTDB lineage: Bacteria > Bacillota_I > Bacilli_A > Acholeplasmatales > Acholeplasmataceae > UBA8290. Next base: position 5,281 of record CBFHPN010000013.1, on the reverse strand, counting down.
ATGCCATTTGTATCACAAAAAGATAGAGAAGATATCATCTTTTGTGCACAAGAAGGCGTTGACATGTTTGCACTATCATTTGTCAGACGCAAAGAAGATGTCTCAGAAGTGAAAGAAATTTTAGCGTCTGTTGGTAAACCATATATTGAAATCATTGCAAAAATTGAAAACCAAGAAGGTGTTGATAATTTAGATGATATTTTATCAGTCGCGGATGGTGTGATGGTTGCAAGAGGAGATTTAGGTGTTGAAGTTTCCACGCAACTCGTGCCTATTTATCAAAAGAAAATCATTACACGTGCCAATGAACTTGGTAAACCTGTTATTACAGCAACACACATGTTAGAATCAATGATGCATAATCCAAGACCGACAAGAGCTGAAGCAAGTGATGTTGCGAATGCAATCTTAGATGGATCCGATGCGATTATGTTATCTGGTGAATCTGCAGCTGGAGATTATCCTATTGAAGCAGTTCTTACCATGGATACAATTGCAAAAGCGATTGAAGAAACCATCAATTTCCAAACAAGACTCAATAAAATGTCTGCATTTGCAAGTCAAACGGTTTCTGATGCAATTGGCGTTGCCGTTGCTCAAACAGCATTAACTTTGCCTAAAGCAGAAGTTATTATGGCGTTTACTGAAACAGGTGGTACGGCAAAACGTTTATGTAAATTTAAACCATCTGTTCCAATTGTAGCGATTACCAATAGTGAAGAAACTGCAAGAAAACTTACCTACTATTTTGGCGTCCATGCAGCCATCCGTAAAAATGTAACAGATATTAATGCGTATGATAAAGTTGCAACCGATGTTGCACTCGATTACGGATTTGAAGTCGGAACAACCATCATCATTACATCAGGTTGGGCGCAACAACATGGTACCACGAATACTCTAAGAATTATTGATGTAGAAAAGCGATAAAAAGACGTTTCATACGTCTTTTTTTTATGTCTTTATGCTATAATTTGTAAGTGAATATGAACAACATAAAACACTTATTTGGATCAAAAGAATTTTATAAAAAAGTAGGATTGATTGCGATTCCCATCGTACTTCAACAACTGATTATCGCATCAGTCAATTTGGTCGATAATTTAATGGTTGGACAACTAGGTGAATCCTCAATTAACGCTGTGACGATCATTAATCAACTGAATTTTGTGGTGATGATTGTAACGTTTGGTGTCATGGGTGGCGCTGGTATTTTTACAGCCCAGTTTTTTGGTGCAAAAAAAGAAGAAGAATTAAAAATGTCTTATCGATATAAAATGAGTGCGGCGATATTAGTATCAACAACCGCATTTTTACTGTTTATTTTATTTGGTGAAACCATGATTGGATGGTTTGCATCTAAAGATGAAACCATTTCACTGGGGATGGATTATTTGCGTATTGTGCAATTTGGTGTATTTCCGTTTATTGTGTCTCTCGCCATCACAACAACGTTTAGAGAAACGGGTACAACCAAACCGTTACTCTATATTTCTTTATTTGCTTTACTATTAAATGCAGCCATTAATTATGTCCTTATTTTTGGTCACTTAGGATTTGAACCGATGGGTGTACGAGGTGCAGCCATTGGGACAGTGATAGCAAGATATGTTGAAGTCTTTTTATTGTACGGGTTAATGATTGTGAGAAAAGCACCATTTTACGCAAAACTTTTCACCATCTTTAGCATTCCTAAATATCTTACGAAAAAAATTAGTTTAAAGGCATTGCCTTTAACCATTAATGAAGTCTTTTGGTCTGTAGGACAAACGATGTTTATTTATGTCTTCAGTTTAAGAGGTGAAACAGCACTTGCTGCGATGAATATTAATAATGCTGTCTCACAAATTGTTTTTGTCACGTTTTCAGGGATTGCAACGGCTGTTGCTGTGATGGTCGGAAATACACTCGGTGAAAATAAATTAGAAGAAGCTGAAAGTAATGCATACAAACTTATGATGGTGGCTTTTTTATCTGCGGTTGTTGTTGGTGCAATCTTATTTGTGATGGCCCCATTTGTTGTTGGGTTATATGATATATCAGAAGTGACCTATGAATGGGCACTAATTACAACAAGATACAATAGTGTTCTTATATGGCTATATAGTGTGAATGTCGCGATTTATTTCACATTGAGAAGTGGTGGCGATATGCGATCAACCATCTATGCAGATTCAGGGTTTACTTGGGTTGTGATGGTGCCACTTGCTCTTGTTTTAGTGTATGTTACGAATTTAGATGTCACCTGGTTATTTTTACTTGTCAAAGGCACTGAACTTCTTAAATTCTTTTACTCACTGCAATTATTAAAGAAAAAAAGATGGCTTCAAAATCTGACGAATGAAGCCGTCATATAAATATGTTATAATTTTAAAAAGGAGAATAGTATGCCAAATTTAAGTCAACTTAACCAACTTGCTGAACTTGCAGTATCGGTTGGTGTTAATGTTCAAAAAGATCAAATGGTGGTCGTTCGTGCCCCGATAGAATCTAGTGATTTTGTAAGAAGAATTACAGAAGCAGCGTATCAAAAAGGTGCATCGAAAGTATTAGTATTATGGAGTGATGATGAAATTTCAAAACTTCACTACACATACCAAACTGAAGAGGTTCTTCAAGAGGTTCCAGAATATTTAAAAGCACAATATCATTATGCACTTGATCAAGGCGCATGTTTTATTTCTGTGTCTTCACCAAACCCTGGTATTTTTAAAGATGTTGATGGTAAAAAACTACAATTATCAGCACTCGCATCGTCTCGCGCACTAAAGTTTTTTAGAGAATTTATGATGGGAAATAAAACCCAATGGACAATTGTAGCGTCATCTAATGAAGCTTGGGCGAAACAAGTATTTCCTGAACTTGAAAAAGAAGCCGGGATTGAAGCATTGTGGGAACTTATATTTGAGGCGTCTCATGTTGATGGTGTCACACCTGTTCAAGAAGTTTGGGATAAACACAACGCAAGACTTGCTGAACATGATGATTATTTAAATGGACAAAATTTTTCATCATTAAAATTTAAAAATAACTTAGGAACAGATATTGAAATTGGACTTGTTCCAGATCACATTTGGGTTGGTGGTGGAGAACATGCCACAACAGGTGTGTATTTCAATCCAAATATTCCTACAGAAGAGAATTTTACGATGCCAGATAAATACCGCGTGAATGGTAAAGTGGTGGCATCAAAACCGCTTAATTATCAAGGGAAAATTATTAAAGATTTTTACTTTGTTTTTAAAGACGGTCAAGTTGTTGAATATGATGCAAAAGAAGGCAAAGACGCACTTGATAATTTACTTGCAACTGATGAAGGCTCTAAGTATATTGGAGAAATCGCACTTGTCGAACACGATTCACCAATTTCTCAAATGAAACGTATTTTATTTTCTACTCTATTTGATGAAAATGCGTCATGTCATATTGCACTCGGTCGTGCGTATCCAATGAATATTAAAGGTGGACTCACCTCAACCACAGAAGACCTTGTGAAACGTGGCTATAATGATTCTCAATCACATGTTGACTTTATGTTTGGGACAGAGGATCTATCTATTGTTGGTGTGAAACAAGACGGAAGTGAAGTTATTGTATTTAAAGATGGAGCGTACGCGTATTAATGTTTTTTGACACCTTGTTATTTTCTCTTAATGCGATCTTACCAGTTATCTTATTAATTGTATTAGGATACTACTTAAAAAAGAAGGGTTTCATTGAAGAGTACTTGATTCGTAAAATGAATCAGTACATCTTCATGATTGCCCTTCCTTTATTGTTTTTTTATAATGTCTATCAAACAGAAACACTTAAAAATGTCGATTTAGGGATGTTATTTTTTAGTGCATCTGGTCTTGTATTATTTACAATCATTGGCTATGTTGTTTTGTTATTCGTTAAGATGCCAATCAATCAAAAAGGACCTGTTCATCAAAGTTTTACAAGAAGTAATTTTGCGATGATTGGTGTGTCTTTAGCAGCGTTTATCGGTACAAGAGAAACCAATGCATTACTGTCATTATCAGCTGTTTTAATCATTCCATTATCGAACTTTATTTCAAACATTGTTTTATCCATTTTTTATAAAGAAGAAAAAAAGCAACTCGATTTCATCTACATAGTAAAAACGTTTTTTAAAAACCCTTTGATAGTTGGTGTCATCGCAGGGATCTTTTTTGTTGTTTTAAAGACCTATCTTGTAAGCGAAAACAACGTACCTATCATATTGATTGAAAGAGACGTCCCTTTTTTATATAATGTGATTAGGTCTCTAAGTCAAACAGCGTCACCCATTGCACTCATTGCACTTGGTGCTCAATTTGAATTTAAGACGCTTTCAAGAGCAAAACAAGCAATCGTAACAAGTGTGATCTTTAAAAATCTCATCATTCCTGTTTCAATGTTGGTCTTAACCATTCTTCTTATACCATCACATGAAAACTACCGATTACTGATACCTACGATGATTGCACTTTATGCATCACCTGTTGCAGTTTCAAGTGTTGTGATGGTTCAAAATTTAGGTGGGGATGAAGAAGTTGCTGGTCAACTTGTTGTTTGGACAACACTATTATCTTCGGTGACGATTTTTGGATCGATAATGGTCCTTCGCATGCTTGGATATTTATAAAAAAAGGAGAAGTCAATGCAAAACGAATTTACAAGAGAAAAATCACTCAATTTATGGAGTGGCATGTCTTTATTAGCAGGTATTATGATTGGATCTGGGATTTTCTTTTTAGGTGGCCAAATTTTAGGTCGTATTGGAAATTCACTACCATTATCTTTACTTGCATGGTTTGTTGGTGGGATTATTACGTTGTTTTCAGGATTATCGTATGCTGAACTTGGATCTTTATTTCCTGAAAATGGCGGTTATTATCTATATTTAAAAGAGGCATATGGTAAAAAAGTTGCTTTTTTATCAGGAACCATGAATTTAGTGCTCGCGTCATCTGGTAGTATTGCTTTACTTGCAGTGTTGTTTGCACAAGTCCTATCAAATATCTTTGTTGAACTAGGATCGGTGATTAATCTAGTTGCGATACTTGCGATACTTGTACTTACAGTTGTAAATTATTTAGGTCTTAAAGTTGGTGCCATCACGCAAGTGGTTTTCATGGTTGCCAAACTGATTCCAATTGTGATGATTATCGTGATGGGTGTTTTAACAGGCGATCAGGCCATTGTTACAACCAATACATTATCAAGTTTATCATTCTTTGAAGTCATTGTTGCATTTGGGTTCGCTGTTGTTGGAACACTTTGGGCATATGAAGGA
>CBFHPN010000012.1:0-9355 GCA_965657915.1 Acholeplasmataceae bacterium | reverse complement strand
CCAGATAGTAATATACTACCTAATACAATGGTGATGAATACAATGATTTTTTTCATAATTACTCCTTGATTTCATTATAACATACGTGATGTGTCCTAAACGATTGTGGGAGCCTCTATGATGCGTTTATTTTTCTTTTCTTATGGCTTACCACATACATTGCCATAATCAACCCAAACAATATAAGAAATGTGATCCAAGCACGATCTCCAAGGAGTGCTTCAACAAAAATACCATAATAAAGTAATACATTAGAAATTGTTAAAATTACATATGCACCCATCATCACTGCCATATAGCTTTTAAAACTTGGTTCTGATAAAGGCATCATCATTTTTATGAAGTATGTTGGAACAAGTGGTGTCCCTAGTGAAATAGCATGTTGATAAGAAGGAGTTTCTCTTAACCAGTTTCTTGCTTTAATGAATTTCGCATGTTTTTCAAAGTGATAGGTTTGATCGATCTTTTTAATAAGAACGTAATATAACACCATCCCTAAAAGATAGCCACTCCATAAAATCAAGAGTGCAACTGGAATGCCAAACCAAATACTTGCAACGGTTACCGATAATAAACTCCATGGTTGAGAAATGATTGGATGTATCACCGCTAAAATAAACATGATACCAATCATCCAAAATAATGGCATATTTAAGTTCAGTAAAAAATCAATGGCGTCTTGCATGTTAATCTTCCATTAAAAAAGATAGGACGGTTTGTATTTCTTGGTCCCAGTATGTCCAGTCATGCGCACCTGGTTTAAATACATAGGTATGCGGCATGTTTTGATCGTTTAAATACGTTTGAAACCTTTTATTTTCTTCAACTAAAAAATCATTGTCTCCACAACTGATCAATACCTTCTGATCGTTCATCTTTTTAACCACATGATACAAATCTAAATGACTATTCTTAAAAGGTTCACTGCCAAATAACGTTTGAAATTGATACACGCGTTCACCTTTCATAAAATGGTCTTCCATCTTTTCAAGTTCAATCACAGGTGATAACGCTGCAATCTTATGATACAGTTCAGGATGATGAAGTCCTAAATATAAGGCCCCGTATCCACCCATTGATAACCCTGCAATATAACGGTCTTCTTTTTTGGTCGACACATGAAAAGTTTCTTCAATACGAACTCTTAAATCATTCGTGATGTAGTCATGATATTTAAGACCATTTGGATGATTCACATAATAACTATTGCCACCATCAGGCATGACAATGACGAGATCATAGTGTTCAGCATATCGTAAAAGGTTAGAAGCATACACCCAATCTGTATAATCACCAAAATACCCATGTAATAGATATAAGGTCTTAAATCCACCCACAGGTGCCTTTTTCTCTGGTATCAATACATTGACGTGTTTTCCCATTTCAAGGGCACGTGTGCCGTGTTTTAATGTGATAAGCATTCCTATGACCTCACTAAAATCTATAAACTTCACTTAATTATATGATACACTAAAAATAAGGAGATAAAATGATAAAAATCAATCAACCACTCATCATGATGAAATTTGGTGTCTTATGGTTTTATTTGTTTGCTTTGGTTGCGCATTTTTTTGCACCTGAATCCTATTCCATTATTAACAATAACTTTTCTCAATTAGGACCTCAAGGTTATGATCTTTCTTGGATCATGCAAATCGCTTTTATAGGTAGTGCCATCCTTTGGTTTTACGGCTTATATTTAAATTATAAAAACCCAGTGTTACATAAACGTGTGGCATGGATGTTTTTCTTTATCGCGATTTTTATTGTATTTGCTGGACTCTTTAAAACGACCCTTCCAGGCATCCCTATTTTACTGGCGAGTCAAAGTGACCTTGAAAGAAATCTTCATTTATTTGCAGCCCACGGATCTCAATTACTCGGTCTTCTGATTTTACTAGAACATATTAAGTATTCAGATCACGATGTTAAGAAATATCATGTACGTGTCCTGATTGCCTTACTGATTTTATCTGTGATCTTTCAATTTGGACCGTATATGGGAATCACCCAACGCGTACTCGCACTTACCCATTCTTTTTGGACCATTAAATATTTGAATGTCTATAAAAAATAAGCCTATCATTCAGGCTTATTTTTTTATTATCGTAGAATAACGAAAGATGTTATTCTACTTTATGAACTTAAAGATAACGTAAATAATTCTTGAAAAACATGGTGATCTACTTCGACTCGATAAGGATATTGCAACGTGTCTTTATCTGTAAGGTTTACATCTTGATGATCTTTAAAAAGTTGGTGATTTGCGGATGCAAAAATATTGACATGATCGTTTAAAAAGTTCATCACAATTACTGGACTTGCGTGAAATGTATGTTTTAATGTGGCTTCATCATAAAATGCAACTTGTCCAGCAAATAATCGAACCTTTATATGGATATCACATGATTGTGCAATTGATAACATTCGATCATAAAAGATTTTTGCATCTTGATTGAATGTCTTTAATAATTCATCTAACGTTTGATATTTAGGCATTTTGACGTTCCTTGTTTCTTAAATAGGTGATGCCATGTTGAACGAGTGACTTTACATCCACGACTTTTGCTTCAGCTTGACCCATGAACCCTTTTGAGATGTGATGATACTGTTCATAGTCTTGTCCAATCTCATTAAAGTAGATGGTATCATAATCAATATCTTCGACTTCTAAGACGTGTCTTTGACCGATTTCATCTTTGATAAATAAAAGTTGCTTCATACGTGATGGGTGTTTAACTTTGGTTTCTGCATAATGTAGAACGGTTGCTGTATCATATGAGGTTCCGATCATAAGCATTTTAAAGTCCTGATCGATCATATACTGGATTGGACTTTTATCACCGAAAGCACAGTGGTAATCACAATAGCTTGTCACTTCTTTCGCATGTTTTCCCCATGCAGCAAATGAATCCATCGGATGATCTGAGCGGTAGACATCTTTGGCGTTATAAAATAACCTGGGAAGTCGTCCTAACCGATTCGGTGGTGTTAAATGTTTATCATAGGCTGGCATCTCTTCAATGATTGTATTCATCCAAGAAGATGGTACAGGAGGATTTTCCCAGTTTCTAGGATCACTAAGATCTCCTGTTTGAGTAACCATGACAATGGTTCCCTCATGAAAAAACGATTGAAGTGCCTGAAGTAACGTGACTTCACCACCAATGATCCATCCGATTTTTGACATCGAGACATGGATGATAATGTTGTCTTTAGACGATAGCCCTAAGGCTTTTAAATCATGAATTAAATCCTGTTTAGAGATTGGCGATGGTGTTTGATCGATCACATCGATTTCTTTCATACTATGTTCCTGAATTCACTTTTTCTTTGAATAATTTGGTGTGATTTAAAAAATATTTCATAAATCGTACACTTTCAACATCTTCGTAATTCACCTTTTGAATGGTATCTGTAAATTCATAAATCGTTGCGTGATTGAGTGCCATTAATATGGGTGAATGTGTTGCGATAATAATTTGACTACCTGAAGCGGCAAGATCATTTAATAATACAAATAATTGATATTGATGCATCGAAGATAACGGCGTTTCTGGTTCATCTAAAAAGTAAATCCCTTGTTGATGCATACGTGCTTTAAAAAAACTTAAAAATCCTTCACCATGACTTTTTTCTTGAAGATCACCATCATAATTGTTTTTGATGGCATACAATTCTTTTTTAGCTGGTGCAAGTGCTTGGTTTCTCGCAAAATCACTTTTATCTTGATATGCTTTCTCAACTTCTTGAACATAAGCTTCCAAGTCTTTTTTTTGATCTTGTAAATGATGAATATACGTAATAAATGCTTCACCTGAAAACATGAACCCTTTTTTATGTTTAATATCATAGGTGAGTGTCATCTTATCAACAAGCGGTTGATATCGATCGTAATATGGATGGTTCAGTGGATACATGCTCGTATTGATGGCATCATGTTTTTTAGCCAATGATAATAAAAAGGTTGATTTTCCTGAGCCGTTATCACCCACTAAAATTGTAATTGGCGTTTTAAACACCATCGAATCAATCGATTGAATCGATGGTATATCTAGTGGAAATCCACGTTGATTATTTTGTTGAATGTTAACTTCTTTAATCATATCTCTTATTTAAAATATTGAAACACTCTTATATACTCTAATTGCATCAATACATCTTCATTAAAGATTGAAGCATCCGGTAATTGTCCACCATCAAAGGTGCCACCAACTGCTAAATTTAAAATGATATAAAATGAGGTATCAAATGGTGCTGGATATGCGCCATTTTCACTATACCAATCACTTGTTTGATAAAACAAGTTGTCATTGATGTACCAACGGATGATATTTTCTTCCCATTCAATCGCATACGTATGAAATTCATTGATGGATTGTCCTGAAGGGAATGTATACGTTTCAGAAGAATAGGTGTTATTTGGCCACTGACCGCCATAATGAATCGCACCCGATGCTTCATATGGAAGACGACCTCTGGCTTCCATAATATCGATTTCTCCATTGGCTGCCCACGTCCCATACGTTGTATTATCTGGGAGTAACCAAAACGCTGGCCACAATCCATTGCCTAAAGGCAATTTAATAGACGCTTCAAATCTTCCATATGTTTGAGAGAAAATATTATTGGTCCAAAGTCTCGCTGAGGTATATCCTTTTCCCCCAAAAGATTCATTTTTAAGTTGAATGTTTAAATAGCCACCTTCAACAAATGCATTTTCTTCTCTATAATACTGCGCTTCATTATTGCCCCAACCAGGAATCCCGTATTGAGAGCCGTCTCCGGTTTGAAATGCCCACTTAGATAGATCCACACCTTGTGCATTTGGATTTTCTGCTGTTTCAAAATCATCACAAAACGTGATCATTTTATCATCAAAGGTTTCATTGCAAATCGTGACTTCCGTTTCATCTGGAAGATTGTCTTCGGGGGTGGTCACACACGATGATAATACAAATAAAAAGATAAATAATAAAATAAGGTTATACGTTTTTTTCATGTTTGTCTCCTCCCATTAAGTATATCATGTATGAAGACAATTCCTTAAGGTTTTAATTACTCGTATGCAATCAATCCATCACACCTTGTTTCAGTACCACATTCATAATGACCACCCTTTTTTAAGATGATCTGCCCGCGTCCAAATGATGATCCTCTCGCCTCAATCACGATATCATGATCTTTTTCTTTTAAGGCGTCTATTAAAGCTGGATCCATACTATTTTCAACCGCAACCTTCAATCCTTCATCCCATCTAAAACGTGGGGCATCTAATGCAGCTTGAGGGTTCATATGAAAATCAATCAGATTCATCAGTACTTGAACATGGGCTTGAGGTTGCATGAACCCTCCCATAATGCCAAAAGGTCCAATAGGTTTTTCTCCTTGCATCAGAAAGCCAGGAATAATCGTATGATAGGTTTTCTTTCTCGGTTCTAACTTATTATGATGGGTCTCATCTAACTTAAAGGTATGGCCTCTATTTTGCATGGAGATCCCAGTGCCATCAATCACAACTCCACTTCCAAAGCCCATATAATTACTTTGAATCAGAGACACCATGTTGCCTTCTTGATCTGCAGTTGCTAAATACACAGTGCCTGCCTTTTGATAATCAAGTGGTTCAAATAAAGAGGCGTTTTCTTTGATCTCTTTTTTTCTTAAGTTGACATAATCTTGACTTAATAAAAAAGAAGGATTGACTTTCATAAAGTTTGGATCTGTCACATAAGTTAACGTATCAGAAAAAGCGATTTTAAGTGCTTCGATTTGTTTGTGGGTCGTATGTGGATGATATAGATCATACGTCTCATCTTTTAATAAGTTCAATGCCATGAGTGCCGTAATCCCTTGACCATTCGGCGGGATTTCATAGACATCATAGCCTTTATAATGGGTGGAGATAGGATCAACAAAAGTAGAAGAAAAAGACTTTAAATCATCATGGTCGATATAGCCATCATGTTTTTCCATAAAAGACACAATTTTATCAGCAAGATCACCTTCATAAAAACTCTTGGCGTTTGTTTGACCAATGTCTTCAAGGGTATTTGCGATTAATTCTGATTGAAAGAGATCCCCTGCTTGATATCGTTTGCCTTCTTTTGTAAAAACATCAAAGAATGTTTGAAACATCGCACCTTGATTGGTCTCTTGATATTTTTTGATAGCGTTCTCAAAATAAAACCCCACGGATTCAGAAATCATAAACCCTTCTCTAGCAAGTTTAATGGCAGGTTCTAAAACTTCTAATAATGTTAAGTTTCCAAAACGTTCAATGAGGGTTGCCCATCCTTTAGGGGTCCCTGGAATGGTAATCGGGATCACACCAAAAGGCGGCATGGTGTCATGGCCTTTTGATTTGACTTTATCGATTGAAATATTTCTAGAACTATACCCACTACTATTGAGGCCGTATAACTGATCTTTAAAATAGACGAGAGCAAAGTTATCACTACCAATCCCGTTACTACAAGGTTCAACAACCGTTAAGGCTGCAGCAGTCGCAACAGCTGCATCAATGGCGTTACCACCTTTTTTAAGGATTTCAAGTCCTGCAAGTGAGGCGAGACCTTCTGAAGACGCAACGACACCTTGTTTAGCGTAGATTGGGTTTTTAAAAGAAGCGTAAGGATTTGACATAGATTATCCTTTAAAAGTTTTTATTTATTATAGCATAGTGCGTAGAGTATAAAGAAAAAGACCTTAAATTAAGGTCTTTTAAATGTATTTGTTATCGATACATGGATTTTCAGTCCTTTGCTCAAAATTGATAACTGTATAAAGATATTAATTTGGAATATATTCTTATAATGACTGAACCTTGACCTCATGATCAATCATGAGATCATTTCTTTGAAAGGTATCGTCTTTTTGAATCGTGATATCAAGCTTAAACTTATCTTTTAAAAGATGTAAGATCTCATATAAAGAGTACTTAGGGTTACCATTGACTAAATAGAGGCCTGGTGGTTTTTTGATGACGTCTATAACTGCAGTTGCCGTATCGTCTAAAAAAGAGGCTGAAGGGTAAAACTGGTTACTCACTGTAATGATACCTTCTTGATTGGTATTGTCTTTAATGAATTTAAACATGTTATTCGTTGTAGCATCTGCTTTGGGTGAGATTTGCCAACCAAGTCTCATGATATAGGTATTCGGGTTAATCATAAGGGTACGTTGTTCTGAGGTGTATTTATATAACCCGTATTCATTTTTAACATGAATCTGACTCTCTTTATCATACGGTCCACCACTATTATCTTCATACACGGACACTGTCGATAGATAAACAAAAGGGATGTTTTTAAGATAGGAATATGCTGCAAGCATTTCTGTGGTTTCTATGGGTCCAAGTGCTGCATGAATGATCAGATCTGGTTGTATTTCTTTTATATGATGTTTAAGTGTTTGAATCTCTTCTAGGCGATTGATTCTAATATGGGTATCATCCACATGATACCCTTCTTTTAAGAATGCTTCTTTAATATAAGGTGCAACCGTTCCTGTGATCCCTGTAAGATAGACTTTTTTCATGATGAAATGGTTGTATGTTTCGTATGAATGTCATTTATATCAATGAAGTATTTCCATAATGCCATACTATGACCTTTACCTAAATCATAGGTTTCTTTCATATACGATACGAACTGTGTTGCTTTTAAATCTTTTTGAAATAGACCATCTAAAGATGCTTGTTCTTGAATATCTAAAATTGTTTTTCCTGTATGTGTTTCAATGTTTTTTAAATATGCTTGAAATGACATCATAACTCCTTTTATAACACTTTTAAATGTGTGATTTCTATCGTTGTTTGGTTTTTTGAAATCCCTGTAAATCCAATGAGAACACCGGTATGACTATCATTTAAATCTGGCGAAATCACGCGACCATCAAAAGTGAATTGATGGTCATCTATTTTAAAAGTATAGTCTTGTGTGTCAAGTAGAATTTCTATGTGGTGTTTGTGTGTGGAATGAATCACATGATGATGAATGTTAGGTTTTCCTTGGTATACTTCTTTAAAATACATACAATCTTTTGTAAGTTCAATCCCAATATATGTATAGGTGTTTAGCCAAGTAACAATATTCAATTGATCTACATCGTCTATCTTAGAGATGTCGACATCAAAACGAATGTTTTGTTTCCATGAGGTTTGACGAAAACCAATAAAGCTTGATACAAGTGTGTCTTGCAAGGTCAGTGTAAGGTGATCTTGTTTTTGTAGTTGAACATGATGTCTTTCAGCATGCTCAAGATGAACCCACTTTATCTTGAGTGATGCTTCACTAAGTTGAACCGGCGTATCTGTTTGTTTGTATTCAGGTAAGTTTAGGGTGTATGATGCTTCTAGTTTTCCAGTGTCCCCACATAATAAAGGGCCTTCTTGATCGGTCGGCCAAGAGACTGGAAATACAAACGTTTCGCGTCCTAAGTTTCGATAATATCCTCCAAAAGAATACTGAAGGTTAATCCCATCATAAAATCCACCTTGAGGTCGACTTCCTAAACACACCCCAATCCATGAACCATCTTTAAGTTCAACTAAATCTGCGTGACCAACATTTTGAATCGGATAGGTTCGATGTAAATGTCTGTGTGTTAATAATGGATTTCTTTTGCTTGATTGATACGGTCCAAAAATATGATCTGAATATGCAACTGTGACTGCATGATGATGAAGTGTTCCCCCTTCAGCAATCACTAAGTAGTATCTTCCTTCTTTTTTATAAAGATGGGGGCCTTCTGGAAACACACCACCCGTCCCTTGCCATAAGGCATGGATGTCGCCTTCTAATTGAAAGGTTTCGATGTTAAATTTAGAAATCCAAAGTTCTGTTTTTCCACCATCATGTTGATCTTTAATCATACGGTTTGCGAGAAAGTAACACGCACCATCTTCATCAAAAAATAAACTCGAGTCAATACCTTCTGCACCTTCAATAAAATGAAGTTTTGACCATGGACCCTCTATGTTTTTAGCATATATAATGAAATGATCAGACTGTGTTGGGTAGTCTTTAGAGATTACGGTTGATGTAATATAAAACATGCCGTGATGGTATCTTAATGTTGCGGCTTGTATGCCACCACTCGGATTGACGTTTGATAGATCAAGACCTTGTTCAATGCGATCAATTGCATGTCCAATTTGTTTCACATGTTTAAAATCTCTTGTATGCCAAATAGGAATCGCAGGATAATATTCAAAACTACTATTGATAATATAAACATCATCTTCTATTCTTATCATTGAGGGGTCTGGATAAAACCCTGAAATGATTGGATTTTTAATCATGATTCAAATCCTTTCCAAAGGTGATGAAAGCATTCTTATTATAACAAAATA
>CBFHPN010000011.1:0-10069 GCA_965657915.1 Acholeplasmataceae bacterium | reverse complement strand
TTAAACCCATTTTTCATATTTTTTTGAATGACTTGAAAGCTTTCGCTCCAAGTCTCATCTTTAATGGCAGCAGATAAAGACCCTGTTGCCATAGGAAATCCAAAATGGGAAGCGATGATTGAAAGTTTTTCATTCACTTCTTTTGATAAGTCAGATCCACCTGACATTGCATTAATATAAATTGGTGTCTGAAATGTTTGATTGAACATTTCAACATGAATATCTATCTCATGAACATCGACAGACCCAACAGAGTTAGAAAGCATTCTCACTAGATCAAAATCATTATGAGGATGGTCTTGTTTTAAAGCTGAATGGATATGATCATCTTTTCTATTTGACATGGATGACTCCTTTAATAAAATTATTAATAATTGGATATTCTTTTGGTATCTGATCAATTAATGTTTCAATCTTGTTTTTAGTGGTCGCAATTAACATGTTATCACCACCACCAGCGCCTGAAAATTTATACCCAACATCTTCTATCCTTACATTTGAAACGATATGATTCATATGTGCTGTAAAAAGGGGTTTTCTTACATTTAATTTCATTAATAGCGCATGGTGTTCTTTTAATAACGGATATAAAGCATCATATGTGTTTGAACGTAACACCTCATACATTTTTTTCGTGACTTGATCAATGTGTTCAAGCACATTTAAATTTTCTTTTGAAGAAAATACTGATGAAACAAGTTTATACGAAGACGCAGTTTGGTTAGTATGAACAATAATGACAGGCAAATTTTCAAATTCAATTGGAGAAATGATGAGGTCTTTCCAAGGTTGATCTATGTCTTGAAATAATGGTTGACTCATGGAATCCTTATGAAACTTTCGATAAAATAAAGGTTGTTGATACGCACTCATCGCTAAGTCACCAAAAGAACTTTTTTCCATTAAATCTTTTTGAGTGATCACGCCTAATTTATAAAGTTCAAGTGGACTAAAATGAACATCGTGGAATTTTAAAACTGCATCAATTAATGCGATGGTTAACGCACCTGATGACCCTAATCCCCATTTTTTTTCATCTTTGTGTAATTCCGATGTGATTTGAATGTGATGCTTAATAAGTGGAATTTTTTTAAATCTTAAGTATCTGTAAATGCTTTGAAGGGTATGCTTCCATAGTGCATAAGGATAATCAATTTTATAATCAATGACTTTAAATACAATGTTTTCCTTAAATTGATCACTATTTATTGAAAAAAAGTCTTGTTTGGAGATGTCTACCTGTAACATCCATTTTGATGGCATAATAATCGCATGATATCCTTTTACAACAGCATATTCTCCTGCAAGGTATAATTTACCAGGTTTTTTTACAGTGATCTTATCCATCAATGACCACCGCACCTTTCGTATCAATACCAGACCATAAGATGTCAATATCGTTACCTTGAAGCATGGCTTCAATCTCTTTTTTATAGGCAGCTTTTGTGAGTACTTTTACATTGGGTCCTGCATCCATTGTGACATAAGCTTCGATATGTTGATTGAGTCTTAACGCTTGTATGACTTCAATCACTTCATATGACCTTTTTGATAAATATTGAATGCTTGGTATTGTTGTTTCACAAACACGATGCATACGAAGTGCATTATCTTCAGAAATTTGACCAATCTTATGAAAATCTTTTTCTTTTAAACCCTTTTGAAATTGTTCAAAATCAAGAAATGATTGTTTTACCCAATCTTGATAATGAGGAGAGGTTTCAACACTTAATTGCATGGCTTCTGTTGACCCAATACTTTTCTTTTGATCATTGATGATAATGACCCCTAAGACGACATCATCAAAAGGAAATTCAATGCCTTTGATGTGGCCTTCAGGATACCAAGCGACGGCATTAGGAAGCAAACTTCTTATGGCTGAACCAGACCCCTTTCTAGTGATGGAAGCAAGTTTATCTAGATCATAATAAAATTCAAAAAAGTGATTTACAGCAACGGCAAGTGCGGCAAATCCACTTGCCGATGATGCAAGTCCTGCAGCAGTTGGTCCTGAATTATTTGTTTCAATTTGAATACCATCTAAAGAGATGTTTGCATCAAATAATTTGATGAATGTTTCTGTTTTACGTTTGACATTCTCATCTTCTTTACCGTTAATTAAAAAATGAAATCCATTGTTGTTGATGTTTTTAATCGTCGTGATTGTTTCAAAAATATCTAAGGATAACGATAAAGAAGGTTGATAAGGTAATACTTCAACCACGTCTTTTTTTCCCCAATATTTAATGAGTGCAATATTAATCGGTGCACGTGCAGTAATCGATTTCATCTTAAATCCTTTTTAAATCTAAAACGAATTGTTTTTGAAACCCTTGATGCATCAATTCTTTTTTAAACGTATGTAACGTTTCTACATCATCAAATAATGCAATCATACATCCACCAAGACCGCCTCCAGAGAGTTTAGAACCCAAAGCACCGTGCATCATTGCATCTTGAATCATAGCTTCTAATACAGGTGTAGAAACACCTAATTGACTTAAATATTGATGATATTGATGCATTTCACTTCCTAATGCTTGTATATCTTTACTTTCTATATGGAGTCTGGCTCTTAGAACCGATTGATGCATCTTCTCCAAGATTGTCGGATTTTCTATGATATGTTTCGAAGCTAAAGAGACAGCTTCTTTTGTAGATCCATGCTGATTACTAAATACAATAAGTAAATATCCATTCATGTCAAATTGAATAGGTTCTACACTGTTAGCTTTTTGAAAAACAAGTGCTTGATGAGATAAGATACCAGCCATATCAATGCCACTTGGATTTCCATGTGCAATTTTTTCTGAAAATTCAATCCATGACTTTAACGCATCATCTGTGAGTGTTTTTTGAATATACTTATATAAAGCTTTAACGATTGCGCCAGCAATGGCTGCAGATGCGCCCATACCAGCAGCAATTGGAATGTTGTTTATAATCTTTATGAGAACAGTCTCAATGTCATGAACTTTCATGACATTGAGAATCAATTGTTGAATGGGTTCAAACTGGTCTGTTGCATGCTCAATAGGTCCACTATAAAAATCACTTTCAATGCTTGTATATTCATATGGTTGAATCTCAACAGATACATACGCATCAAAAACCGGACAAACGATTGCCGGCTTGTTATAAACAACTGCATGTTCTCCGATTAAAATGATTTTACCATGTGTTTCCATGTTTTAATGCCTCACTATATTATAACATGTCACCACCATAAACTTATGCTCACATATTTAAACATTCGTTGTATGAAAAGAGATATCTCAATGAATTTTGTTATAATACGTTTAGGAGAATATCATGATTAAAGAGATTGTAAATGCGTTAGAACATTATCTATCGACCTTAGAGAATTCTAGACTTAAGGATGCAACTGAATATGCACTTCTTGCTGGTGGAAAAAGAATTCGCCCACTACTGATGCTTCAAGTCATTGAGCACTACAAACTTAATCCATTAGATTATGTAGATGCTGCAATCAGTTTAGAGTTATTACACACCTATTCTCTTGTACATGATGACTTACCTGCCATGGATGATGACACATTAAGAAGAGGAAAACCAACATTACATATCGCATTTGATGAAGGACTTGCGATTTTAGTAGGGGATGGTTTACTCACGGATAGTTTTAAACAAATAACAAACCATCCATTACTGACTGACACTCAAAAAATAAAGATGATTGATGTTTTATCATATAAAACAGGTTCTAAAGGCATGGTTTACGGTCAAGCTCTTGATTTAGCTTCTGAGAAACAATCAATCTCAATTGAATTACTTGATCAAATGTATCTTTTTAAGACTGCATACTTACTTCAAGCCTCACTTATGTTAGGGGCAATTGCTTCCAATCAAATCGAAACGTTAAATCTTTGGGAAAAATTAGGATATCACTTAGGTATATATTTTCAAATTCAAGATGATATTTTAGAGCACACCTCTTCTCCTGAAGTTTTGGGTAAAAGTAAAACCGATGACATTAGAGAAAAACCAACGTATGTTTCCTTGATTGGATTAGCGGAATCTCACAAAACACTCAATTATCATGAACATCAAATTGAGCATTACATTCATGAATTAAGCATACAAAATTCTACGATTAATGCAACGATTAATGCAATAAAAAAGAGAAAAGCTTAGCTTTTCTCTTTTTTTATTAATGTCAATCTATTCTGTATAAAAAATATTCAAAAAACATCGATGTATCAATTGGCAAGACATCAAATGATTCATTGTAATTCTCATCTAATGTTAAGAATCCTCCTGATGTTACCACGCCTTGATACTCTGTGAATCCTGGATCTGATAAATCGATGACATAACCTAATTGTCTAAATCCGATAAAGATTGTATCATTTTCAATACCTTCTGCATCATAAACATACACTTGATACGATGTATTTGAAACTGATACAGATAATAATTCAACACCGTTTAAAGTAATCACAAGTGTTGGTCCCATTTCTCCAAAACTCATTTCTAATTTTAAGTCATCTTCGTTAATGATGTTAGGCATCTCATAAACTGAACTTCCGCCACCACCAAATGTTGGTGTGACCTCTGTGAATGTATCTCCGAAGTTACTTATACTTGTGGAGAGTGCAACTGAACCGAATGATACGGTTACAACATCTTCTTCAACTGTAAAGTTTTGAATATAAGTAGCATTTTCCAATGCTGTATCTAGTGATCCTAATTGTAACGTATTCGCATTGACGTCATATAATATAAAATGTTTGGTAGAGTTGTAATTATTATCTTCTCCAAAAGTAATTAACGTATATCCATCTTGATATGAGAAATTACTGTTTGTATTCGCACCATAAAATCCTAAGTCTAAAGTTGGTGAGGTTGTCAATGTTTCGGTTTCTAAATCATAGATAAATGCGGTCAATCGCGTATTACCCTCTGTAAAATCTGATATTCTTGATGTGAAAAATATTTTAGTTGCATTTTCAATAAAATAATTGTAACTTCCATGTATGGAGCTTGGCAAATCAAAGGCTTTCATCATTCCATTTTCGAAATAGAATCCTTTATAAACTGAATTTTCTACGTCATCATCCCAACCTTGAACAGTATATAAATTTTCAAATGGTCGATTATTTGGATTTCCACCGCTATTACCATAATAGATTTGTAAATCACTTGAAGTAACACTTTCATTCGTAGTATTCATACCAAAGTCATCAATCGTTGTTGCTTCAGAACCATCATTTTTGATTAATAGAATTTTAGAATTATTATATGATGAGTCACGATCAAGTACAATGATGTAATCTCCATTTTGTTCAACAGACCATGAATATTGAGAATAACCAGTTGTTGAAAGTAGTGTAAAGGTCTCATCATATATTCTTACTTGATTCTCTTGATTTTCTTGATCAAAATATGTAATGGCCATGCTCATTGCTTTGTAAATTGGAGGGTATTCTACATCTGATTCTTCATTAAAGTAATAAACCCTACTTGCGTTTAATGATGCCATCTCTGTTGGAGAACTCCAAACATGAATGGTAGTATTATTATTTGGTTCATTATTATCATAATATGAAAGTACTAGTTTTTCTCCTAGTAGATTGCGGCTTACATAGTTGTCATAGGTTTGTAATAATTGATATGTTTGTGTATCTAATAATAACGTGCCACTGTAATAGTTTTGTCCATAACTTGAGACTTCTAACAATGTGTAAACTTCATCTTTATAATTGAAATAAACATTTGAATATTCTCTAGTAAAACTCACGTGTTTTGTTAACGTTAAATCTTCATTAAATGTATAAATTCCTTTATCATCTCCTGATTTAACAATGTAGTAATATCCTTCAAAATCAATCAAATATGATGTAGGTCCTTGGTTTGGTCCTGTTGCATAATAAGTAACGTATCCAACTGGTAAGTCATCAATGACTTGTTTTGTATTTAAATTAAAAACTGTGCTAATTTGTGAATCATTCATAATATCATATGACATGATTAATAATCCGTTTTCAGAAATAGCATATATATTTCCAAACATTGGACTAGTTGGCATTGAATCTGGTCCATTAGGTTCTAGTCCAAATTCAATTTCACCTAGAACCTCTTGACCATTAAATATAACCAAAAGATTTTTGTCAGAATATGACAATAAGAACGCTTCAATTGACCCAAATTTAAAATAATTATTAATTCCAAATGTAGAATCATCTGTTGGTGCGTATTGTGCTAATCTAGGTGGCGTATCTGAAACATTGACAGTACGTGTTGCTGTAGCTGTGTTTCCTGAACTATCTGTCACTGTATATGTAATGGTATACGTACCTACTGTTGCTGTATCCACGGTATCACTTGTAGTAGCAACAGTTGCATTACCAGCTGCATCTAAATTGTCAGTAAATGTTGCCCCTTGTTCTGTATAGGTTTCACCAATTTGAACAGTGATACTTGCGCCACCTGTAATAGTAATGACTGGTGAAGTTGTATCCACAACAGTGACTGTACGTGTTGCAGTTCCAACATTACCTGATGCATCTGTAGATGTGTAGGTTAATGTATAGGTTCCAAGTGCTGCATTATTGACTGTACCTGAAACAACAACTGGTGCTGTAGTATCATAATTATCAGTTGCGGTTGCACCAGCATCTGTGAACGTTGCGCCTGCTTCTAATGTAACTGATGCATCGCCTGCTAAAGTAACGACTGGTGCTGTAGTATCTTCAACAACAACTGTTACTGTAACAGCTAGTGCTGCATTGCCTTCGCTATCTGTAAAGTTGTACGTTAATGTATATGAACCAACTGTTGAAGCATCAACGGTTCCTGTTGCCGTAACGGTTACATCTGCATCTAAGTTGTCACTAGCGGTTGCTGTAGGTAATGTAAAAGTAGAACCTACTTCAACTGTATATGTTGCTTGAGAAACAATAATGACTGGTGCTGTTGTATCTACAACATTCACAGTTCTTGTTACTGGTGTTGCAGCATTACCTTGAGCATCTGTGTAGGTATATGTTAGAGTGTATGATCCTAAAGCAGATGTATCCACTGAACCTGAAGCAATCGCTTCGCCTGTACCATCTAAGTTGTCTGAGAACGTAGCACCTGGATCTGTAAATGTTGCGCCTGCTTCTACCGTTAAGACAGCATCACCTGTTAATGTGATCACTGGATTTTGTGTATCAAGTGGAATAACTGTCACTGTACGTGTTACAGGATCTGCAGCATTACCAGCAGCGTCTGTGTAACTATAGGTTAATGTGTAAGTTCCAACAACTGCTGTGTTTACTGATCCTGAAACTGTAGCATTACCAGTTCCGTCAACATTATCAGTAAAAGTTGCACCTGGATCTGTAAATGATTCACCAGCAATTAAACTCATTGAAGCTTGACCTACAAGTGAAATCACAGGTTTTACATTGTCAACAACAGTCACTGTAAATTCAACTGAAGCGACATTGTCACTTTCATCCGTCACAGTAATGGTGACATTGTAAGTTCCTGGAACATCATAATTGACATTGTCATCAACTTCAATAACTAATGCCTCTACTGGTGTTTCGTTATCTGCAAGATTTTCTAATAAATCTTCCCAATTTTGTGCATCACTACCAACATTTATTGTTTGATCTAAAATATCATCAAATGTTGGGATTTCACGGTCACCACAAGCAACCAATGTGATTAGTAACGCAAAGATAAATACTAAGCGTAATCCTTTTTTCATAAATACCCCTTTTTAATTTCGTAATTTAAAATTACCGTTTTATATTATATATGAAACATGATAAAATTGCAAAGGTTTTCTTAAATAAAAACACCCCTTCTTCAAGGAGTGTTTTTATATTACTTTATTAAGTTTATTTAAGCGTTGGATGCCCGCCTTCTAAGGTGTTATCAAAATCCCATATTGTAGGATCAAACAAAGTTTTAATTCATTATACAAATCTATATTTACTTAACGTTTTTTTAACTTACATATTTATTTCATGCCAATTAATAAGACACAAAAAACCACGACATTGTTTCAATTATCACGTGGTTTTTTGCTCTTGATACAATTCTAAAAAGTGAAGGATTTCATAACTTGGAATCATATAGGTCTCAGGTAAACCGTTAGGAATATGATTACCGGCAAATACAAGTCCTATCAAATTGCCATACAAATCATAAACTGCACTTCCACTACTTCCAGATTCACTTTTTAATCGAACACTCATGACATCGAAATTCACTTGTATAATCTCACCAATATCTCCCTTTAATTCGATGCTTTCATAATTGGTAAATGTCCCGTATTTCATTTGATACGTTTCACCTTTAGGATAACCTGAAATATATGACCCATAGGGTGATTCTAAGGGTTGTTCTAATAGCCTGAGATTAGAATACGTTTCGTTATTCTGAACAAAAACAAGTATTGCAAGATCATAATCAGCACGTCCATAAACAAATGTCGCTTGATGTTGAACTTCTAAAGAATCAATAATTGAAATATTTTGGTGATTGCTTTCATCATATACGAGGTGATAATTGGTTAAGACGTATGTTTTGTCTCCTTCGGTTTGATACATCACCCCTGATCCAAAAATCGTTTTTGTTTCAGAAACATCTATTTTGATTTTTACTGCATGCAAAAACGCTTGAGTTTCTAAGTGCTCTAACTGGTTTAAATAAGCGATGTAATTGTCGTAGTAAGATTGTTTATATGTGTCTATATTAATAGAGTGCGATTGACACCCTGTCATAAACAAAGCAACTATCATGATTGCAAATAATACGTTAACTTTTTTCATTCACTCGTCTTTTTCGTAATGTTTATTTAAATTTTACCATTCTTTCTATCTTAACTTTATATTTTTTTCTTAACTTATTACAAATTTGAAAAAATATTGTGAATAATGATATACTATTTACGATTTTTAAACAAATTTGAAACAAATTGATGGTGACGTGTGTCTCATCAACTGAAGGAGCTCCAATGAACGAACGTCAACTCATTGATGGATTGATACTAAAAGATGAACGTGCTTTTTCCACGTTATATCAAAAATATCACCCACTTGTGTATTATGTCATTTTACAAATGCTTCAACATAAAGATAATGCAAGTGAAATCACACAAGATGTCTTTCTAACGATTTATCAAAAAATAGAGACGTATCGTGGGGGAAACTTTAAATTTTGGATCCTTCAGATTGCGAAAAATGCTGCTAGAAACTTTTTATCGAGAGTTGCTAGTAAAGAAAAGAAGATCATCAAGGACGATGACTATGTTTTTAACCTTGCGTCTAAAGACTATTCCATTGGGGGCACCTATGATGATCTTCTTGAGCATTTTCCAAATGAAACCGTAGATATCATCATCTATAAAGCTGTTTTTGAGTTTTCTTTTGATCATATCGCACAATTACTCAATATGAACAAAACCTATGTATTTAGAACGTATCAGAATGCTTTACCAACATTGAAAGCGATTCTGAAGGGGGAATGACATGTCAAAACATGAACAACAATTAAAAGATGCTTTTATCCATGATTTAAAAGCACCAGACCAGTATGATGCGCTTGCTAAAAAGTTAGAAATTAAAAGAAGTCCAAAGCATACGCATTATATGAAAAAACCTTTCTTTACAAAACCTAGACTGATTGTAGCGATGAGTAGTTTTTTACTTTTAATTGCGGGTTTTATTGCTTTCAGCTTAGTTTCAGTGAATGCTGGTGTCCCAGTATATAAAGGGATGGAAGTCGAATCTGTGACTCAAGTTTCTTCTGCTTACGCACTTGAAGAAGTATCAGAACCTTTTATTGATGAGATTGAATCTGGACTCGTTCCTGAAACAACAGAAGGCATCTCATATTATGCTGAACAAGGCGAAACAATTCTTGTTAAAGTCAATATGGAAAACCCAAATAACCATATTATTTTATCGTTTACACTCAATGGTTTTATGTATCAAGACCTTGATTTTGAAGAAGGTCCTGAACTGAATGGCATCATTCAAATCATTGTTGAATTTAGAGTTGCGAATGCTTCAGGGATTCAAAATATCACCATTGATGCCATTAAATATAT
>CBFHPN010000010.1:0-10508 GCA_965657915.1 Acholeplasmataceae bacterium | reverse complement strand
CGTAGCGTACGTGCAGCAATTGATGGTATCATGTTAAGCGGAAGACCCAAAAATATTAAACTCGCTGTTTTAGTAGACAGAGGGCACAGGGAATTACCAATAAGACCAGATTTTATTGGTAAAAATATCCCAACATCGATGCATGAAAAAGTTGTTTTTAGAAAAGAACCATTCGATGTTGTTTTGGAGACCAATGATGAAAACAACACTTAGAAGAGATCTCAATGTTCAAGAATTTGTGTCTTCCTTTCAACTTAATATTCAACTTGAATTTAATCTTATGATTCAAATAATTTCTGAACTTACAACTTGGAAACCTACCATTTGGGGAAATGACATCGTTGGATTTGGTCACATCACATATTCAAATACGTATTTAAAAGAACAACCGTATTTTAATATCGGCCTAAGAAAAACAACAAAAGGTTATACACTATATTTAAATGCTTATGATGAAACACTTTATGAAATTGCACAACAATACAACATCAAGCATGGTGTCGGTTGTTTTTATCTCAAAACACAAGATATTTATAAAGAAGGCATGAAACAATTAATTCAACAAACATTAACACATTAAGACACCAAGGATCTCGTATCCTTATTGCGTGTCTTTTATTATGAGGAGAAATCATGACAAAATACATATTTGTAACAGGTGGTGTGGTTTCAGGTATCGGTAAAGGGATATCTGCTGCAGCCATTGGACAACTTTTGAAAAAACATGGATATAAAATTACCATGCAAAAACTTGACCCTTATATTAATGTCGACCCAGGAACAATGAGTCCTTTTCAACATGGAGAAGTATTTGTTACCCATGATGGTAAAGAAACCGATTTAGATTTGGGTCATTATGAGCGTTTTATTGACGAGTACTTAACAAAAGATTCATCTATCACATCAGGTCAAATTTATGAACAAGTCATCAATAAAGAACGTCGTGGTGATTATTTAGGACACACCGTTCAAGTCATTCCTCATATTACGGATATGATTAAAGAAAAACTACATAAAATCGCTAAACATACAGAAGCAGATATCGTGATTACTGAAGTCGGTGGAACGGTTGGAGATATTGAATCTTTACCTTTTATTGAAGCCATTCGTCAATTTAGACGCGATATTGGGTATCATAACACCTATTATTTACATACAACACTTATTCCATATATTAATGCTTCAGGTGAATATAAAACGAAACCGACCCAACACTCTTTAAAAGAATTAAGATCACTTGGTATTCATGCTGATGGTGTCTTACTTAGAAGTGATGCACCTCTTGAATCTGCGATTAAAGATAAAGTTGCATTACTTGGAGATATGAATAAAGACGCAGTATTTACTTCACATGATGTTGAAATATTATACGAAGTAATTTTAAATTACGAACAACAAGGTATCACAACTCATATATTAAAACATTTTGAACTTGAAACTAGACGCGTGGATGTCTCAGACTGGCAACAGCTTATTTCTAAAATGCGCGCAACCAAACGAACGTTAAATATTGCAATGGTTGGTAAATATGTTGGACTTCATGATGCATATTTTTCAATTATTGAAGCATTGGAACACGCAGGATATCATCATCATACGCATGTTGATATTACGTGGATTGATGCAGAAGATTTAGATCATATTGAAACGCAACTCAAACATGTCGATGGTATTTTAATTCCTGGTGGGTTTGGTGTTCGAGCAACAGAAGGCAAAATAAAAGCCATCAAGTATGCAAGAGAAAACAACATCCCTTTTTTAGGAATTTGTTTTGGCATGCAACTTGCGGTTGTAGAATTTGCAAGAAATGTTTTAAAGCTAGAAGGAGCGCATTCAACTGAACTTGATCCCAATACGATTCATCCAGTCATTGATATACAACGAGGACGAGAAGAAGATGAAGCATTAGGTGGAACATTAAGATTAGGAGCATCACCTTCGTATATTCTTGAAAATACTAAAATGTTTGAAATCTATCAACGTGATGTGATTGAAGAAAGGCATCGTCATCGTTATGAAGTCAACCCAAAATTTCATGATCATTTTAAAAACTCAGAGATGGTTTTTTCTGCTTTTGATGAGACCAAAACACTTGTTGAATCTGTAGAATTAAAAAACCACCGCTTTTTTGTTGGTGTTCAATTTCATCCCGAGTTCTTGTCTCGACCTTTAAAACCAAGACCATTATTTGAAGCGTTTTTAAAAAGTATGATAACACCTTGATGAAGAGGTGTTTTCTTTTTTGATGAATGTCTATTTTCATCATGATATAATACGTTTATGAATAAAAAATTATATATTACAATTTATACATTCTTTTTCTTAACCATGATGATGTTAGGGTCAGTGTATACATATTCTATTTATCGACCTTATATCGAAATTAAGTTTAATACATCGATTACGGTATCTGGATTACCGTATATGTTTTCACTTGGATTTTATGCAGTGTCGATGCTTGTTACAGGGAAATTGATCCGCAAAGTGGCCATCAAAAGATTGATTTTAGTCGGTGCCATACTTTTGGGTGTCGCATGGTTAGGTGTCGCATTTAGCCAGTCGATATTGTTGTTTATCTTATTTTATGGTGTAGTGATGGGGATATCAGTAGGGATCCTATATGGTGTTGCCTTACAATTTGTCCAAAGGTATGCAAATTATCATCCAGGTTTTTTCATCGGGATGATGTTACTTGCATTTGGCTTATCATCGGTGATTTTATCACCGATTGCCAGACTTGTCATTGATGTGTATTCTTTTCAAACATTATTTATTGCATATGCCATTTTTAGTGGTGTTGTTACATTGCCTCTGCTCGTGATCTATCCTTATGATCACCATGATTTTCATGAAACCACGTCAAAAACAATCCCGTATAAACGGTTATTATTGATATTTACAACCGCAACCATGATTGGACTTATGATGATTGGTCTTACCAACACGGTAGGTGTCAATTATTATTCATTTAAAGCGGTTGATGTCGCCTTAATCATGAGTGCATTTGCATTACTTAATGCAATTTCTAGACCAATTTTTGGATATTTACTTGATCATATTGGATTTAGAAAAACGGCATTCATTTCGATCGCTTTCATTCTTTTTGCGACGTTGATAAACGTTATCAATCAAGGATCATCTTTCGGTTTATTTAGTATTGGTTACGGATTATACTGGTTTAACTTAGGCGCGTGGTTATCTATCATGCCAAACTACATCAAGAAAAAACATGGTAAAGACATGTATGCATCTTTATATGGTAAAGTTTTTCTAGGGTATGGTATTTCAGCGATTCTTGGAACACTTTTTTCTTCAGTGATTCTTGATTTTCTAAATGAAACGCTTTATTTATACGGACTCATTGCTGCATTAGTGATTGTATTAACACTATTGATTCGAAAAGAGGCAATATGAAACTTGCAATTTATGATTTTGATGGTACGTATGTCAATGTACAAACTGTTCCCCATCTTTTTAAATTATTTAAAGAAAAAGGATATCATCCTAAGATATATAAAAAACATTGGAATACGATTAAAACTTGGTATATTTTACATAAACTCAAATTAAGATGGGATAAAGAAACATTTCGTAAACATGCAATGGCAAAGACCATTGATTTATTACATTGCCTAGATGATGAGACACTTCAATCATTCATGCAAGCATTTTACGAGTCTTTAAAACCACGTATTCAACAAGATTTAAAACAACAACTTCAACAAGATAAAAAAGATGGATACTATTGTATTTTATTATCTGGAAGCTTTGATGTCATGCTAACACCATTTTTAAATGAAGGGTTTGATGAAGTCATTGGCACACCTTCAACAAAAGACCACGTAAGACTCACGTCAAAAGACGTTGAAATCATCATCAAAGACAAAAAAGTAGAAGCCATACAAAATCGTTTTAAAAATGAGTCTATCGAACATTCAAAAGCATATGCAGATTCGTATTACGATTTACCTGTGCTGCTTTATGTCGATGAAGGTATTTGTTATCATCCGGATACTCAACTTGAATCCTCTTGTAACATTCATGATTTAACAATTATAAAATAAGGGAAACCTTATTTTTTTTATAGTTTATTGATACAATAGAAATAAGGGGTATCTTATGAATATTTCAAAAACAACATTTAAAGCACTTAACCGTTGCGGAAGATATGCTGGACTTGCTGAAGTAGCCAGAGAAGAAGGCAATGCAGTTGTTGCATTCACAAAAGATGCAAGTTTAGAAGACCTCATGAATGTTGAGTCTGATCAAAAACTAGAAGATTTACTTACAGATATGCACGATAACGATCGTGACGATGTTTTTGAACGTTTTCATGATAAAGACGTACCATTGATGATGCAAGACTTTAAAAAAATAGAAAACCTTGCCGCTAAAAAAATCAAACATATGTTTGGTGGAGACATCATTTTTTCTGAGGACACGTTTAAACAAAAACGGTTTGAATATACATTAGAACACGATAGCTTATTTAGTTTTTTAGATATATATCAAGAAGACGAAGATCATATTAGAATTATTGAAGTTAAAGCAACAACGTCAAAAAAGTTTGATGAAGCAAGTTTTTATTTCAAACGTGGTCAAGATAAAAACCACATGTTTGAGTTACATGGAGAGATTTATTACCCCTATCATATCCATCATCAAGAGGTTTCAAAAAACTATTTAGAGAAATATCAAAATATGTTGGATAAAGATCATAAAATCGGTGAATATCTTTATGATATTGCGTATCAAAGATATATTATTGATCATGCACTTAAAACCAATAAAAAAGTATCGTATTTTTTAGCAGTCTTAAATCATGCTTATATTTTTGATGGAACTTATGATGATGAACATCATCCAGTTTATACCGATGACATCATCAAACTTGTTGATGTGACTGAAATCACCAAAGAGATGATGCCAAGGTTATCATATGATGTTTCTGAAGTATTAAAAAGAGTTGATCTTTTAAGTGTCGAAAAAGTGAACCTAGGAAAACACTGTTTTTATCATAAAGATAAAGAATGTCCGTTTGTTCCGATATGTTTTAAAGATGTTCCAAAAGAAGATAGTATCTTGACATACTTAGATCGACATCATGGGTATGTTTATGAAAAAAAAGGTGACAAACAAGAGATATGGGAACTTCTAAATGAAGGTCATGTTCATGCACTGGATTTAGAAGATGCAATGTTAAATCCTAATCACTATGATGCACCAAATCGCATCATCAAAAATGTGATTCAAAAAGAAACCGTACAATATTATATGGATCAAAAAGAAGAAAAACCTTATATCAATACAAAAAATATCAAAGAGATTTTAAATACGTTTAAGTATCCAGTGTATCATTTAGATTTTGAATCATTTCCGGCACCACTTCCAAGATTTAAAGGTGAAATCCCGTATATGCAATCGTTATTTCAATATTCGATTCATATCGAGCATGCGCCAGGCGTTTGCGACCAACATCAAGATCATTTAGGATTTTTAGCGCGTAATCATCAAGATCAAAGACGTGCACTCGTAGAATCCATGTTGAATGACATCAAAGAAGATGATGGCACCATTATTGTTTGGAACGATTCTTTTGAAAAAACAAGAATCAAAGAGCTTGCCGGTTTATTCCCGGAATATCAAGCACGATTACTTGATATTCATGATCGTATTTATGACCTAATGAAAGTTGTAAAAGGTGATAAAGAGATTCAAGGTGAATCGATGATGAATTACTACCATCGTCAGATGCAAGGGTCATTTTCAATTAAGAAAGTATTACCATTGTTTAGTCCTCTCAATCATCAAGATCTAGAGGTGAAACATGGTGGAGAAGCAATGGAAGTTTATGCGAATTTTCCAAATTACGATAAAAAAACATTCGAAGAAAAATATCAAGCACTGATTGAATATTGTAAACTCGATACATATGCGATGGTTGAAATATTAGAAGGACTAAGAAAGTTAATCGAAACAGCATAACTATGGTATAATGGCTAAGTTGTAAAAAATAAAATAAGAATCGTGCGTATAAAATAACATAGACATGCAGGGTTTTTAGCAACATCAAAGGAGATTTATGTTATTTTCATCATTACCACTGATTCAACCGATTTTAAGGGCTGTCGATAAAAAAGGATACACGACACCTTCCCCGATTCAAGAAGCAGCTATACCCGTCATTGTCGATGGTAAAAATGTTTTAGGACGTGCCGAAACTGGTACAGGTAAAACAGCAGCATTTTCACTTCCAATTATTCAACATTTGAATGAGATTGGAAACAAAAGACACCCAAGTGCATTAATTCTTGCACCAACAAGAGAACTTGTTGAACAAATTAAAGATTCATTTTTAAGCTATGGATCATTTACAAATTTAAGAGTGCTTGCTGTTTATGGAGGGATTTCAGATCGCCCTCAAAAGCAAAAACTTGCGAAAGGTGTTGATATTTTAGTCGCAACACCAGGTCGATTACTTGATTTAATTAATCAAAAATCATTGATGCTTAAATTCATCACACATTTTGTCATTGATGAAGCGGATCGTATGTTTGATATGGGATTTATTTTAGATGTGACGAAAATCATGAATATGTTGCCGAAAGAAAAACAAACAATGATGTTTTCAGCAACATTAGACCGTGAGGTTATGAATTTAGCAGATGAACACATTGGAGACTATGAAGTCATTGATGTCGCAAAAGAAAAAGTTGAACTGAGCCATATCACACAGCAATTATTTTACGTTTCTAAACGTAATAAGATTCAGTTATTAAAAGATCAAATAAAAAACGGACCCGCTGTCCAAACATTAATCTTTACACGTACCAAACACGGTGCTGATCAACTGGCAACGATTTTAATGGATATGAAATTGAAAGTTGCCGTCATTCACGGTAATAAATCACAACAACAAAGACTTCGCGCACTTCAAGGATTTAAAGCGAATCGATTTGAGTTTTTAATTGCAACGGATGTCGCTGCAAGAGGACTCGATATTCCAGCATTACCAAGAATCATCAATTATGATGTCCCAGAACAAGCAGATGCATATATTCATAGAATGGGTCGAACAGGACGTGCCGGTTTAACCGGTGATGTCTACACCTACTGCTCTAAAGAAGAAAGATTACTATTAAAACCAATTTTTAAAGAACTAGAGGCACCACTTGTTTCAACATCACACCCTTATGAAGAAATTGTTGAAGCTAAAAAACAACAAACACGACCGTTTGCCAAAAAACATGGTGGATATAAGAACCGTTTATCAGGAAGAAAAAGATAATAAAAATGACGCGATGCGTCATTTTTTTATGATACAATTTAACCAAAGAGGATAAGATGAGAACATTAAAAAGAAGATATAGAATTTTGTCATGGATTGGACTTGGGATTTTATTTTTAGCATTTGGACCGAAACAACAATTTGAAAAAGTGAATCCATTTAGAGCTCAAGAAGGCAAAACACTTGTGATGGCACATGCAGGTGGTAAAGGTGTCTATCCGGATAATACAATGAAGGCATATCAATATGCTTTTGATTTAGGGGTTGATGTTTTAGAAATGGACTTACAAATGACATCAGACGGTATTTTAGTTTTATCTCATGGTGAAAATGTTACAGGGAATACAAGACAACATTCAAATTGTGACACATTTATTTGGAAAGAAACGTATCAATATTTGTATAACAATTGCAATTTTGCATATACGTATCAAGAGTCTGATGGGACCTATTTATATCGAGATTTAATGCAAGAAGATGTGCACGCTCAAAAAGTATACTTACCGACACTAGAAGAAGTATTTCAAACATTTGGTAAAGACACCCTATATAATATAGAAATTAAAGCGGATGGTGATGCCCCTAGAAATGAAGTTGCCGATGCATTATATTCACTCATGGAACGTTATGACGTCATTGAGCATGTACTTGTTGCGACCGCATTTGATGATATTAGTGAGCATTTGATCACTTCATACCCTGATGTATACGTATCAACCTCACTTGGTGCTGCACGTACATGGATTATCGGGATGTATTCAATGACATCGATTACACTTGGAAGACCTCCATATGCAGCGATTCAGGTCCCAACGAGTTATGGTTTTCCTGTGATTGAAACATTACAATTAGATACGCGGTATTTAATCAGTGCAACGCAAAGACATAATATGGCCATGCATTATTGGACAGTTAATGATGAAGCAACGATGAGACGACTGATTCGTAGAGGTGCTGATGGTATTATTACAGATTACCCAGAATTAATGATGCGTATACGAGAAGAAGAGGCATAATGCCTCTTTTTTTATGCTATAATAAAGTTTGGAGAAAGCATGACTAATAAACAATTATTTTTACAATTCTTTAAATTCGGATTATTCACTTTTGGTGGCGGATATGCAATGATTCCAATGATGAGTCGTGTTTTTGTTTACGATAAAAAAATGATCGATGAACATACGATGACAGATTACATTGCAATTTCTCAAATTGCACCAGGCATGATCGCGATTAACATGGCAAATGTCATAGGAAGACACTTAAATGGTAAAAGAGGAAGCTTTATTGCGGTGAGTGGTGTCGCCTTACCTTCATTTTTAATCATTTCGCTTATCGCAGCGTTAATTCCAAACATACTAGATATACCCATCGTTGTAAAAGCAGTTCAAGGTATTGTGATCGCTGTGATTGTTTTGTTATCGATCACAGTGATCAATTTACTGAAGTATTTAAAACAATATTGGTATTTAGTGATCTATGCATTATTAGTTTCATTGGCTGTTTTTTTCTTTCAAGTACCCATTGTTGTTGTAATACTTTCAGCAGTTTTTTTTGGAAGCATTCATGCTTGGCTACTTTCTAGAAAAGAGGTGCCACATGTTTGAGTTGTTATTGATTTTTTTGTATGTCGGATTATTAACAATTGGTGGTGGGATTGTCGCCATTCCAATCATCCAACAAGAAGTTGTTTCTAGAGGACTGATTACATTATCAGATTTTATACTAATGATCGGTATTGCTGAATCAACACCGGGTCCAATCGGCATTAACATTGCGACATTTGTTGGGTATGATCAATTTGGAATCGTCGGTGCATTTATCACAACGACAGCCTTTATTGTACCTTCATTCTTCATCCTACTATTAAGTATTAATACGATTAAAAAATACAGACAACATCCTTATGTCATACAATGGTTTCAATATTTAAAAGCAGTTGTTACAGGACTTATTATGTATGCAACACTGACACTTGTTGAAATTGGATTTATTACGGAACAACAAACCATTGAATACAAATCTTTTATCATTTTAGGGATCTTAATCGTGCTCTCAATTAAGTTATATAAAAAACCATGGGCCATCGTTTTAATTGGTGGTATTTTAGGTATTTTAATTTATTAAGTTAAAATAAATTTTTCTTTATTGACACTTCGTGTATAGAATGCTATAATAAAAATGTAATCGCTTACAGCAAACGCTGTAATTTTAAAGTCAAAAAAATCGAAACGTTTCGATTATAGGAGGAATAAAATGAAAGGCATAAGTAAGATTTTAAGTTTTATCATGGTTGTTGGTCTACTTATCGGGGTTCAAGCATGTGTTACCGAAGAACCCGAAGTAGTAACATCAGTCAATTTATTAAGTAATTTTGTAGACGGAGGAGACGGTGTCTATACATTAGATATTAATTCTACGAATGCATTATCATTAAGCTTTGATAAACTCACATTTGAGTATGGTAATGTCATGAAAGATTTAAGTGATATTACAGCAGATTTCGCTACAATGAAATCGTTGAATGTGACTTTACAAGGATCTGGTGTACCAGTATTGCTTAAGTTAGAATCTGTAGATGGTACCATAGGTAGAGAAATCCAAATCAATGCAAATGATGTTCAACAATCCTTTTCATGGGATTTAGAAGATGAAGCTGATTTTCTTGCTGTCTTAGGTAAAGTCCTTATATTTGCTGCACCTGGACAAGTCAATGTGACAGGTTCTGTTCTTATTTCTAAACTTACATTATCTGTTGATCCAGCAAGTGCTGAAGAAGGTACAATCATTGAATCAGGATTTACTGATTTTGTAAAACCAGATCCAAACATCTTTAATGGTACTGATGATGAATTTTTAGTAGGAAATTTTTATGATGCTGGCGATAAGGTATATGCTATCGAAGAAACTAACAGTGACATTGTAGTTGATTATGATAAAACAGCAACACAAAATACATATGCTTATATGGTTGCAGATATCCAAGGTGAATTAAGTCAGTTTGCTAGACTTGTTATTGAAGTCACGGGAACATTAAATTTTGATATCTTATTCAAACTAGAAGGAACTGAAGGTTTTAAAGAAGTTAGACTTTCACCAACTGGGGACAAACAAGAAATTGTGATTGATTTATTAACATTCTTGCCATCACAATTAGATGCAATGAATAAAATTGTTATTTTTGGATCTCCTGGTGTTATTGGTGAAGCATCTGAATTTA
>CBFHPN010000009.1:0-25615 GCA_965657915.1 Acholeplasmataceae bacterium | reverse complement strand
TTAAAGAAGGTAAGAAACTAATACAAATTGTAAGTAATGATAACATCAAAAAAGTGTTTAATTATTATGAAAAAAGTATTTATCCAGAACATTTAAGAAATTTAGTAATGTTTAGGCTTTTACTAGACACAGGATTAAGAATAAGTGAGTTATTGTCTCTCAAGATCTCAAATATTAACTTTGGAGATTCAACGATCTTTGTTAAGGAAACTAAAACTAAATCAGAGCGTATTGTTTTTTATACAAAAGCTACAGAAGTTTTCATAAATCGATACATCATAAGCGAAAAAATCACTGATTATTTATTTATTGATCTCACTACAAGAGAAAAATTGAAATTAGATAGAATTCAAAAGATATGTCAAAACCTTCAAAAATCATTAAACATTAGCCAATCACTGTCTCCTCATAAATGGCGTCATACCTTTGCAACGCATTTTACAAACCAAAACGGAAACATCGAAGTATTAAGGGTTTTAATGGGTCATAACAACATATTAACAACGCAAAGATATCTACATGTGAATACTCAAAAGCTTAAAAATGAATACTTTAGAGTGTTTGAATAATGGCTTTAGGCCTCCCCCGCCTATAACGAATTTCTTTACATCAATAAAAAAAGCCAAATAAATGGCTTAAAATAGATGTTAGTGGCGTTTCAGGAGGGATTCGAACCCCCGACCGACAGCTTAGAAGGCTGTTGCTCTATCCAGCTGAGCTACTGAAACCAATACGCTATAACATTATAGCGTATTTTTATCTCATTGTAAAGACAAATATGCGTTAATTTGAGGGGTGTTGATGTTCAAACTGTGATTGATAAAGATCATAATAGAAACCTTTTTGATCAAGGAGTGCTTGATGGTTTCCTTGTTCAACGATATTTCCATCTTTCATGACTAAAATGACGTCCGCATCTTTAATTGTTGATAAGCGGTGTGCAATAACAAAACTTGTTCTGTTATGCATTAGTTTATCCATCGCAGCTTGAATTAACACTTCTGTTCTAGTATCCACAGATGATGTTGCTTCATCTAATATTAACATTGGACGATTGGCAAGCATCGCACGACTAATAGTTAAAAGTTGTTGCTGACCTAAAGAAATGTTACTTCCGGCTTCTGAAAGTTCAAATTGATACCCACCAGGATGTGATTCAATAAAATGATGAGATTGGGCGAGTTTTGAAGCTTTAATGACTGCTTCTTCACTTGAAGATTCACTACCATAAAGAAGATTTTCATAAATGGTCCCTTCAAATAACCACGTATCTTGTAAGACCATCCCAAAGAGTGCACGTAACTCAGCTCTTGACATCGTTTTAATATCAACACCATCAATCGTAATCTTACCTTGTTGAATGTCATAAAAACGCATCAATAAGTTGACCATGGTTGTTTTACCAGCACCTGTTGGGCCAACAATTGCAACCATTTGTCCTGGTTTAATATCCGCACTAAATCCTTTAATAACTTCAGTACCTTCTACATAACTGAAATGGACATTATCAAAGACAACATGGCCTTTAAAGTCACGAATATGATTGACTTCAACATCATCTTCAGGTTCATTCTCAGCATCTAATAAATCAAAGATTCGTTCAGCAGCTGCTGCTGTTGATTGAAGCACACTTGCAATACTACCTAATGACTGAATCGGTTGATTGATTTGTCTTGTGTACGTTAAAAAGGTTTGAATTAACCCAACTTGAATGGATCCATTCACAACAAGCAATGCACCAACACCAGCAATTAAAATAAAGCCTAAGTTCCCAATAAAAAACTGCATTGGAAACATGATGCCTGAAATGAACTGTGAATAAAAGGTGGTGTAATAAATATCGTCGTTAATGTTATCGAATTCTTTTAATGCTTGTTCTTGATAATTAAAAACTTTAACAATGCGGTGTCCATTAAACATTTCTTCAACATGTCCACTCATGTCCCCTGTTGCTTTGGCTTGTTTTCTAAAGAATTTTTGAGAAAGCTTCACAAATATTCTTGCGACATAAAAACTCACAAGCGTTGTAGACAATACAACAAGTGCAAGAATCCAGTTTAAGATAAACATAATAATCATGACACCTAAAAGTAAGGTGATGGCTCTAAACACTTCGGATAATGATTGATTGAGTGTTTGAGAAATCGTTTCAACATCATTGGTGGATCGACCTAAAACATCTCCAAAGGATTGAGAATCAAAATAAGAAAGAGGTAATCGGTTTAATTTAACGGCGATTTGTTGTCTCATTTGATAGGTCACATCTTGTGTCATCCCAATGAGTAAATAGGCTTGATAGTAACTTAGAATACCTGCGAGTGAATAAAGTAAGATGACTAAAATCGACATATTTAATAATTCTAGTTGTAGACCAAAAATAATCGTAATTGGCAAGAGTTCACGGCTCTCTTGAAACGCTAAAGCAACTTCAGAAATCATTAACCCTAATAACCAAGGTGCAAGTACAGTTAATAGCGATGCTAAAATCGACATCAATCCTGAAAATAAGATTTTCCCCATGTATGGTTTGATATATTGATACAATTTTTTCATGGTCCCTTTAAAATCTTGTGCTTTTTCAAAATAACCCATACCATGAAAGCCACCACGCATTGGACGTGTTGGTTTATCTTTCGATCTTTGTTGTGGTTGACTCATCGACTTAACTCCTCCTTAGATAATTGTGAAGAAGCAATTTCTTGATACACCTGATTGTCTTTCAATAAACTCTCATGTGTCCCAATACCAACAATCGTCCCCTGTTCTAAGACAACAATTTGATCAGCATCTTTAATTGAATTAATGCGTTGTGCAACAATTAATTTTGTGGTTTTTATTTCTCGACTTAATGCTTGTCTTAGTGCTTGATCCGTTTGATAATCAAGTGCTGAAAACGAATCATCAAAAATATAGATTCGTGGTTGTTTTGCGATTGCTCTTGCAATGCTCAGACGTTGTCTTTGACCACCAGAGACGTTTTTACCACCTTGTGCAATCATATAGTCATATTGACCTTCAAAACTCTCAATAAATGGTTTTGCTTGAGCAATCGTGGCAGCCTGATTCATATTCACGACATCATCAGTATCTTGGCCAAATAAAATATTTTCCTTAATTGAGCCTGAAAATAAAATTCCTTGTTGTGGCACATATCCTATGAGGTGATGTAAGTCGTGTTGTTTCATCTCACGTATGTCAATACCATCAATGGTGATGGATCCTTCCGTAACATCGTAAAATCTTGGAATTAAATGAATTAACGTGGATTTACCTGAACCAGTTGAACCGATGAAGGCTGTTGTTTGATTGGCTTTTGCTGTAAAAGAAATATTTTTTAAGATCGGCTGTGGTGCATCTTGATATTGAAAACTGACATCATGAAAGGTGATTTCACCTTGAAATGTTTCAGGAAGTTCAATGATCGTATTTGAATCCTTGATTTCAATATTTCGATTCAAAACTTCCGCAACACGTCTTGCTGAAATAAGTGCTCTTGGAATCATAATGAATGTAAACGATAAAAACATAAAAGCTAAAATCGCTTGCATCGAGTATTGTTGAAGAGCAATCAGTCCACCCGGATCAAATCCATCAACAACACCTAAGAAATATTCGTTTCCTAAATAAATAATCACAACCGATGTAACACCCATAATAATTGACATCACAGGAAACATCACGGTTAATACACGGTTGACAAAAATATTTAAATCCATGGAATCTTTTGCTGCTTTTTTAATTTTATTTTCTTGAACTTTTTGTGTATTAAATGCTCGAACAACACGAAGTCCAGATAAGTTTTCACGAATCACTTGATTGAGTTTATCAACAAGTAATTGTACTTTTTCAAATCGAGGTAAGACAATACTAAACACAATCGCAATCATAAAAATAAGAGCTGAAATCGATGCGATGAGCACCATAGATAATGTTGGTTGTTGAACAATTGAAAAGATAATTGCACCCGCTGCAAACACAGGTTGTAAGATGATGAGTCTAAGCATCGTATTGACATTCATTTGAAGCTGTCTAATATCATTGGTTGAACGTGTAATGAGTGAAGCAATCGAAAAATCATCCACTTCAGTAAGTGAAAATTGTTGAACTTTTAAATAATAATCACGTCGTAACGTCTTTGCAAACTTAGATGAGATCGTTGTTTCCATGTACCCACTACCTACTGTAATAATAATACTTAGTAGTGAGGCAGCAAGCATATAACCACTATATAAAAATATTTTAGAAGTATCAGGGGATGCACCTTCTGCAAGACCAATACCCTCGTTAATTAGTAGTCCTAAAATAAGGGGTAACAATAAAGTTAAGACTGCCCTTGTCCCAACAAGTATAAAAATAAAGATAATACTAAGTCGGTAAGGTTTTAAATATGATAGGATTGTTTTCATGTTGACTTCTTTCTATTTTTTTGAAACTTTTTCTAAGATTCGAATGAAATGATTCTTATCTTCTTCACCAAGAGATTCAATAATTTCTAAAAGGGGTTTATAATATGTTTTTTTAGAAGACATAACTAACGCTTCACCTTTATCTGTGAGTTTCACATATGTTTTCCTTAAATCATTAGAATCTTTCAGCTTTTTTATGAAACCTTCTTGTTCTAATGTTTGAACTTTATGCGTCACAGCGGGTAATGTCACTTTTAAACGTTTTGCGATATCAGATAATTTAATATCTTTTAAATCGTCGCAAAACCCAATGCAATATAACACCATGATATCCGCATCATTTAAATTTTCATGATGAGGCCTTTCATAAATACCACTTCGTCTAAATATTTGAAGTAGACGATCAATATATTGTAGCTCCGTCATGGATGTCATGAAGTACCTCCTTAAAGTATGTCAGTATGTTTTCTAGGTATGCTTTTTTATCATATGTTGACACTTGAACCAAATGTTCATAATGCTTAATGACATATAAAAGATACGCTTGATAATTTGAATCGATGACAGAATGAAATCCAGTATGAATTTCTTTTTCCGATAATTTCATTTTACCCCTTTTTATTTTAAAGAGGGTATAAAAATGCCTATCATAAATGATTTTCTCATAATCTATCATAAAGTTATTTTCAGCTAAGTATCTTCTTAAAACATCAATGTTATCATGTGGCATCACCAAGAGGTCTTCTTTTAAGTCAGGACGATTTTTTAAAATATCAATGATGGTATAACTTCCCATACCTGCAATTACTGCAACATCAAACGGGATATCAATAGATAAAAAACCATCCGATTGGTAAAAAGTTACCGGATAGTTTTTTAAAAGTTCTTTTGCTTTTTGAAGAGGTTTTTCTCTTAAATCAGAGGCAATCCCTTTTTGTATATAATTTAAATCAAGTGCATCTTTTAAGACATATCCATGGTCAGTTCCAATATCTAAAACCGTATGATACCCTTGGAGTGCTTCAACAATGGCTTGAATGCGTTTATTTCTTGCCATAATAAAATTCACGCAATTTGTTTTGTCTTGATGGACTTCTTAATTTGCGTAAAGCTTTTGCTTCAATTTGTCTAATTCGTTCTCTCGTAACACCAAATTCACGACCTACTTCTTCAAGTGTGTGATTTTTGCCATCAAACAATCCATATCGTAAACGCAATACTTTTTCTTCACGATCTGTCAATGTTTCTAAGACTTCATCAAGTGTTTGATTCACCATTTCTTTTAACATATATTCATGTGGTGTTAACGCATTGGGATCGCTAATGAAATCACCTAATGAAGAATCTTCTTCTTCACCGACATGTGCTTCTAATGAAATTGGTTCTTTTGCAATTCTTTGAATATTTTGAACTTTATCTGCCGTAATGCCCATTTTTTCTGCAATTTCTTCTACATTTGGTTCACGACCTAATTCTTGAACAAGCTGTCTTTGAATACGAATCATTTTATTAATCGTTTCAACCATGTGTACTGGAATACGAATCGTTCTCGCTTGGTCTGCAACTGCTCTTGTAATTGCTTGACGAATCCACCAAGTTGCATAGGTTGAAAACTTAAATCCTTTTTCGTGGTTAAACTTATCAACAGCACGCATTAACCCCATGTTTCCTTCTTGAATAAGATCTAAAAATAGAAGTCCACGATTGGTATATTTTTTCGCAATGGATACAACGAGACGGAAATTCGCTTCGACGAGTTTATTTTTAGCATATGCTGCTTTATCGATTGCGTCTTTTAAATGCTGTTGTTCCTCTTCTGAATATGTCATTTCACCAGAAGCGACTGATTCTAGTTGTTCTTTTGCGTATTGACCTTCAGCAACCATCACTGCATATTTTTTTTCTTCCTGAATATTAAGTAGCGGAATTTGCCCGATTTCTTTTAAATACATACGTACTGGATCATCAATTTTCACTGAATGTGCAATCGTATCTAAATCGGTTTCTAAATCAACCGGTTCATCAATATCTAAATCAGATAGAGACATCTCATCTGGCTCGATCTCTAAATCTTTATCATCTTTATCGTCGTCATCGTCGTCATCATTAGAGACAACATCAATGTCAACAGTTTCCTCATCTTCAGCATCAATGATATCAATGTTTAAATTTAAAAGTTCTCTTTCAATTTCAAAATATAAATCTGAATCAAGTGGTGCAAAATTTAAAACAGCTTCTTGAGAAATAAAGCCTTCTTTTCCTGCTAATTTTGATAAATTTTTAAGTATGTCTTTAATATCCATTAAGATTTAGTATCTCCGTTCATGTTTTTAATTAATGTATCTCGCTCTGAAACATATAAGATTGCATTTTCTGGATGTTCTTTTCTTTTTTCAATCAGTTTATCAATTCTTCTTTGCGTAATGGATTGCTTGATAAAAGCAATATACTCTTCTATCATTTTATCATCTTTTTTAAGTTTTTTGATATAATCTAAGTCATTTAACACATGTGATTCAAATTTTAATAAATACTCATCTTTAAGTTGTTTTTTAAATGACTCAATGTCAAACACATCACGACTCTCATAATGCTTAATGATCTGATATCTTAAAACCGCCATATGAGAATCAGCAAAATGATTATTTGAAAGTTCATTTGATGCTTTTAACGCATATTTTTTATCTTGCATCATGGCAATAATAAGACCTACTTCTGATAAAAAATATCGGTTTGGTAGTGCTTTTTTTGTTTCTTTTTTCTTTAATTGAGGGGAAAGATTCGTTTTAGATCGAACTTGAATGAGTGATGCATCGATATTTAATTCAATGGCGAGTCTTTCTTTATATAACGCTTGAACGGAAGGATCAGCATCTTGAATCATTTTAATGATGTCATCTTTAAATGCAACCATGTCATGACTATTTTTTAAATCACGTTTGTTTTTGTACATATCATAACGATAATCATACGGATCTTTTAAAAGATGTTGAATGTGGTGTTCTAATGCTTGGACACCATGTTTTTTAATGTATTCATCTGGATCTAGTTGTTCTGGAAATATTAAAACATCGAGTTTGACTTTGGTTTGATTAAAGGCATCAATTGCTTTGAGTGTTGCTTGATTACCGGCATCGTCTCCATCATAAGCTAAAATAATATGATCGGTTAGATTTGAAAGCAAGGATACATGTTCTTTTGTGAGTGATGTTCCCATTGTTGCAACGGTTTCATGAAAACCTGCTTGGTCCATCGCAATCACATCCATGTACCCTTCGGTAAGAATGAGTCGTTTTTGTTTTCTAATCGCAGGTAATGCTTGATGTAGGTGATAAATGAGACGACTTTTTTTAAATATTTTAGATTCGGGACTATTGATGTATTTTACAGCATCATTTTTTTTAAGTGAACGTCCTGATAACCCTACAATACGACCTTTCTCATGATGTATCGGGAAGATGACTTTATCAAAAAACAAATCATAATACGTCCCGTCTTCACCTTGTCTTATAAGTCCATAATTAAGCATATCTGAAACATCAAATTTTTTATCTCTAAGTAATGCATAGAGTGCATTAGATTTTTTTGGTGCATAGCCAATTTGATAGGATTGAATGGTTTCATCGGTAACATTTCTATGTTTCAAATATGTAAGTGCCTGTGTCCCATCTTCTGTTTTCATCAAACTAAATTGATAAAATTTAATGGTTTCATCAAACATGTGATATATATGATCAAGTGGATCTTTCTTCACTTCTTCAATGATAATGCCAGCACGAATTGCAAGTTCTTTTGCAGCTTCTTGAAAAGGTATTCCCTTGATTTCTTTGTAAAAGGTAATCGGCTGACCGCCGGTTTGGCATGACATACATTTCGCAATATTTTTTTCAGGAGAGACAAAAAAGCTTGGTGTCTTTTCTTGGTGAAAAGGACACAAGCCTTTTAAGTTTTTACCTGCTTTTGACAGTTCGACATATTCACTTACTAAATCAACAATATTTGTTTGATCATTGATTTTTTGAAGAAGTGCTGCGTCCAAATATACGCTCCTAAAATTGAATATGTTGCGCGACGTATGATTCGATGTCGATGA
The DNA here is from genome assembly GCA_965657915.1 of Acholeplasmataceae bacterium. Taxonomy (GTDB): domain Bacteria; phylum Bacillota_I; class Bacilli_A; order Acholeplasmatales; family Acholeplasmataceae; genus UBA8290. The sequence goes on along the minus strand of CBFHPN010000009.1, from coordinate 17,116 downwards.
TTTTAATGCGTTCTTGTTTCATCGTATCCCGATGTCTTATGGTCACTGCTTGATCATTTTCAGTTTCATGATCGACAGTGATACAAAAATATGTCCCGATCGCATCTTGACGGCGATATCGCTTACCAATGTTTTGTGTATCATCATAGGTGACATCAAAAGATTTTGAAAGTTGTTGATACACTTTAAATGCTTGATCTTTGTGAAGTTTTTTTATCAAAGGTAAGATGGCGACTTTATAGGGAGATAGTGCAGGATGTATCTTTAACACTGTACGCATCTCTTCATTTTCTAAAGGTTCGTCGACGAGACTTTCATTTAAAAATGTTAATACAAGTCGCTCCACGCCTACCGATGGTTCAATCACATACGGGATATATCTTTCATTTGTTTCAGGATCTAAATACGAAAGATTTTCTTTTGAATGGTCTTGATGCGCGTTTAAATCAAAATCAGTTCTTGAAGCGATACCCCACAATTCATCAAATCCCCATGGGAATTGATATAAAATATCTGTCGTTGCATTAGAATAATGTGCAAGTGCTTCTTTTTCATGATCTTCTAATTGAATGTGAGCTTCATTAACACCTAAATCTATCAAAAAATCTTTACATGCTTTTTTCCAATGATCAAACCATTCTAATTCAGTACCTGGTTTAACAAAAAACTCCATTTCCATTTGTTCAAATTCACGTGTTCTAAAGACAAAGTTTCCTGGTGTAATTTCATTTCTAAATGCTTTCCCTACTTGACATACACCAAATGGTAATTTATTTCGTGTTGTACGTTGAATATTTTTAAAGTTAATAAAAATACCTTGGGCAGTTTCTGGTCTTAAATAAATTTGATTCGCTTTTTCTAAGACAACCCCTTGATACGTTTGAAACATCATATTAAAGGCACGAATTGGCATGAATGCTTTTTTCTGACAATTTGGACATGCAAGTTGATGTGTTTTAATATAATCATCCATTTGAACAAATGTCCATCCATCTGGGTTAACATTTGAATCGTGTTCATGAATCATGTTATCTGCTCTGAAACGTTGATGACAACTTTCACATTCTGTTAAAGGATCACTGAATCCTCCTATATGTCCACTTGCTTTCCAAACGTTAGAATTCAATAAAATACCACTATCCAATAAAACATTATTTGGAAATTCTCGTTGAAATCTTTGTATCCAAGCTTTTTTGATATTATTTTTTAGTAAACTCCCGAGTGGACCATAATCCCAAGTATTTGCAAGACCACCGTAGATCTCACTACCTTGGTAAATAAATCCAGTTGATTTTGCATATGTTGTTAATGTATCTAATGTTGGCATCATATCACCTATTTTTTATTTTAATTTGGACATGGTATTCTATATAATCAATCAAAAATGACTTAATGGATTGACGTTGAATATCTGAAATCGTTAATATTGTATCATAATTCGTATATTTAAGTTGTAGCAGGACAATCAAATCTTCCATCGATATATTTGTGGTTTTAGTATCACCTAAATATAACAGTGAGGCGGAAGGAATATGAAACCCAATCACTTCTCGACCATCTCCAGTGACATTTAAATCATAGCCAATCATATGTAATAAGCGTAGGATAAATCGTAAAGATAATTCACTGAGATGCGGACTATTTAAAATGACAATTAAATCGTTGAATATCGTATGATGTTGCGCGTCTTCATCAATACACTGCGTAATGAGTTCTAAAAGAAGTGCAACCTCACGCATGCTTTCATAATTGTTTTTAATGTGTTGAAAATCATTGATGATGTTGATTTGACTTACAGGAATAAGACCCTCTTTTTTAGGCATATCAACGTTGATATGTGTCAAATATTGAGACGCAATACGTAGTTGAGACGTCATTTTCTGAGCACCTTTTGCATGTAATGTAACTTTACCTACAGGTGTGTATGTATAGAGAAGTCTGTTGGATTCTAAATATGGCATGACTTTATAAATCAATCCTTCAATCACGCGATTCTCCATATCCGAAAGTCATCACATCTTGCATTTTATTGCGCCAATCTTTTTTTATTTTTATCCATAATTCTAAATGTACTTTACGTTTAAATGTTTGATTTAAGTCTAATCTTGCGAGTGTGCCGATTTCTTTGAGTTTGGCACCTTGTTTACCAATTAAAATTCGTTTTTGGGATTCTCTCTCAACGATGATTAATGCCCGGATATCTAAGGTTTTTAATTTTTTATTTTCTTCAATATTTTCAATCACAACGGCAACGGCGTGAGGAATTTCTTCTTGCGTCAATGTTAAAATCTTTTCACGAATCCACTCAGAGATGATTTGATGTTCCTGTTGATCAGACGTATAGGTTTCAGGAAACATAGGTGCTTCTTCATTTGCATGTTTTAATATGGCGTCTTCTAGATGTGTTAAATGTGTTTTTTCTATAGCAGAAATGGGAATAATTGCTTCAAAATCTCCTAATGTTAAATAAGACATGATAAGTTGATCGATATCTGATTTAGTTTTTAATGTATCAATTTTGTTGATGACCAATATGATTGGGATACCAAGACTTTTAAAAGTTTGATAAAGTTTATCATCATATGGATGTTTTTTTCTATCCACAACCCATAACATAACATCCACATCTAGTAGCGCTTGATTTGCCGTTTTTACAATCATTTGATTAAGTACAAATTTAGCTTCATGAATACCAGGTGTATCGACAAAAACAAGTTGAAAATCAGGTGTCGTTTTTACACCTAAGATGCGATGACGCGTTGTTTGAGCTTTATCACTGGTAATCGCAATCTTTTGTCCAATAAGGGCATTAATAAGTGTTGATTTGCCTACATTAGGTTTCCCGGCAATCCCAACAAATGCAAATTGATGACTCATGTATTTAACGTATCTTCAAACTTAAATCCATAAGGAAGTAGTTCATCTTTCGTCATGACTTTGGTTTCTCCTAAAAGATTTGCAAGTGTGATCTTACAATTTTCAGGTAATAATTCAAACATCACTTGTCTACATGCACCACATGGTGACACAGGTTTATTATGGTCCGCAATCACAGTCATAGAAACGATATCTTCTTTTAGATACCCTTGACTATATAGACTAAAAAGGGCACTACGCTCTGCACAATTTGAAAGACCAAACGATGCATTTTCGATATTTGCACCATGAATGATCGTGCCATCTTTTAATAATATTGCAGCACCTACTGGAAATTTAGAATAAGGAACGTATGCTTTAAGTCTAGCTTTTTTAGCTTCTTCAATCATTTTTTTCTCTCCAATCCTGCTTTTGTTAAGATTGTTTCTTGTTTTTCAAACATGATCTGTTCTTCTTCTTCAGTATGATGATCATACCCTTTGACATGTAAATATCCATGCACTGCAAGAAATGCAATTTCTCTTGCTTCAGAATGACCATAATTCTCTGCTTGTTCTTTCATATACGTAAGATTAATAAATATATCTCCTAAAACATCAATGAAAGGTTCTTCATAAGGAAAACTTAACACATCTGTTGGTTTATCTAAACCTCGATATGTGTGATTCATGATTTGCATCTCTTCATTTGTGATGATAATGATATTCAAAGATTTTTCTTCTTCAATTAAAGAAAATACATGATTTAACACATGTTCATAGGATGAGACGTCTTGATCGGTTTGATTAAATATTTGAATGTTCATAGATTTTCATATCTTTCTAAAATGCGTTGAACAAGCGGGTGTCTAATCACATCGATATGATCAAATTGAACAATTTTAATGTCTTTTACTTCTTTGAGTTTCAATAAAGCATCGTTTAAACCAGAAGCGACACCTTTTGGTAAATCCGTTTGACTAGGATCTCCTGTAATGAGCATTTTTGAAGAGAATCCTAAACGGGTTAAAAACATTTTCATTTGTGATACTGTTGTATTTTGAGCTTCATCTAAGATGACAAATGCACGTTCTAATGTTCGCCCACGCATAAATGCAAGCGGTGCGATTTCAATAATTTGACGTTCAATGAGCGTGTTGGTTTGTTGAATACCTAGCATATCATACAAAGCATCATATAACGGAATTAAATACGGATCGATTTTTTCTTTTAAATCTCCAGGTAAAAACCCTAAGTTCTCTCCAGCTTCAACAACCGGTCTTGTAAGGATAATTTTTTTGACTTGATTCATTTTCAAAGCTTGAAGTGCCATCGTGACACCTAAAAATGTTTTTCCAGTGCCAGCAGGTCCAACGCCAAATGTTAAATCATGGGTTGAAATTGCATCAATATAATGTTGTTGATGAAACGTTTTTGCAACAATTTGTTTGCCTGTATAATTGGTATAAATAGGTTTACGATTTTTATAAAGATCTAATAAATCATGATGTTGATTTCTCTCAACACTTTTAATGACATACATAATATCACGTTCTGTGAGTGTAAATTGGTGCTCTGCAAGATCAATTAAGACATCAAAAATGGTTTCTAAAAAATCTTTTTGGTCTTCTTTCGCATCACACACGATATCTTTTCCGTGTAAGGAAACGGTGATATTCATATATTGCTTAAAGACTTTTAAATTACGGTCTTGACTGCCTACGAGTTTAGCAATTGCATCTACGTGATCAATTTGTCGATTCAGTGTCATTTAACCCCTACTTTCTTGTTGATATTATACCATATTTAGAAAACAAAAAAGCACATGGTTACATGTGCTTAAAATGTTTTTTTCTTTGCATTTTTCTTTGCGTTTGCGCGTTGTTTCATTTTACGATCAACACTTGGTTTAATGTAAAATTCTCTTTTGCGAGCTTCTGCGAGGGTGCCTGATTTAGATACATCACGTTTAAAACGCTTGAGTGCATCTTCTATGGATTCATTATCTCTAACGACTGTTTTTGCCATGTTCAACCCTCCCTTCTAGCTAAGTTTGATGTCATAAAAATGTCATTAATGTTTGTATCGCTAGGACGCCAGCGATTTCACTTGAATAAATGAGCGGTCCTAGTGAAGTATTTTTTACTCCTTTTGATAATAAGTATTGTCTCTCTTCTTCATGGATACCACCTTCTGGTCCGATGATAATCATCACAGGTTCAGAGGTTTTATCTTGAATGATCGCATTACTTTTTTCATCAAATAAGTACGTGTTCGTAAGTAAATCAATTTTTTTTAAATCCTTTATACGCGTGATTTTTGGAATATCATCACGGTGTGCAAGTTCAGATGCTTCTTTTGCAATCATGTGATACCTTAACATCTTTGTATCACTTGGTGTCTCTTTAACAATTGAATATCGCATCGGAACACATATGATTTCATCCACACCAGCCATCGTTGCATATTTAATCGTTGTTTCGAGTTTAGGATGTTTAGGTAAGCCTTGAACTAAGATGATTTTTCTTTTATTAATTTTTTCTAATGTTTTGATTGTCTTGTAGGAAACATCATCTGCAATGATGAGTTCAACAAGATGACAAGACTCACTGCATACAATGACATGATCGCCAGTTTTCATGCGCATCACTTTTTTGATGTGATGTTGATCTGTGTCACTTAGAGCATGCTTCTGTGAAGGTATAAAATACCGTTGCATCGTTTATCTTAAATTATTCGATAATAAGACAGCCACAATCACAATCACAGTTAAAATTACTGTACCACGTGTTAAAAATAACTCTAATCCACGTGTTTTTCTTTCTTTAAATAATTCTGATTTTTCACCACTAAATGCACTTGAAATGTCATCTGATGATTGTTGTAACAACACGGCACCAATTAATAAAATTACCGCGATTAATGCTATAAAATCTACCCAAATCATAATATCCTCCGTAAATCCAATTCATTATAACAAAGTCAACCTTTTTTGTCAACGAGAGAGCCATTTTCTAAATAAAGAACTTTTGGTGCAAGTAAATCAATATCACGTTGATGATGTGTTGCGATAATAACAGTCAGTTGATGTCTCTGAAATAATGATTTTAAGTTAGGAATAAAAACATCTTTTAAATCTTCATCTAAATTTGAAAACGGTTCATCCATCAGTAATATTTTAGGTCGACTTGCGAGTGCTCTTGCAATCGCAACTCGTTGCATTTGTCCACCTGATAATGTATGTGGGTATCTATCTTTATAATCTTCTAGTTCGATGTCTTTTAGTAACGATAAGACATATGGTTTTTGAAGTGGTTTTGGCATATGATAACATCCAAATAATATGTTTTGATATACCGTCATATGCGGAAAAAGAGCATAATCTTGAAAAATAAGTCCCACATGTCTTTTTTCAGGAACAAGACACTTGCCATCAATGGATACCATACAGTTGCTATCAATATGAATCGCACCTTTTTGAGGTGTCTCTAATCCAGCAATGAGTTTAAACAATGTCGTTTTACCTGATCCAGATGGTCCTTGAATGGCTAAAATTTCTCCTTTTTTTAAACGTAAAGAGAGGTTTTCAATCACTTTATTTTCACCATATGAAAATGACAATTGTTCTATGTTAAGAAACATTTTTTTTCCTTCCTAAGGACTTAAATAAAACAATAAAGATAACAGAAATAATGATTAATGTTAAGCTTGCAAACGATGCTTTTGAAATATCTTCATTACTAATATACGTGTAGATAAGCGTTGATAATGTTTGAACATTAAACGGTCTTAGTAACAATGTCATTGGTAACTCTTTAATGATATCAATAAAACTTAATATAAATCCAGCAATTAGACCTTTTTTTATCATCGGAACATCAATTTTAAGTAATGTCATCCATTTTCCTTTTCTTAACGTGTAGGAAGATAGAGTATGATGCATTCCAATGGACTCATAGCTATTAGAAATTTGTTTAAATCCAATGGCAAAAAAGCGAAAAACAAGTGCACTAATAAGTACCCAAATACTCAGTGACAATACAAGTCTTTGGTTACCAAATAATCCATAAATAGGGTTTAAAAAACGATCAAAATGAATAAAAAACATATAATACATTAGTGCAATCATCACGCCAGGAAAGGCATATCCAAAAATAGGGAGATTGAGTATTTTTTTAATCCATTTTGACGAAGTAAAACGTTTCGTATTTGAAATTAATAGACTTATGACGATTATGGAAAAACTTGCTAACAAAGCAACCATTAAAGTAGAACCTAATGCACGAAGCCAAGGAAGGATACTTTCAATTTGAAAGGACTGTATTGTATTTAGTAATAGCTCTACTAAAGGTAGTCCTAAACTAAACAATACAAGGATCCAAAGTGGCATTGTATAGGAGAATGTCTGTTTTTTATTTAAAGACGTTAAATGCGGTTTTTCATAGCTTTTAATACTATCTTTTTTTGTATCTTTAATGATGCGTTGATACACGATATAAAAACTAAGTAAAACAACAATATAACCCATTGCTAAATACAGGGCAGATGTTAAATCATTTAATTGAAACCACGCATCAAACATACCAACACTTAGTGTTTTAATATTTAAATATTTTGTAACACCATAATCATTAACCGTTTCAAAAATGATAAACATGAGTGATGTCATAAGGGTTGGTAATAATAATGGAATATGCACAGAAAGGATTCTTTTCCAAAGGGGAATTCTTAGCATTCTAGCAACATCTTCATGATGTTGATTACGTTTTGTTAAATATGCTTTTAAAGGAATATAGGCATAAGGAAATAAAGATAAAGTTAAAACGAAAATGGCAGTTGACATTGAAAATAAATTGAATTGAGCGGTGATGCCAAAGATCGATAACAAACGATATACACGACCACTAAATGAGAGTGTATCAACATAAATGTAACTGAGTACATAAGCAGGCATCGCTAGTGGTAAATATAGAAGCAATGATAAAATATTTCTTCCTTTAAACGATTTTGTTGCAATCACATAGGCTGCATAAAAACCAATCGATAAACTAAAAACACCCACCATGAAAACGAGAATGAGTGTATTTGTAAGATATGTTGTTAAAGTATTAGAAACAATAAACGACCATTTTGGTGCGTCATTAAATAATTGTGTGATCGAAAATAAAACCGGTATCGAAAGTAACACAACGAATAACACACCAATCAAAAGAAATGGGGTCAGTTTCCATCTTAATTTTTTTATTTCCAACCAGCTCCTACCATCAGTTCAAATGCACGTTCATGAAATTCACCAAGTTGAGATAAGTTTAATGTTTGACGTTTAAATGTTCCCCACTCAACTAATAAAGGATGCCATGTTGTATTGGGATTCACAGGATATTCATAGTTCACATTCGTAAAATGAGATTGAGACATATCACTTGTTAAAAATCTTAGAAGTGCTTGTGCACCGTCTATATTTTTAGCATGGGTTACAATACCTGCAGCACTTAAATTAATATGAGCACCACTGTCATTAATACCTTGATTCGGGAAAAACACACCTAGAGATTGTCCAACTTCTCTTTCATTAGCATCTTCTGAATTTAATAATAATCCCATATAGTATGTATTCATGATGGCAAGGTTCGCACCGACATTAGATGCAACAAGTTTTGCTTGATCACGGTCATTACCTGCAGGATCACGATATAAATTGGAAACAAAACCATTTAAAAATGCGTTTGTTTTCATTTCACCTTCCGCCATGAGTAGTGATGCAATCCAAGATATATTATAGAGATTTGAACTTGTTCTTACTGCAATTTGATCATTCCACTGAGGCGTTGATAAAGCTTCATAGGTTGAAAGTGACGTTTCATTAATGCGATCTTTAGCATACATAATGACACGTGCACGCATGGTTAAACCATACCAATAAAAATTCGTGTCGTATAATCCTTCATCGACTTGATTTTTCATGATGTCATCTTCAAACGGTTGAAGTAATGCTAAGTTTTTAGCACGATATAAACGTCCAGCATCTGCAAATATCAACACATCAGCAGGTGTATCTTCACCTTCATTCACAAGTCTTGAAATGAGCTCATCCGCACTAGCACGAACAACATCCAAACGTATGCCTGTTTCTTCAGTAAACGCATCATATAACACTTGATCGGTTTCATAATGACGCTCTGTATAAATCACAACAACGTCTTCTTGAGTTTGACATGATGCAAGAATAAAAGTTGTAAGTAATAATGTAAGTAAAACAACTAATTTTTTCAATCGGCACTCCTTTTATTTCATACGTTCATTTTACTTGATAGTGATACCATGTTTCAAATGATATCATAAAAGAAAAAAAGCAAGCCGTGCTTGCTTTTATTCAAAATGGGTCATTCCCATTTCAGAAAACATTGTGACTTTAACTTTGTTATTTTCCATATTATCATTTTTACTAAATTTCTTAGCATCATCTAACACAATCCAATCTTGTTGGCCTTCATGTTTTAAATAATGAATGACATCATAAAAACTATATCCATCATTTTGATTCAGATGATACATTCCTGGTAAATAACTTTCGACTAAATCAATTAAGGCATGACATGTATCATCTAAAAACATCAGTGATAAATACAATCCTTTGGATGCTGACATGACACCCCGTTGTTTCATTTGTTCTTGAACAAAAGATAGCATATTATAGCCACCAGGTGCTTTACCAATTTGCCATGCAAGTCTTACAACATAACTATCTGGATAAATTTCAAAGCATAAATCTTCTTGTTTAATTTTACCAACTGCAAAGTCATCGGTGCCATCAGGACGATCATAAACTTGATATGGTGCTTCTACTGTTTTTCCACTAAAAACTTTATAGCTGGATGTAAATACAAATTTTTTATGATGTTTTTTTGACCATGTTAAAAGATGCGATGTCATCACTTTATCCGATTTTGCAAGATGCATGATACTATCAGGATTGATGCGATCTAAATATGTGTGCATGCTTTTTTCATCTGAAATATCGACATCACTTCTTAAAAATGCAATTCCATCATGATTGCGTTCTTGAATAATTTCTATTAATCGTTTTCCAATAGTGCCAGAAGCACCGGTTACAAGTATTTTCATAATCCCTCTTTTAGACATCACATCTTATTTCTTATATAATGAGTATAACAAATATAAAGACACACTGTATAGAAAGTGAGTATGAACCCATGAATTCACAAAAACCAACATTTACATTTAAAAAAGAAGATTTTAAACATCAGAGTTACGACAAAGTTCGTTATGGAGATACCGATAGACAAGGTCATATTAATAATGCCATGTTTGTCAGATATTTTGAAACTTCACGAACTGAAATCTTATACGACCCAAATCATCCATTACATGAAGAGAATACATCCTTTGTGATTGCGAGTATGCAAGTAGAATTTTTAAATGAAATACACTGGCCTGGTAACGTTGCGTTATATACCAATGTCTTAAGGTTAGGAAATAGTTCGGTTACCTTTGAACAAGTCATTTATCAAGGAGAAACGCTTTGCAGTTATTCCACCTGTGTCATTGTTCATGTATCCAATGACACAAAAAAATCAATCCCACTTACAAAAAAAGCAGTTCAATACTTAGAAACATTAAAAAAATAAGTCCAATTAAGGACTTATTTTTTTAATGTTATACATGATGATTTTTCCTATTAGCTCTAAAGGTAATTCTTCCTTGATTGGAATTTGAATTGCACCTTTTGAAGTTTTGTAGCCTTTAAGCTCATTTTTAAAAACCTCGATTGCTTCATTATGTGGATACAATCCAATGTGATGTTGATAGACATTAAAATAAAATAAAACTTTATGGATTTTATAGGCTGGCATACCATATGACCATGTTTCAATGATGTCTTTGTGCGTGCCTAGAATAAAACGTCTTAATGTTTGAATTTTTAGTTGAATATCTAAAGACAATCCTAATACCCATTGATCAATTTTCGGATTCATCTAACGTATCCAAATCTGGATGTAATAGTTTTTCCATCTCATAATGCGTTGCATAATAATTCCCCATAAGTCTAGTGAGTGGATGATAATTTTCTACATCAATTTGACCATCTTTAATATATTTTTCATCAATGGCTAAATGAATCACTTCTAAGATAAACATATCATTTTGAGGTAACGTGATGTGTTGATGAAGTTTGCATTCCATTTGAAAAATCGTATGTTTAATACTTGGCGTTGCAATTTTAACAGAATCTGTGAGTTCGATACCAAAAGCATTTGCTTCACTTTCATTTCTTTTTAATTTTTTAGCCGATAAATTAAGTGATTTAATCATATCTTCACTTGCCATATGAATGACGCACTCTTTTTCTCTTAAAATATTAATGGCAGTATCTTTTTTTTGACCTTTAATAGACCCAATTGAAACAACCACCATCGGTGGTCTTGTATTGGCACCACTAAAAAAACTATAAGGTGCAATATTAACGCTTTGATCTTCATTTAAAGTAGAAATCCAAGCAATGAGTCTCGGTGCCATAATGCCAGAAAATAAAGAATAAAAGGCACGTGGGTGAATGAGGTTTGGATCAAAGTCCTTCTTCATTTTTTTTATCCTTTAAAGGTCGTATTTTATCTTTCACGTCATCAAGTGTATGATCTAGTTTTTTTATGATTTTTAACGTCACAAATATAGAAAGTGCAATAATAAAAAAGTCTAAGATTGTATTCATAAATAACCCGTAGTTTAAAATCACAGCATCCTCTGAAAACACATACGTGCCAAGTTCTTCATTAAACGTTTGCGTACCACGTAACAAGAAAAACCATGACGACATACTTTTACCACCAATCAAACTAAATAAGGGCATGATAATATCATTAACTAAGCTTTTTACAATATTATTAAAAGCAGTACCGATGACGAGTCCAACGGCTAAATCAAGGGCATTTCCTTTTGAAATAAATGCTTTAAAATCTTTTAAAAATTGTTTCATGTTGCCTCCTAAAGCGTAAGATATCCTCTAAATCCTCTAGAGCCATAATAAGAGTCTGCACCATTATGATATATGAATGTCCGTTGATAGCGTTTATCTCCAAATAATGCACCACCACGTGATCTTAACTGGTGATCTGTTAAAATCCAAGACGATGTTTTCAAATCGAAATCTTCGATGTTTTGAAGCTTTACATACATCGTTTCATCGATCACATTAATTCCTAAAGATGCTGCCATTTCTAATGCTGATGATGTCGGTGGAAAGTTTTTTCTAGCAAGCCTTGCTTCTTTATCATAACAAAGACTGCCTCTTAACTTTGGCGATTCTTTAGCCATATCAATCACATACAACTTCTCATCTAAAACAACGACATCAGGTTCTCCACCGGTTTGTTCCATGTTTAATAGGATGTCTTGATTTTTTATGAGTTTATCTTGAACCTCTTCGAAAACAAGTCCTTGATGACGATGCATGTTTTTTTCAAAACGTTTCTTTAATGTCTCTAATAATTCCATTTTGTTTTCCTCTACACATATTATACACTTATTTTTTTTGAATAAAAGCCTTCATCTCACGTGTTGTCAGTCTGTATGTCGTCCAATCTGAAAGCGGGTTTGCACCTAAAGATACATAAAAATCAATGGATGGTTGATTCCAATCTAAACAATTCCATTCAAATCTTTCGTAACCTTGATCAAGTGCGTGTTCTATTAAGTATTTAAAAAATAATTTCCCGTATCCTTGATGTCGTGCTTCTTCATCAATAAAGATGTCTTCTAAAAATAATCCTGACTTCCCAACAAAGGTTGAAAATTGATGATAGGTCACTGCAAAACCAATTTCTTTTTCATGCTTTAATATAAAATAAACGTTGGCTTGCTTACGATTAAAGATAGACTCTAACAATGTGTCTTCTGTTGCTTTAACCGCGTCTGACATCTTTTCATACATCGCGAGTTTTTTGATATAGTGAAGAATCAGTGTAACATCTTCTTTTCTTGCTTCTCTAAATGAAATCATGCGTCGTCTCCAAATAAATTATGGTCTTGTTTTTTTTGTTTTTTCTTTTGATAAAGAAGGGTTTTACTTGCCTCAAAAGAAGTCTTTAAATCAATAATAGGGGTCATGTAAGGATTATCTTTAAGTTCCCAAGGTGTAAAAACCTCTGGTGCTTGAACATGTTTAAGTTCAGGAATCATCTCATGAATAAACGTGGCATCTTTATCATGCATGACACTTTGCTTAATGATGTCATACATTGGCACATGACGATATGGATTGAGTCCTGCTTGCATTTGAATTTGACTCCAGTGAATTCCAGGTTCATAATCAATAAAATAAGACCCTAAAACAACTCCCACATCACGCCAATCTAAGAGTAAAACATTCGATGCAAAAGAAGCAACCATGGCGCGTTGTTTAAAATTAATCCATCCTCTTTTTTGTAATGCACGCATGCATGCATCAATGATTGGAAATCCGGTTTGTCCCTCTTTAAATGCGTGTAAATAATCTAGATTTGAAACTCTTAGACCTTCTAATTTTTGATCCCAAGCAACTTCATGAAGTTCAGGGTGTCTTTCAACACGTTGAACAAAATGACAATGCCAATAAAGTCTTTTTTCAAAAGCTTTAAGTTGGTCTTTTAAAAACGGATCTTGAATGTCTTTTAAATGTTTTTGAGTCGATAAATGTAACATACGAATCGACACATTACCAAATGCTAAATATGGACTTAGTAGGGAAGATGAGTGAATACTTAGTGATGGCTTATTGATATAGACTTGATATTTTTTATAACGTTGATTAAAAAAGGCTTGCGCTCGCTTAATCCCCTCAGATTCGCCACCTTTAAAAAAAGATATTCCGTCTCCATTTGTTTGTAACTGATGCATGTCAGAAATCGTATGCGTGAAGATGTGATGTTCATCTTTAAAAGGGATTGAGTCTTTTGGAATTGGAAGAATACCTTCTTTTAACCATCCATGAAAATCTCGTAAACGGTATTTAAACCCTTTTGCACGATTGACACCAAAACTTTTATATTCTGTCCAAAGAAGGTCTTTCTTTTCAGTCCATTTTTTGACGTTTAAGTCTCTTTCATACGTAACATTGGTCCCATGTTCCATGTGACTATGAAGTTGAAAAGCTCCATACTGATCGTATATTCGATCAAAAATTTCAACAGCATCTCCAATGTAAATATAAAGCGGCAAATGAATCGCTTCTAACGACTTTTTCAAATCTTCTAAACCATCAATGATAAACTCTAGATGTCGTTTAGAGAACACATCTTTTTCAAACAAAAAAGGCTCTAAAATATAGAGCGGAAGAACACGACCTGATTGAGATGCATGAAAGAGTGGTGCGTGATCTCTAACTCGTAAATCACGCTTATACCAAATCACTTGTATCATGAGTTCATTATAACATTCATGAATGACATGATCGCATGATTTTATTTGAGTGTGAGTAATGATACGGTTTCAACGTGGTATGTTTGACTAAACATATCCACAGGGACAACTTTTTTAACATTAAATAACGTTTTTAATTGTTTTAGATCTCTTGCAAGTGAGGATGGTTCACATGAAATATACACCATTTTTTTAGGTTTCATTTCCATGACTGCCTCTATAAAAGAAGATTGTAAGCCATCTCTTGGTGGATCCACAATGACAACATCAAAATGTTTTTTATTTTCAAGCATAAACGATTCTACTTCAGAACATACAAAATCGACATTTTCAATGTGATTGAGAGTAGCATTATATGTGGCATCAGATACCGCATCAGAAATGACTTCGACACCCGTGACATGCTTTGCTTTTCTTGCTGCAAATAAACTAATCGTACCTACACCACTATAAGCATCTAAGACTGTTTCATGTTTCGTAATATGGGCGAGGTCTAACGCGATGTCATATAGTTTTTTAGCTTGTGGCGGATTGACTTGATAAAAGGATTGTGGTCTAATTTTAAATGTGAACTCACCAAGTTGATCATGGATAAAACCTTCCCCATAAATCACTCTATCCGTATCCCCAATGACCTTATAGGTCGAAGGATTTACTTGGTGAATGATGGTTTTAATATTGGGATGATTTGAGCGTAATGCAGAAATCACTTGAGACTCTTTTTTAAAACCAGGTTCTTGACTGATAATGATAAGCATCAGTTCTTTTGTTTCAATTCCTTTTTTAACAACAGCATGCTTGATCCATCCTTTTTTAGTGACAGGATCATACGCTTTCACGTGATAAGAATCCAGTAATGTTTTCAGTGTTTGAATGACTTCATTACCATCTTCATGTTCAATTAAACATGTTTTAATGTCTAATACTTTTTTTGTCTTTGCTTGGTAAAACCCAGCAATAAGACCGTCTTTTGAATTGGCGAATGCCATTTGAATTTTATTACGGTATAAAAGTGGTGACGCACTAGAAACCACGGGTTGAACCGGAACATATAATTTTGCGATATGATTTAGCGCATCTGACACACGTTTGTGTTTCATTTGTAGTTGATGCTCATAATGCATATGTTGAAGTTGACATCCACCACATTGTTGATAATAAATGCATGGTGGCGTCACACGGTCTTTCGATAAAGAGAGATAGGTTTTCACTTCTCCAATACTATAATTACTTTTTTTAATGGTGATTTCGATGTCTGCTTCTTCACCAATCATTAAATTTGGGACAAAAATTAAGTCTTTTCCTGTTTTAACGACACCACGTCCATCGTGTGCGTAATCCACTGCTTTTACTTTCATAAGTTTACCAAAAAAAGGTCATATGACCTTTTTTATTTGTTGTATTTTCCTTTCAAGTAATTGACATAATGCATCGGATCAAATGGTTTTTGAGTTGCGATCATCATGATGTCTTTCGGTGTTTTAGATTGTGCATATTTGTGAATATGTTCTTTTGTCCAATCATTAATGGCTTTGATATTATTATCCAAGATTGCTTTTTCAACATCGATTGCTTGTGACATGGCATCATAAATTTGTGCGCCATAGGCTGAACCGAGTGCATAGGTTGGGAAATATCCAAAGGATCCATAAGACCAATGAATATCTTGAAGAACACCTTCTGTATCCGTTGTTGGTCGTATACCTAAATACGCTTCATACGTATCGTTCCAAAGTTGTGGTAAATCTTCTACTTCAATGTCTCCTGAAATCAGCTTCTTTTCTATATCATAACGTACCATAATATGGAGTGCATACGTTAATTCATCTGCTTCTACACGTATAAGCGTGCGTGCACTATGATTCATATAGTCCATGAAATCTTCTAATGAAACTTCATCTAATTGTGGGGAAAAAATGTCTTGAAGTTTTTGATAATGAACCGTCCAAAACGCACGTGAACGTCCGATCATATTTTCATACATACGGGATTGAGATTCATGAATCCCTAAAGATGTCCCACCATGTAAATACGTATCATCATATTTTGGATCATTTTGAATTTCATATAATCCGTGACCCATTTCATGAATGGTTGAAAATATCGAAGAGGCTAGATTATCTTCTAAATAACGGGTTGTTATTCTTGTATCTACCGATGTCACACCAGATGTAAACGGGTGTTCTGATGTTTTCAAGAGACCTCTTTCTCGGTCATAATAAAACACATCCAGTAAATACTCACTAAAGGCTTTTTGTTTTTCTTGATCAAACGTCCCAGTCACTAATGCTGGATGGAGTGGTTTTGGATCTTTTGTGACGTCTTTGACAAACTCAACGAGTTCATTTTTTAATGTATCAAAAAAGAAATCATATTCTTTTTGAGTAAATCCTTCTTCATACATATCCAGTAAAAGATCATAGCCCTTTAAATGTGCTTCTTCTAAATATTGAACAAGTTTTCTTTGATATGTTACAACTTCTTTTAACGTTGGTACAAATAATGCAAAGTCATTCTTATGTTTTGCTTCTGCCCAAACATGGACACTTTTAGACATAAGGACTTGATATGCGATATATTCGTCTTTCGGTACTTTTTTAATGAAACGTAGTTCTCTTTGTTCTTTTTTAATTTCAGTTTGCATATCAACATCTAATGATTCGAGTTCTTCAAATAAAGTTTCAATTGCTTGCATATATGCATCGTCTGATTGAATCGCATAAATCTCTCCAGCCATGACTTCAAGTTGCTTAGAACGATACTCAATTGACTTTTTAGGTGCTTCAGTTTCTGCATCCCAACTCATCAACCACATGACATATTCATATGCTTTTAGCTTTTTTCTT
>CBFHPN010000008.1:0-32254 GCA_965657915.1 Acholeplasmataceae bacterium | reverse complement strand
TGGAATTCGTTGGACACCATCAACGATGACTGGGGTTCCAATAAAATCAATATTATGACCAAAGGTTCCAGCTTCTTCGTCTTGTATTTCAGGTAAAATCCAACCCCAGTCCCATGAACCGCCCCAACGAACAGCATGACGACCTTTCATCCATTGAGTTCCGTTACCTTCTGAGTACCAAGTTACCTTTTGCTCTACTTTGGAAGTTTCCCAAACGTACGGGTAAAGTGCATTTGCATTTTCAGTATAAAATTGTTGTTGGAAAGCCATTGCTTGACCAAAAGCATCACTATCTAAATGGAATCCTTGTTCATTGAAAGTGTACCACCCTAAAGAAGGATCATATTGAGAAGGTAACCATTCAAATAGATTTGCTACACCTTCAAATCCTAAAATTCCAGTACCATCTTCAGGAAATGTTGAAACATCTTCAGCAAGTTCTAGTAAATCATCAAACGTCATCCCAAAATAAGGTCTTCCTAAATTGGCATTATCAAATAACGTATTGTTTACATAATAACCATAATAGAAACTAGATTGAGGTATTCCAAAATATTTATTATTATAAACCGCTGCTTGACTAATATCTGTTGCGATGTTGAGTAACTCAGGATCATTGTCCATATAAGAGGTCATATCTTCGGCCCACCCATTAATAACGGCTGTAGGAACGGTAGCATACATGAATACATCTGGTAAGTTACCTGTTGCCGCCATGGAAGCTAACATTTCATCCCAATTCATATCACTTTCAACTTCAGGGTTATCAGGATTAGGAATTTTAGGTCTTTCAATAATTTCAACCCTAACACCTTCATTAGCATCAGTAAAAGCTTCTAAAAGACGTCTTTCAATATTATTTGCCTCTAATGTACCTAAATTCCATCCGGCATATGAAATCACAATATCATCATCAACCGGATCTGATCCGCAGGCACTAAGAAGTGAAGCAAATAAGATGACAACCACTAAACCAATCAATTTTTTCATACATCCTCCTACTGTAATCGCTTACAATACAATTTATTTTTTTATCACCTTAACAACACTTAAACGCTATGTAAGGTGACCATGAGGTTTCGTTAAATATATCGAAACGTTTCAATTATTATTATACATAAAAAAGTGCTAAATTTCAATACATATTCTCAATGTTTTTATGACTGTGCATGAGGTATAATGATAATGAGGTATCCAATGACAAACTATGAACAATTTATTATTTTGTGTAATAAATTTACGAGACTGCTCTCAGATACATATGACTTAAAATCAACATCAACCATGGGACAAGTCATTCGTATCTTAAGACATCGTCATCCATTAATTAAACAACATTTTGAAGCATTAGATAGTTATGCAGATTTAAGAAATGTATTGGTACATGAACAATATGATCGCGTTGTTTTGGCACAGCCTTCCGATCATGTGATTCGTCATTTTGAATGGATATATGAAAGCTTATTAACACCCATCACTTTAAAAGATTTGATGGAAAAAAAAGTTGTTACCATTGATGCCGATGCGTCGTTTCAATCTCTTCTTAATCTAATAAAAAAGCATGGGTTCACGCATTATCCTGTTTTTGAAGACGGACAATTTTTAGGTGTATTCACCGATAGTGGTATCACCCATGCGCTTGCTGAAACGCCTTTTGAAAAATTAGAAGAACTTTATCATACGCCGATTAAGTTGCTCATAAACTATGATCAACACATCAAAGATGTTTTAGTTGTGTTGCAGAAAGATTCTATTTTTGATGTTTTTGATGCGCTTCAGCAAAAAGAAAAAGACATTGAAACAATTCTCATTGTGACGCAAACACCATTGCAACACGAAAATCAAATCAAAGGACTCATCATTTCTAAATCATTAACAAAAATATTAGAAACGTATATATTAGGACCACAATGAAAACAACCATCACAACGCTTAATAATTTAAGCACTAAAGAACTAAAGAAAACACTTCAATCAAAAATGCCAATTGCATTCCCAACTGAAACAGTGTATGGATTGGGTGCTCCATATGATGACGAAGAAACGATATTTAATGTGTTTGTTTTAAAAGGTAGACCATTAAATAATCCTTTGATTGTTCATGTATCATCTATTGACATGATTGCGCCACTTGTTGATAACATTCACGCTGATGCTAGGGTACTTATGGAAACTTTTTTCCCTGGTCCGCTCACATTAATTATGAAAAAAAGCGACAATGTTTCTGCACGTGTGACTGCAAATCAAGATACAGTAGGCATACGGATGCCAAACCATCAGGTTGCGTTAGATTTGATTTCGAGAGTTGGAAAACCTCTTGTTGCACCAAGTGCGAATATTTCAGGACGTCCTAGTGGTACTAATGCAATGGATGTGTTTGAAGATTTTCAAGGTAAAATTCCGTTTATCATCGATGGTGAAACATCAGATGTTGGTATTGAATCAACCATCATTGACACCACAAGGGAACCTTTCGTTATCTTGAGGCCTGGTGCAATTACAAGAGAAATGATTGAAAAAACATTAAAAAAACCACTTGCAACAACCATTAATAATGAAGTCGTTGCCCCTGGTATGATACACCCTCACTATGAACCCGATCATCCATTAACAATTCTAAGAGGCGATGACGAACACATCATTTATTATGTCAATCAAAAAAAAGATGCCCTTTTTATCGGACATCAACGATTTATGCCTTTTATAGATATTGAAAAGTTATCATTAGGACAAGATGTTAAAGAAATGACGCGCTATTTGTATCATGTTTTAAGACAATCAAATCATATGGATATTAAAGAAATATATACCCATGAAATCGATCATGAAGGGTATATGAATCGACTTTTAAAAGCATCAAAAAATCAAATCATCGACGTTTAAGATTGACTAGGCAAGCCATCATATGATTCGAACCAAAAGAAATCACAAGTTTGACAACACTGATCAATGTAAATAAAATATAAGATAAAGAGTGTCCTTGTTCAACAAGTCCAAATAGAAACGCAACAATCATGATTGCAAGCCACCCGAATAATGCTTTATACCTTGTTAATGTTAACGTTCTATACGTGACAATTGTTGTTACAAGGTAAGTTCCTAGTGCTAATGAAAAAGGAATATTAAATAAAAATATCATGATAAATGGATAAATATGAAGTACTGGAAATTTACTGACATGTTCTGGATGATGATCATAATATTTAATAACGGATGTCGTCGTATTAAAGTATGCACCTAAAATGACATCACTTAATAATAAAATGAAAATCATGGATTTAATTGGATCTAAATAAAAATTTCTATCGATTAAAAAACTTAAAATATGGCCTAAAAAAAGCCATAGAAAAGCCCAAAATAAATCTTTTTTCAATACCTTTTTGCCGATAAAAGGATGTAAAAATGATGGTACATTTAACATGATTTTCCCTGCTTTCAATAAAAATATTATAACATAAGGAAGAAAATATGAGACAGCGCAAAATACTTGATAAAGCCTACAAAAATGAAATTGTGATCATTGATGTTAGAACCAAAGAAGAATTCAAACAAGGCTACATTCCTACTGCGACATTATTACCATTAGATATGATCTTAAAGGCTCAATTTAAAGACCTACCAAAAGATAAACTCATTTGCCTCTACTGCAGAAGTGGTATGCGGTCAGGTATTGCTAAAAAAGTTTTAAAAAAAGCGGGTTATCAAGTCAAAAATATTGGTGGCATTTTATCTTGGAAACAAGAAATCATCACATAATAATAAAAACATTACTTTGTAAAGTAAAATTTACATTTACAATTATAAATATTTGATATCTAAATGATATAATTAATAATGAAAACGGAGAAAAGTATGCCACTTGTCTATTATGTAGAAGATGATCAATCGATTGGTTATATCATCGAAAAAACTATAGAAAATGCAAATTACTCTGGTGTAGGCTTCAATCGAGGCATGCCATTTTTAGAAACCTTTAAAAAACGTGTACCGGATTTAATTTTACTAGATGTGATGCTTCCTGATGTTTCAGGGATTGACCTTGTAAGAACGATTAGAAAAATCAATACAGATGTACCCATTATTATTGTATCCGCTTTGCAAGATGAAATGGATAAAGTGACGGCTCTAGATGCAGGTGCAGATGATTATATGACAAAACCTTTTGGAGTTTTAGAATTAACTTCAAGAATGCAGTCTAAATTAAGAAAACTTAGAGATTATAAGATATTAACGTTTCAAAATATCATGATAGATTTAAGAAAACACCTTGTAAAAATAGCGGAAAAAGAAGTCTATATGACAAATAAAGAATTTGACATCTTAAGAGTGCTCATTAAAAACCAAGGTCAAGTTGTTCCAAAAGAAATTATATTTAGAGATGTGTGGGATACAACATATATTGGTGAAACTAGAACACTGGATATGCACATTAAATCACTTAGACAAAAATTAGCTTCAAATGAAGCAGATGTTATGATTAAAACTATTCGAGGTGTTGGGTATCAAATCGAATCAAACGAACATTAAAATTAAAGGCCTAAAAACGATAACATTGATGATGTTATCGTTTTTAATTATTCCTTGGATTTTATTTTTTATGAATCAAATGAGTTTCGT
This sequence comes from Acholeplasmataceae bacterium, assembly GCA_965657915.1. Classification (GTDB taxonomy): domain Bacteria; phylum Bacillota_I; class Bacilli_A; order Acholeplasmatales; family Acholeplasmataceae; genus UBA8290. The sequence continues at coordinate 27,638 of CBFHPN010000008.1, read as the reverse complement.
CGTGACCATCATGATGACGTTACTATTTTCAGTATTCCTGAGTTTTATTGTATTTTTAATTAGACAATTTCAAAAAAATACAGTGATGGAATCACAAGCATATATAGAAATCATTGAATTCATTCAATCATCAAATAAAGATTTAATCATCTCTAAAGATGTGATTCAAGATAAAAATTTAATGTTAAATTATATTAAAGAAATGCAATCAACATTAAACACACAGATTTTAAAGAGTGAACGGTATCGAAAACGTTTAAGATTGATTTTAGATGGACTACAATTAGGAATTTTACTTATTGATAAAGATTATAAAATTACATATTACAATAAAAAAATGCATCTTTTTTTCAATTTAATAGAAAAAGACATGGGACAATCCATTGATCAGCTTGAATTACCTCTCGCATTTATCTCGGTCATTCATGAAGCAGTTTCAAAAGGTGCCTTAAGAAAAGACATCGAATTTAAAAATAAATTATATGATGTACAAGTTTCTCCATTTTTAAAGACCGAATCCAATGAAACACAAGTATTAATTGTAGTTGATGACGTCTCGTTGGAAAGATCAACAGAACAAATGAAAAAAGATTTCTTTTCATATGCTTCACACGAATTAAAATCGCCAATTACATCAATTAAAGGATTTGCTGAACTGGTATTATATGACATGGTTTCAAAAGATGATGCAAAAAAAGCACTTGCATCTATCGTCACACAATCAGACACGATGTCAACGCTTGTTGAAGACATGTTGATGCTCTCGCGATTAGAAAATTATAAAGAATCTAAACAAACAAACGTTAACCTCAAAGAGACTTTGAAAGAAGTTTTAAACACATTAAAACCAATCATTGAACAAAAAAACATCATCATTTCGCAAAACATGCATATGATTGAGATGGTTTGTGACCCGATGGATATGTTTAAATTATTTAAAAACATCATTGAAAATGCTGTTAAGTACTCGAAAGAAAATGCAAAAGTAACGATTAAATTACATCATGTCAATGAAGAGATGTTGTTTGTGGTTAAAGATGAAGGTTTTGGGATACCATCTATACATCAATCTCGTATTTTTGAAAGATTTTATAGAGTAGATGAATACCGAAATGAAGGTGGTACAGGATTAGGATTGGCGATTGTCAAACACATCGTTATGAAATATGATGGTATCATTAATTTAGAATCAAAAGTGAATCAAGGGACACTCGTTGAAGTCTCGATACCAATCAAAAAATAAATCAAGTAATCACTTGATTTTTTTTATGATTTTTTATATGATGGATACCATATCATTTAAAAAAACAAAGGAGTTACTCACATGATCATTGTCTATGATTCATTAACAGGTCAAGGGAAGAAATTTGCTTCGAAACTAGGCTATGATGCAATTAAGATAAGTGATTATCAAGACAATAACGACCAACATGTTTTTTTAGTAACACGTAGTTTTAATTTTGGTGAAGTGCCAAAAACAACGCTTGATTTTTTAAATCTTTATCATCAACGTGTCATTGGAACAGCAGTATCTGGCAATAGAAATTGGGGGACTAATTTTGGAAAAGCTGGTGACGTTATCGAAAAGAAATATCATATTCCACTTGTGGTAAAATTTGAGATGGGCGGAATGGAAAACGACATTAAAAACACAAAAAAGTTTATAGAAGATTACTTAAAAAAACGTATATAATGAATATTAAAAAACGAAGCGAAGGCGTTTTACATTTAGATAAAATTTTCACACAAAAAATTTACAATAATTATAAGTAAAATAATTAACAAAAAACACAAAAATTTTATATAATGTAAACATATTCAAGCGTAACTAGATAAATGAGGTGATTTGTATGGACCGTAACATGGTGCCAGAGTGGATATTACTAAACAATCAAGTGATTGATGAAAATGGTGGTATAAAAGATTTAAATAAAGATAAAGAGGCTGTAAAGTCTTATTTTTTAAATTATATCAACAAAAAGACTCAATTTTTTCATTCACTTGAAGAAAAACTAGAATATCTCGTAGAGAACGAATATTACGAAGCTGAATTTTTAAAACTCTACACGCAAGAACAAATTGCTGAAATTTATGACATTGCGTATCAAGCAAAATTTAGATTTCCAACATACATGGGAGCATTTAAGTTTTATAACGATTACGCGCTTAAATCTAGAGATGGCAATAACTTTTTAGAACGTTATGAAGATCGACTTTCGATTAATGCACTCTATCATGCTAGTGGAGATATGGATAAAGCAAGAAGATTGATTCGCGCTTTAATTGCGCAAGATTTTACACCGGCAACGCCAACCTTATTAAATACAGGTAAAAAACATCGTGGTGAATTTGTGTCTTGCTTCTTATTAGAGGCAGGAGACTCATTAAACGATATCTCAAGAATTGGTGAGTTTTCAATGCAACTCTCTAAAATAGGTGGAGGGGTTGCGATTAACCTCACCAATTTACGTGCTAAAGGTGAGTCCATTAAAGGGATTCCTAATGTCTCTAAAGGTGTCATTGGTGTCATGAAACTTCTTGATAACAACTTTAGATATGCTGATCAAATGGGACAACGTACAGGCGCAGGCGCTGTATATTTAAATGTTTTCCATCCAGACATCGAAGACTTCTTGCAAACTAAGAAATTAAACGCAGATGATGATATTCGTATTAAAACATTATCCATGGGTGTTGTCATCCCGGATAAAATGATAGAACTCGCAAGAGAAAACAAAGAAATGTATGTATTTTATCCACATACCGTCTTTAAAGAATATGGCAAGGATTTTGCTGATATCGCCATCGAAATGGATAAATGGTATGACGAACTTGCTGAAAATCCAAACGTAAGAAAACGTAAAATTAATCCACGTAAATTACTTGATCAAATCGCAACACTTCAAGGTGAAAGTGGATATCCATATATTATGTTTGCTGATAATGTCAACAATCAAAATCCACTTGCAGACAAAGTTAAATTTTCCAACTTATGTACTGAGATTTTACAACCGACCATCACTTCTCATTATGCCGATTATGATAAAAAAGAACAAGATGATATTGGGTTAGACATCTCTTGTAATCTCGCTTCTGGTCACATGGGAAACATGATGAAACACAAAACCATCAAAGAAACAGTACGTGCAGCAATGGATATCATGAATTCGGTATCTACTAAAACAGACATTTCATATGTACCAGCAGTTGCAAAAGCAAACCGATTAAACCGTTCTATTGGATTTGGAATCATGGGACATCACGGATATATTGTAGAAAACTATATTGCATATGGCTCAGAAGAAAATATAGATTTAATCGACGTCTTCTTTAACGCAGTGAACTATTACTCACTAGAATACTCTATGGAACTTGCAAAAGAAACAGGACAAAAATTTTATAGATTTGAACAGTCAAAATATGCAGACGGCTCTTATTTCAAAGGACGTGGCGAAATATTACCTAAGACTGATAAAGTCAAGGCGTTATTTGATGATATGCAACTACCAACCAATGAAGATTGGAAACAACTCAAAGAAAATGTTAAAAAATATGGTCTGTATAATTCACACAGACTTGCGATTGCTCCGAATGGATCAATTGGTTATGTGATGAGTGCAACACCTTCACTAACCCCTGTGAAACAACTTGTTGAAGAAAGAACGTATGGGAATTCAAAAACCTACTTCCCAATGCCAGCGTTAGATGTTGCAGAATTTATGTATGAAACTGCATATCGTATGGATAATTTTAAAATTATCGATGTCATTGCAACCGCCCAAAAACACGTTGACCAAGGAATTTCATTTGAATTAGGCATCACTTCTGAAGAAACCACAAGAGACTTACAAAAATACTATTTATATGCCCACTATCAAGGCATCAAAACTCTGTATTATACAAGAACTCAAAAATTAAAAATCGACGAGTGTGAATCATGCGCCGTCTAAGGAGATTATATGGCTAGACAACCTTTAAAAAGAAAAATTGAAGAAAAAGTAAAACCACAATTTCCACAACCTGTCGATTTTGATGGTGCAAACTGGAATGAAATGGAAGATGATTATACACAATTATTTTATGAACAAAACCTTTCCCAGTTTTGGCGTCCAGAAGACATCAGTTTGCAGTCTGATTTAAATGTTTGGGATATTTTACCTGAGGATGTCAAGGATGCATATTCAAAAAATCTTCTTGTATTAACATTTTTAGACACTTACCAAGGTGACATCGGGATGCCTGTTGTATCACGCTCGTTAGATGATCGTTTTCATCAAAGAAAAGCTGTCTTAAATTTCATGGCAGCGATGGAAAATGCAGTCCATGCAAAAAGTTATTCCAATATTTTCATGACATTTTTACCGAGTCATAAAATATCTGAATTATTTACTTGGGGCAACAAAAACGATAACCTTCAAAACATCATGAGCTTAATTGTCGGCGCATATGAAGTATTAGACCGTTACACGTATGTTAGAAATTATGATCCAGAAAAAGTAGATTTTACTGAAGAAGAATTTTTAGAAGCCCAGTGGAAAGCGATGTGTGCATCTGTCTTTTTAGAATCTTGGTTATTTTATTCAGGATTTTATTACCCACTTTACTTTTACGGTCAAGGCAAACTCATGCAAGCTGGGGAAATTATTAACTTAATTTTACGTGATGAATCGATACACGGTTTATATGTTGGAAAATTATCTCAAGAAATTTTTGAAACATTTGACGCTGAAAAACAAGAGGAACTCAAAGGATGGATGTTTAATTTACTCCATAAATTATACAAAGAAACCTCTGAACTTATTGAAACCATTTATGATCCATTAGATTTATCACACGATGTGAAAATTTTTGTAAGATACAATGCGAATAAAGCACTCATGAATTTAGGATTTGATCCTGTTTATCCTCAAGAAGAAGTGAATCCACTTGTGATTAATGGTCTTAATACTGAAACCAAAACACATGACTTCTTTTCAATGAAAGGAACGGGTTATCAAAAGATGAAAACAGAAGCTCTAAAAGACAGTGATTTTGTATTCGATCAACCAGCAAGAGGTGCAAAAATCTCATGATTAAAATGTTAACTAGACCTAATTGTCCTCATTGCCAAGCTTTAAAGTTATTTTTAAAGCATGCGATGAATGATAAATATGCACCTGATATTGAAATCTATGATCAAGGTGAACAAGCAGATGTTGTTCAAGGATTTTTAGATGCGAATAACATTCAAGCATTTCCATCACTCATTGCAGCAAACGGAGAAACCTTAAGTGGGTTTCAACCATCTGCAGTCATGAATTTCTTAGAAAAACATATTGGAAAAAAATAAAGCGACTCAACTGAGTCGCTTTTTCATTTTTATTTTATGGCAGGGGTAACAGGACTCGAACCCGTACCGACGGTTTTGGAGACCGTTATGCTACCATTGACACCATACCCCTACGCAAAAGATAGTATAACATAAATTGACTTAAAATCAATCTTTAAAGATTGAAGAAGTTAAATCTTTTACAGGTTCTTTTTCTCCTTTTTTCTTGCGATAAAATCGCATGACAGATCCATGGAAAAATAAGAAGTAAGTGACAACAAATACAACTGCCAAGAAAATGATGATCGTACGCGTTAAGATATAGCTGTATTCATTAATATCACCACGTGACGTATTTAAATTAAGTGCTGAAATTTGCAGTTCAGAAGGTGTGTTGTTTTCAAATTGATCCATTAAACGGTAACTAGTAGGGATTTCAAAACCACTTGTTTTATACAAAGCCGCCACATTGGATGGATCGATGGTGGCTAAAAAGATCGGGACTGGTGAAAATTCATAAACATCGCCTTCAACCCAACCATATAAGATTTCAATACGCTCTATAGAAGCATATGTTTCGGTTTCAGGAACTAAATTATAGCCATCAAAGTCAAACATGAAAAACACGGGTACATTTTGAAAAGAAAAAGGATTTTCGATATCATAAATGAGTGTTTTAAGATGTGTATAATTTCCATCAACTAAAAAGGTATCATCAGACATTTCAACATTAATCTTAATGATGGGTCTTTCTAATCGTTCGCCTTCATGCATGATACGAATATCACTGATCAACATTGCAAATCCGTCAACACCAATGTCTTCAGTGACAGCACCAACCGTTCGAATTGAAAAGCGGTATGTAATATCACCATCTGTTTTAGAATAATCAAATAAATCAGCATCTTCTGAAAAATAAGACAAGCCAAGGAGTGTATTCATCCCCTCCATATAGGTGACTTCATCATTCAAATAAGGTTCTAAATTATCTTGATAATAGGCTTCTAATTGTTGGAAATAAGCATAGCCATATACTTGTAAACTTAAAACCGCAATCACAATAAAATATAATATTCTTAAAAACCACTTTAACATATCTATATCCTCTTCAATGCTTTCATATTCATTATACCAATGAACTCGAAAAAATAGATAAAATCACTTTACATCACATGAAAATCATGTATAATAGAAATTGCGCTAAGATTTGGCGGTCGTGGCGAAGCGGTTAACGCATCGGGTTGTGGTCCCGACATTGGTGGGTTCAACTCCCATCGGCCGCCCCAAAAATAAATAGGCCCATAGCCAAGGGGTAAGGCAAGGGACTTTGACTCCCTCATCGTTGGTTCAAATCCAGCTGGGCCTGCCATTATGACTTTCATAGAAGCATTTAGATGCTTCTTTTTTTATGAGATGATGAGAGTTCCAAGAAATTCATCGAATATCTATGATACAATCGTGATAGAGGAAAACTATGAAAAAAGTGATTTGTGTTACCGGAGGTTCATCTGGATTTGGTTACGAGGTTTCTAAATTATTAGCAATAAAGGGACATACTGTTTATGCTGGTGCGAGAAATATTGAAAAAATGGAATCTTTAAAAGCATATGGTGTTCATATTTTAGAACTGAATGTGACATTAGATGATTCAGTAAAGGCATTTGTAGATCACGTCATAAAAAGTGAAGATCATATTGATGTTTTAATAAATAATGCAGGTTATGGTGCATATGGTGTCAGTGAAACACAATCGCTTAAGTCAATTCAAGCGATGTATGACGTCAATGTTTATGGCGTCATTCGGATGAATCAGCAAGTCATACCTTACATGAGAGAAAAGAGACAAGGTCGTATCATTCAAATTGCGTCGTTAGTGTCACATGTTTCAATTCCTGGTATTAGTCATTATGCAGCGACCAAACATGCCCTTCGTTCAACGACTGAGAGTTTACGCAGTGAGATTCGACCATTTGGTATTGATGTTGTTCAAATTGAACCAGGGGCAGTGAATACTGGATTCGAAGAAGTTGCATTAGGACTTATTGAACCCACGCATGAAGACTATCAATCTTTTTTATCCGCGTTTAAAATCTTTATTAAAAAAAGTTATAGAAAAGGACCTTCACCAGACTCAACGGTTAAAGCAATGGTGAAAGCTGCGCTTGTTAAAAAACCAAAATGGGTGTATAGAACGACCTTAGATGCTAAAATTTACCCTATTGCAAAAGGATTATTGGGATTAAAACTCTACTCATATATTTCAAGTCGTTTGATTTTTAAAGCAAAGAAAAAAAGATAATCTTTTCAAATTCTTAATGTTAATCTAAATCATAAAAAGAACATGTGTTCTTTTTTTTAAGTAAAATTGTCATTTATTTCTAATATGAAATAGGAGGCATTTTATGAAAGAAATATTATTGGTTATACAAGCAATTTTTACAAGCTTTACAGCACCACCTTACAATATGTTAGACTTATCGAATTTATATATCCATCCTCAAAGTCAAATGGCGCATACGATTGAATCAATTGAGGTTGAAAAAGATCAAACATATACCATTGTTATTGATGAAATGACGTTAGGACAACATTTAGATGATATTACTGATTATGAAATTGAAATTGAAAGTCAGTACTATGATTTCTATGCTTTTCAATTTGATGAAATCAATAAGAGAGCGTTTGTTAGTTTTATTGCTAGAGAAGATTATATCTTTATTCATCAAATTCCTGCATCTTTTTATGGTAATTTTGACATTATGATGTATCAAGGAATTTATGATGACTTTGTTCGTTTTGAACACGTTCAAAAGCCAGCATTATCAACATATACAATTCCAATTCAATCATTAGATGCAATTGGACTTAGCAATACACCATTTATAAATAGTGATGTATTTTTATTAGAAGAAACAGAATCGTTTCCTAAGTATAAACTTTACAAACACAAACATGCACCATTTTACTATTTAATTCATTTTCAAGTATTTGATAGAACACCACCGACCATTTATGGTCCAGCTGAGATCTTAGTTTATCAAAGTCAAGACCCACTGACAGATGAAGACATTCTCACGCAATTTAAAATTTCTGATAATAATGATTTTTTAGTAAGTATCAGTCTTAATGAATATAATCAAACGCGAACACCAGGTCGATATCAAGTGAAGATCAAAGCAGTTGATGATAGTAAGAATGAAGCAACCTATAATACATTTATTAATGTTATTGACGATTCAGTCCAAGAGGTTGAATTACGACCTTATGTTATCGAAACATCTATTTTCCAAACATTGTCTTTAGAAGAAATATACGAAATATTAGATGCATATTTAAACCAACTCAATATGCCGTATGAAGGATTAGAAATTGTTTTAAACACATATGCAATGTCAAAATCAACACCAGGAAATTATGAAATATATTATGATGTGACCATCAACAATCAAACCTATGATGGACTGATGCAAGTGAAAGTGAATCATCCAATTGAAGAAAAAGCAGTACAATATAGTCTTATTGGATTAGCTGGATTGCTTGGTGGAATCGTTTTTTTAGGCGCAAGAAAACAACTTAAGAAAAAACGTTGACAAGAAAGTTCAAAACGTATATAATGACTTTTGCGCGGGTGTGGCGAAATTGGCAGACGCACTAGACTTAGGATCTAGCGCCTTACGGCGTGCAGGTTCAACTCCTGTCACCCGCACCATTTAAAGTCAAATAAGAGGCGATTGCCTCTTTTTTTATTAGATATCAAATACGATTTTAATTTTAAAAATCTTAAGAAATATCATATAATAAACATATAGTGTATGAATAAGATTTTTATGAAGAGGTGGAACAATGCTAGAAGTGGGAACAATTGTTAAAGATTTTTCATTACCGGATAGTGAGGGTAATATAAGAAAACTGTCAGAATTTTATGGTAAACCAGTTGTCTTATATTTTTATCCAAAAGATGATACACCTGGCTGTACGACTCAAGCATGTACATTTCGAGATCAATATGAAGATTTTACATCTAAAAACATTCAAGTCATAGGAATTTCAAAAGATACCCCAAAATCTCATCAAGCATTTAAACAAAAATATCAGTTACCTTTTGTGTTATTGTCTGACAATGAAAATGAAATTTGCGAATATTTTGGTGTTTGGATTGAAAAAAGTATGTATGGAAAAAAATATATGGGAATTCAGCGTGCCACTTTTATTTTAGATGCTCATGGTATTATCACGCATGTATTTCAAAAAGCTTCTCCTGAAAATAACGCAGAAGATATCTTAAATGTTTTATAAGATGTCATCATTAGTAAATAAAAACAGTTTCAAAAATGAAAAAATGTAAAAAAGTATCCTAATACCAGGATACTTTTTTATTTTCTTTGACTTTTTTAGCATTTGTTATAAAATAAGAGATAAATATTTTTTACTAGAGAGGTAAGACATGAAATTGAAACTTTGGTTAAAACCCGTATTTTTGATAACGTTATTATTCGTTTTAAGTGCGTGTGGTGAAACTGTTGAAAATAATGCGCCAGTGATATCAGGCACAATGAACCATAACGTCGAAGTTGGGGATAGTTTAGATTTACTTGAAAACGTAACTGCAACGGATGTAGAAGATGGAGATTTGACAACGTCATTGATTTTAGATGATGATGCATTAGATCTCGACACAGTAGGAGAATATACCGTCACGTATCGTGTCACAGATTCAGAAGGTGAAATGAGTGAAGTTTCAGTAACTGTAACTGTCTCAGCTAAAGCAGAACTTACCGATGAGGGTCGAGCACAAGAAGACTTGGAAGCATATCAAGCTTTTTTAGCTGCGAATCCAGGTAGTTATGAATTTATTAAGCGTGGTGAAGTGCATCGTTCGATTGTAACGTTTAGATCAACATCACCGTATTTATCAAATGAAGGTGTGTTACTACCGCTTCCTTATGGAATGGAAGCTGCAACTGCGACATACGTTGGGACATTTGTATACAAAAATGCGAGTGTGAGCGCGACTTTTGAAATTGATTTACAACCTGCTGAACCAGTTGTCATCGCAACATCTCGTAATGTTCCTTTTGAAAATACAACAACCGAATTTAATGTTGCGGATGGTGAATTGACATTATATTTTGAAGAAGATGGTTATGTACCTTATGTTAAAGTTACAGATTTCTTTGATTTATTAGAAGGATTTGTTGATCCTGAAGTAGAGATCACTGTCACAACTGAAGGTAATATCCTTACTATGTTTTATCAGTACTACGATGAAAATGAAGATGTCACATATGATTTAGAATTAACAATTGATGCGGATGCTGACACCATTTCAACCAATGATCCAGGTTTTTACTGGGCTTACATTTACTCAACTGAAACAAACTTTGGCCGTCACATCGAATATGATTACGACAATCCAAATGCACATTACTATGAAGGTGGCGATGTTGTATATGAGCTTGCGAAATATAATTTAGATGTTGTTGTTCATGAAGGTGAAATTGTTTTACCTTATTATACGGTCAACCAATTGTTTGCAGGATCAAGTTATTACAATGTTTATTATAATAACCAAAAACTATATGGTATTTATGGGACACCAGCAGATGATAGTGAAGAATATACTAACATGAAAACATCGAACATGAATGGTGAAGATTTCCCGCATGACCTCGCTGTTCATAATTTTAACGTTCTTGCATTTAATTTAGATTATTTTTACGGATTAACTGAACTTCTAGAAATCGAAACGTTCTATGAGCTCATGTATCCTTTAGGGGCTAGATTATTATCTGCAGATCCTGCAACCTTTGAACTCGCTCTAAGAGAATTACTATTAAAAGATATTGATGAGCCTCACACTTCATACGGTTATCCAGGCTATTTTAATGAAGTGAATGATGCTGGACCTCCGGTGAATACTTTAAGTGTTTATGGATCACGTTTCCAAAATTGGTACTATGATGGTTATATTGATGTGGATGATGCCATAGGTGCAAAATGGGGAGAAGCATCAGAAGGTTGGAATGCATATTCCGGATTAAGACCAGATTTCTGGTTCTTAGATGACGCTAAAACCAGTGTTGTCATTACACTAAATGGATTTAGAACATCAGATATGGAAGAATCAGCAACCTTTGATCATAGTATCGTTTCTGACATGTTAAAAACAGAAAACGTTTCATTGTTACCAAATGTTGTAGGATCCTCAAAAATATTTTATTACAATCAATCTGACAATGATGACAGACAAGTTGGTATGTTAATTAAAGGACTTGATGAGGCATATGTCGCAACTTACGGTTCCGCATTAGAATCAGCAGGATTTACGAAAGTTATTGAAGAAACAGTCAACCAATCTAAAAAAGATGGGTATTACAGCATTACAGTTGGTGATGTTTCTTACATGGTTCAACTTTCATATGATGATGAAAATAGTTTATTTTATGTAGGCATTGCAAATCAATTACCAACATCTTTTACAGCAGAATGGCCTTTTGAAGTTGATATAGAAGCAATGATTGAAGGTGACAGTGCTGTATATCTTGAAATGGTGATGGATCGTGTAACAGCAGAAGCACCAAATTTAGTCAATGCAATGTTAGACTTAACATGGAATACTGGTGGTAATGTTGGTGCCTTATATCGCGTTATCGGATTCATTACAGATGAACCATTCATGACTGCTAGAATAAGTGGTGACACAGGTGGTGCATCAAGTAGTTTCGTATATATTGATGGTGTTCCTGTTTATAAAGATCTTAACTGGGCACTCTTAACGTCTCCGTTGACATTTAGTGCAGCCAATTCACTTGCAACCATCTTTAAAATGAATGACCTTGGACCAATCATTGGACTCACATCTGGTGGAGGTGCATCTTCAATTACTCCAATATTATTACCAAGTGGTACTTCATTTACAACAAGTTCAAATAGTGTTGGTGCAATTAGAACAGGTTCAGGAACAGACGAAGATCCTTATGTCTATGAAAATAATGAATTTGGAATTACACCAGATATCGTGATTGATATTACAGATATTTATGATGAAGAAATACTCATTACTGCATTTAATTAAAGTAAAAAGATAAGGCCACAAGGCTTATAAATACTTAGAAAACGTTTTCAAAGCATTTTAAATAAGTAAAAAGATTGAAAAAATACATTTTTTGGTATAATGATTAACAAATAATTAAAAAAAGGAGATTATTAGATGAAAATTTCTAAAAAATTATTAGGATTATTCATGATTTTATTTGCTACCGTGCTCTTAGCAGCATGTGGTGAAGAAGACCTTCCTCCGGTATTTGCTGGAGTAGGCAATGCATCAATTGCTGTATTTGATGAATTTGATCCATTAGCTGGAGTCACTGCAACTGACGTTGAAGATGGCGACTTAACTAGTGCAATCGAAGTCACTGCAAATGCAGTAGATAATTTAACTGCTGGAACATACGCTGTTTCATACTCAGTTGAAGATAGTGCAGGAAATGTTGCAACTGCAACTCGTTCAGTAACTGTGAACCCACCAGCACCAGAAGATTATCCACTTGCTCAATATCAAGAAGGCGTTAACTTGTCTTTCTTAGATGGTGAACAAAAAGATAAATTATTCGCTGCTGCAGAATCATACTTACTTGAAAACGTGATTGCTGGGGTACCACTATATACAGGTGCTTCACGTGTAATGTTCTCAAATCGTGTTCAATTGTTCTCAGAACAATTTAACGGGGTATTAGGATTTGGTACTGCATTCTCACAACTTACTGCTGACGACTCAACAGTTGAAATGTTACCAGGACAAATGGGTAATGCTGGAGAATATACATACCGTTCTTCATTCTCAACAAACCCAACAACATTTAACCCATGGTTAGCGGATGACTCAGTTTCATCTGACTTTATTGATCTATTCACAGGTGGATTCTATGAATTCTTCTTTGATGCATCAAAAACAGGTTATGAAATTTTACCTTCATTCGCAGCATCATTACCAGTTGCTGTCAATCCAGACACAATCAATGGTAAAGATTATTCAACTGTATGGCAAATTCCATTAAGAGACGATTTAACTTGGACATTCCATCCAGACATCGATACTTCAGGATTTGCTGCTGGTTATGAAAAATTAGATGCATCTGACTGGTTATGGACTTGGAAATTAGCACTTGAAAACCAATGGTTCCGTGCGATTTCAGGTGGTGGTGACTTTATTACTAAAGGTATTAAAGGTGCTGCTGAATTTGTCGCAGGTACAGGAACTTGGGAAGAAGTAGGTATTTCAATTGTTAACGGTAATACCATTCAGTTAGAATACGTTTCTGAACAATCAGAATTTGATATCGTTTATGGATTTACTGGTGCATCTTTAGCAGCATTAAACCAAGAATTATTTGAATCACTTGGTGCAGATTTTGCAGCTCGTGAAGTCGCTTACGGACAGGATCATTTATCTGTAGCTGCAAATGGCGTATACTTCTTAAATGCATATACTCCAGACCAATTAATTACTGCGAAGAAAAATCCTGATTATGTCGATGCTGACAAATACTACTATACAGGTCAACAATACAGATTTATTTCTGGATCTGAACAATTATTTGAAGAATTCTTAGCTGGACGTCTAGAAAGTGCTTCAGTGCCTTCAGCACGAGTTTCTGAATTCTTAAATGATCCACGTGTCAAAACTTCTCCAGCTGCAACAACTTGGAGATTACAAATGAACATGTTTGGTACAGAAGCAAATCGTGATGCATACATTGCACAATATCCAGGTAGTGGATTAAATCCAGACTTCGTACCAGAACCAATCTTAGCTTACAAAGCATTTAGACAAGCATTATACTATGGTTTTGACCGTTATACTGCTGCTGTAGAAGTTGTTAAAACATACTTACCAGCACATACACTCTTCGCATCCACTTACTTCCTTGATGGATCATCAGGACTAAGTGTTCGTACAGGTGAAGCAGGTGCTGCTGTTGTTACAAACTTTGGTGGAGACTCTAATGGTTACTTCCCAGACGCTGCTTTAGACTTATATAAAGAAGCAGTCGCAGAAGCAATCGCTGATGGTTTCTATACTGCAGGTACTGCAGATAACTACACGACAATTGAATTAACATTAACATATGCTTCAAGTGGTAACACTGCGGCACAAGCAATGGTTGCTGAAATCGAAAAACAATATGAAGAACTACTTGTTGACGATGTAAACTTTGTGAATGTAGATATTATTGTTCAAGACGTCGCGTTCCCAGGAAACTACTATGATTATATGTTAGTTGCAAATACTGACTTAGGTATTGGTGGTATCTCAGGTTCATTACTTGATGCACCAGGATTCTTAGATGTATTCTCAGATGACAACCGTTCAGGATTTACACTTAACTGGGGTAAAGACACAACTTCTGCAAACATTCCAGTATCATATGTGAACTTAGATGGTGAAACTGTTTATGAAACTTGGGGTTATAACGCACTTATTATGGCATTAGTTGGTAAAACTTATGTACGTGATGGTGTAGAACAAGAATCATGGACTGATCCATTAGCACTTGTAAGAGCAAACTTAGATATGGCTGGACAAGTCTATGAATCATCAGCTGATGGTTCAGCGCTTGCAGAAATATTTGAAGAAGCTACATTAGCAGAATTAGCAGAAGAAATTGGAGCAGACTCAGTTGTTGCGTATACGGTTGTTGCTGAATCAGGTAGAAACTACCTATTCATCATCGAAGAGACTTTCGGTGAATACACGCTATACTCTCAACAATCACTCATTACAGATGCATCTGCAGCAGTCGTTGCTTACTTACAAGCACAAGGGTATACTGCTGTAACAGCAACTGCAACATTATTAGATGATACAACAATTGATGCGAATGAATACATTCAAGAATTGTATGATACTGAAACAGTTGATGTTGTCATTGACACTGTTGCACAATTATTAGCTGAAGAAGAAGTTACTGATGCGAATGCAGTTGTATATGCAGTCACATGGCAATTAAATTCAGGAGCTACTACTTACAATGGTTCTGACGCGTTTATCTTACTAAATATCAATGGTTACTTTGTAGTCGTTGCTTGGTTATAGTAAATAAATAAAATTTAATTAAAAGACCTATATTAAATATAGGTCTTTTTTTTATGATCATAATTTCACAATTTATACGTTTTTTTGTCTTTATAAGTATATTATTAATAGTATTGAGACATGCTTTATGATATAATAATAGAAAACAATTAAGGTGATTATTTAATGATAAATTATATTGCACAGAGGCTTGTTTGGATTGTTGTGATTTTATTTACAACACTTACAATTACATTTGTTCTGCTTAAATTAGCCCCAGAATTTCCGCCAACAAAAAATGATGAAAGAGACACTTGGTTGACACGTCAATATAATGATGGTTATTATACCCTTGAAATATATTCAAGAAGTAATCCAGCAGATATGTTGAGGGTTGAAGAAATACGACTAGAAGATGGTGTGAATGCCACTGTTTTTATTGTTAATCCAGTAAATGATTCAACTGTTTTCAAAGTATTTAGACGTGTTCCAATTTTTGAACAATATTTAACCTGGTTAGAAAATGTTGTGACAGAATGGAATTGGGGAACATCAAGTAAAGTAAGGGTGAATGCAGCAGCATTCTCACTCATATCCGATCGATTCCCACTCACAATCCGACTTAATTTATTGACGCTATTATTTTATATACCATTTGGGTTTCTATTTGGGATTCTTGCAGCACTTAATAAAGACACGTGGGTCGATAACTTAATGCAAGTAGTTATTATCCTATTTATTTCATTACCTGCGTTAGTGTTTGTTCTATTGCTTCAAATTGTACTTGGATATCAACTCGAGTGGTTGCCACCGTTATTCCCGATTATTGAACTTGAATCTGCTGCCAAAGTTGCATCAGGTTATATTATTCCCGTCATCGCAGCAGGTCTTCCAGCAATTGCAGGATTAACAAGACTTCTTAGAGCGGAACTATCTGAAGTATTAACATCAGAGTTTTTACAATTAGCAAAAACAAAAGGGCTCACTTATCAACAAGCTGTTGTTAGACATGCGATAAGAAATTCAATGGTTCCGATGATTCCAATTATTATTGGATCTTTTGCAGGGTTACTAAGTGGCTCATTTATTTTAGAGCAAGTTTACTCTATTCCTGGTGTAGGTCGTGTCACTTTGCAAGCACTCGCTGCAGGTAACTATGATTACAACGTATTAATGGTATCAAGTGCATTTTATGGTGTTATTGGATTAGTTGCAGTTTTAGTCGTTGACTTATCGTATGGAATCATTGATCCAAGAATTAGAATGGGAGCGAGAAAATAATGTCGAAACAATATGATAAATCTTTATTTTCGCTTGTTCAGGAAAATGATCGTCTGAAAGATAAACCTTTACAGACAAAACAACTTACATATTTTCAAGATGCAATGCTAAGGTTTACGAAAAATAAATATAATGTGATTGCGTCTATCATTTTATTGATCATGATATTATTGTCAATATTTGTTCCTATTTTAACACCGTCTAGATTTTATGAAACAACAAATTCAGAATTATCAACATTACCTCCAAGAGTTCCTTTACTAGAAAATCTTGGCATACTAGATGGTTCTAAATTATATGAAAACCAACCGGTTGATCCAACAACGATTGATCCTGAAACAGGGCTTGGATATCCAACGCTAGGTTTTGAAGAGCAGTATATAGATTTTTCTACGCTTGAGAATCAAATTGTTGTCGGTACAGATAAAAGTCCACTATTTGTGGGTGGTACAGTAGAATTATACGTGAATACATCAAGAACATCTGCTGCAGTTATTTCATCTGAAATTGTAACATTGTTTGCAGGGGACTATGTAAACATTAATTTAGAAAGTATGCCAACTGTTGGCGTTTTAGAGGTTTATTTATCACCTGTGAATTTAACAAGTTCATTAACAGGTTGGGACGATGAAAAATTATTATTATTAGGTACAGTCAATCAAAGTGGTGAAACATCTTTACCACAAGTTGATGGACTAGAAAACGGATTTTTAGTATTAAGATATGTATTGGATGCTCCAAGTTCATCAGGAAGAGATAAAATTGTTTTTGATGAAGTAACATTAGTGAGTGGGAATACAGGCGAACCTACGAAAGTATTTACTGGGTATAATTTATCGATATTTACATTCTTTATTTTAGATACGGTTAATGAAAATGGTAGATATTTAAGAAATGGTGCGGAAATGGTCATCGCATCGTTTCGATATGATGAATATGAAGCATTGTTTTCAGACAAGCCAAGAACAATCGGTACATCTGAATACAATCAAATTTTAGCAGATAACCCTGGAATGGCAGAAACCATTACGGTTGATCCAAATAATCCTGATGCATGGACATTTGCTGAAGGATACCCGATTTCTGCTGTGACGGATGTTGATAGAATCATCATTGCTGGTAGAGAATACGTCAACTATAAAGTTGCACTTAACGGTCGATATTCATTAGGCTTTGAAGAAACACCTTATTTTATATTTGGAACTGATGTCTTCGGTAAAGATTTATTCGTCCTTATTTGGTTAGGACTTAGAACATCTCTATTATTAGGCTTTTTAGCAACCTTATTTAATATCATTATTGGTATTATTTGGGGTGCAACTTCCGCATATTATGGTGGTCAAGTTGACATGTTGATGGAAAGATTCACAGATATTTGGGGTAGTTTCCCATCCATTACAATGATTGGGATTATTACAGTTCTTATAGGACCAGGCTTTTTAGCCTTATTTATATTTGTTGTATATGACGGATGGATTGGTGCTGCGAAAGTCACACGATTCCAATTTTATCGATATAAAGGCTCAGAGTATGTATTGGCCGCAAGAACGTTAGGATCATCTGATGGCCGAATCATCTTTAAACACATCTTGCCAAATGCATTAGGAACCATTGTTACTCGCGTCGTATTAGCAATTCCTTCAGTCATTTTCTTAGAAGTGAATTTATCCTTCTTAGGATTTGGTATTGGTAATGGTCAAACATTAACATTAGGACCTATTGAATTAACAGGAACATCCATTGGTGTTATTTTAAATGATGGGCAACAACAAATATTTGCTGGTAACTTATGGCTAGTTATTTTCCCTGCGCTGATTGTTGCGATTCTCATGATTACATTTAACATGTTTGGTAATGCATTGCGTGATGCACTCAACCCACAATTAAGAGGTAGCGAATAATGAAAAAAGAAAAAGTATTAGAAGTTAATAATTTAAAAATTTCATTTCGTACACCGAATGGTTTGGTACGTGCCGTACGTGATATTTCTTTTGACTTATACAAAGGAGAAACGTTGGCGATTGTAGGTGAGTCCGGCTCAGGAAAATCAGTTACCAATAGAGCAATCATGGGAATTCTTGCTGGAAATGGTATTATTGATGACGGATCGATTGTGTATCGTGATCAAGATTTAGCAAAACTATCAGAAGCAAATTTTCACGCGATTCGTGGAAATAAAATTGGGATGATTTTTCAAGATCCACTTTCATCTTTAAATCCAACCATGAAAATTGGAAAACAAATCACTGAAGCCATGCTAGTGAATGGTGATCGCATCAAAAATAAGATGGTCGATATGTACCATACAGAATTTTATGAATATTTAAACAAAAAGAAAGAGTTAGATTTAGCACGTAAAAACACAAAGACAAAGATTTTTGAAATTGAATTAGATGAAAATTTAACAAAAGCAGAGAAAAAAGCTCAAGTTTTAGAATTGAAACAACTTCTTAAATCAAAATTAAATAATATTAAAGCAGAAATTCCAACCTTCAAGAAAAAATATCTTGAGAAAAAGGAAGCTGCTAAAAAAGTTGTGCAAGAAGATATTCGTCAAATCAAACTTGAAGAAAAAGAAGCATTAAAAGCAATCAAAGATCAGTATGAACAAGCAAATAAAGTGTTAAAAACATTAACTAAAGATACTGACGATTTTAATAAACAAGAAGAGGTTGTGAAAAATCTAAAATTAGAGATTTTAAATAACCGAGAAAACTTCAAAAGAAAAATTCATGTTACCAAAAAAGAAGCATATGAGCGTGCAATTGAAATCATGAATGAAGTTGGGATTCCAGAACCTGAAAAAAGATTTAATCAATATCCATTTCAATTTTCAGGTGGTATGAGACAACGTGTTGTTATCGCGATTGCACTTATGGCAAATCCTGAAGTACTGATTTGTGACGAACCGACAACTGCACTAGATGTTACGATTCAAGGACAAATTCTTAATCTTATTAAAAATTTAAAGAAACAACGTGATTTATCCGTTATTTTTATTACGCATGATTTAGGTGTTGTTGCGAATGTTGCTGATCGTGTTGCTGTCATGTATGCAGGGAAAGTTGTTGAATATGGAACATCAGAAGATATTTTCTATAATCCTCAACATCCATACACATGGGCATTACTTTCAAGTGTTCCTGACTTAGATACAAAAGAAAAACTATTATCAATACCTGGAACACCTCCAGATATGCTATATCCACCAAAAGGGGATGCATTTGCTGATCGAAATCAATTTGCTTTAAAAATAGATTTTGAAGAAGAGCCGCCATTTTTTGCCGTTTCTGAGAATCATTATGCTGCAACATGGTTATTGCATGAAGATGCACCCAAAGTAGAAATGCCGTTAATTGTAAAACAACGTATCGAAAAGTATAAAGCTCAAGAAAAAGCATTTCAACAAAGTAAAGGAGTGCAGGCATAATGTCAGATCATAGAGAAACGATTTTAAAAGTCCAAGGTCTAAAACAATATTTTAAATCTGGATTTGGTAAAAATAAAATTGTCGTAAAAGCGGTAGATGACGTATCATTTGAAATAAAAAAAGGAGAAGTTTTCTCGCTTGTTGGTGAATCTGGTTGTGGTAAAACAACAACTGGTAGGACCATCATTAAATTATATAAATCAAGTGGTGGTGAAGTTTTCTTTCATGATACAAGAATTCTGAGTGACGTTAAAGAAGCAAAAAGAGCTTACAAAGAAACGACAAAAAACCTAAAACAAGAACTAGAATTAGGTAATATCGACACCTCTTCGTATCAAGCAAAAATCTTAGAAGCTAAACAAACCTTAAAAAAAGCAAAGCAAGATTATAATTTCGAAAACATCATTGATGAAAATGGTAAAAAAGCGATTAAAGATATTAAAAGTTTTGATCAATATCAAGACATCATCGCGAAGTACGAAAACAGAATCAAAGACGCTCAGGAACGTATCATTTCTTTAACTACTCAACTAGAGCAACTAGATGCTAAAGACGATGATCAAAAAGAGTCGTTTAAAACCCTTAGCACCCAACTTAAAGAAACAAAAAAAGAACTATCATTGAGTAAATTAAGACAAAAACAAGATATAAGTAATCTTAAATATCAATTGGTACACAAGAATAAATTATTAATGAGAAAGATGCAAATGATTTTTCAAGATCCAATTGCATCTTTAAATCCACGTATGACAGTAAAAGAAATCATTGCAGAAGGTTTAAGAATCAATGGTTATAAAAATGAAGAAATTATTGATCAACGTGTCAAAGAAGCTCTAGAAACTGTAGGACTTGTTGCAGAACATGCGAGTCGTTATCCACATGAATTTAGTGGTGGACAACGTCAGCGTATTGGTATTGCAAGATCTTTAGTTGTTGAACCGTCATTTATTATTGCTGATGAACCGATTTCTGCACTTGATGTCTCTATTCGTGCACACATCATTAACCTTTTAAATGAATTAAGAGAAAATAAAGGGATTACGATTTTATTTATTGCACATGATTTATCAGTGGTTAAATATTTCTCTGATCGACTTGCTGTCATGTATTTTGGGAAAATTGTTGAAATTGGAGATAAAGAAAAAATCTTTAATCATCCAATGCATCCATACACATTATCATTATTAGATTCGATTCCTTTACCTGATCCTTTGTATGAACAAAGACGACAAGCATCTAAAAGATACATCCCACAAACAGCACATGACTATTCTAAAGAATTACCAACACTAAGAGAAATTGAGCCTGATCACTTTGTTTTATGTAATACAGAAGAATATAATCAATACATGAAATTATTAAAACAATGAAATTTTTAAGAATGGTTGTTATTTTCATCATTGAAATAGCATTGGCTTTTTTATTGATGTTAGTAAGAGATGTACCACTCAATATGGCGAATGTTTCAGATCATTTTTTTGTCATTGGTGTTATTATCGGAATGCCATCAATCGTTGCGATTACACAAGCATTTCGATTATTTTATGGCTTTAGATATGCCTTTAGAGTTTTAATCACACCAAGTTATAGAAAATTATATCCCTCATTTAAAGATTTCGAAGAAACAAAAACAGGTGGTGAATCCAATCATACATTTTTTGGAGAAGTACTCATCGCAAGTTTTAGTGTGATTGCCATTGCAGCAATATTATCTGGGGTTGTCATGAATGGACGTTAAAAAGAAGTATCACAAAAAATTTTTAAAAACATACATATCATATATTGTATTTATTATAGCTACCATTAGTGTAGCTATTTTATCTTATATATTTGTTCAATCAGAATGGTCATATGTACTTATATTCTCGTTATTATTTCTTTTGTTAGCGATGAGCTATCGATTTAAAAAAAGTTTATATTTAATCATACATGAATCTTATATTGAAAACATAAAAGAAGATGTGATGGATCCAATTGAACTTAATGATCAAATTGATATGATTTCTATACAAAGAAAACTATTGAAGGATGGATATGACTTAACGTATACTGGAAATGATTATGTTTTACTAACAAAAATCGTCAAAGACGCGTACATTAGAAAAATTTTCCAACATCATATATTATATGTTGCGATGATTGCATTTGATGATAAAGCAACATTTTATCAACAAAAAGTGGATGATATCATCAATGAGATCCAATTTAAATCACAAACCGAAGATAAAAAGCGAATCGACCGACTCCTTATTTCACAATATAAACCGATTAAGACATTCAACGATCAAGAACGACAACGCGTTAATGAAATCATTTTCATCAAAACAGACAAACACATTGTCTCAACAATCAATATTGGCATTGTTGAATCTCCGCATATTGCACTCATGCTTGCTTCAAAAACATACCGTCCGTCTTCATATTATCAACTACACATCGATACGATTTTAAGTTCTCTAAAATAAAAACACCTCTATGAATAGAAGGTGTTTTTTTATATTAGATATTAAAATTTAATCTAATTTTTTTAATCGTAAATGCATTGCAAATAAAATGACAAGAACAATAAATGAAATCGAGACAGGATAAATTCGATACGTTATAAAAGAAGTGAGCGTATGATACATAAGAAGTGCGAGTATAAGGATAAGTATTGGTTTTAATAAATGAAATAAGAAGTGATGTGTATGTGTCATTAACGATGGTTTTGTTGGTTTGTTACTCAGTTTGTACCAATGATAACTCGTTGTAAACCCTACAAAACTTAGCATAAAAAATAAGATACTAAGAATCATTTCAATGGAGACTATCCACGTATATGTAATCGATAATAAGTTAATCGATAAGAAGCTTGCAATCATCATTAAAAACCACAGTAATGGGATCCACATTGAATAAAGAAAACTATCATATTTGTTTAAGGGTTCGTCATGTGTTTCAATTTGAGAAGCTTGGTAATATAATCTCATTGTCCATAACGACATAAATAAAATGATGAGTGGTGAATTCACACTTTGAAGCAAACCAACAACATAAGATAATGTTGAATAATTAAGGTTTGAAAAGTTTAAAACTAATGCAGGATTTCCTCTTAGTATCTTATCTCTAATAATGATGAGTGTATCATCAATCAAAATATAAGATTGTAAGTATACACTGATGAAATAAACCACATGAAGCATTAATAACACTAAAAGAAAGCGTTTATAGATGGGAACAATAAAAACAGTTTTCAAATTTCTTTGAAAAGATTTTATATAGATAAAGGCACCAATCATGAAAATAATATGAATCCATAGCATCACATCAGACAAAAAAATTTCATTTGGTCGCGTAATCATGATGTTCATATAAATGAGATTGAACGCAAACAAGATGAAATAAATAATGATGGAATACTCTAATACAACTAATTTAGTTTTGGATTGATTCACCATAAATGACCTCTAATGTTCCTTAAGACATTAATATAATACCACACTTAAACATACATGTCATGACAGAGCGTGAGATTAGCATAAAAGTATAAAAAAATCGCATTTTATACTATAATAAAATAGAATAATAAGGAGGCTAACATGGCAACATTAGAAATCAAAAATATCCACGTTTCAGTGGAAGATAAACAAATATTAAAAGGTGTCAATTTAACTGTTCAATCGGGTGAAATTCACGCAATTATGGGACCCAATGGAACAGGGAAATCAACACTTGCAAGTGCACTTATGGGTAACCCTAAATATGAAGTTACTGAAGGTGAAGTTACCTTAGATCAAGACGATGTTTTAGACATGGAAGTCGATGAGCGCGCACGTGCAGGTTTATTTCTTGCGATGCAATATCCAGCTGAAGTTCCAGGCGTTACAAACAGTGATTTTATGAGACAAGCAATGCGTGCGACATCAGGTAAAGATGTGAATCTCATTGATTTTGCAATGTCTTATGAAGGTGCGATAAAAGACTTAAAAATGCGAGAAGATTTAGCACATCGCTATTTAAATGAAGGTTTTTCTGGCGGTGAAAGAAAACGAAATGAAATTCTCCAACTAAAAATGCTCAAACCTAAATTTGCGATTTTAGATGAAATCGATTCAGGATTAGATGTTGATGCGTTAAGAATTGTCGGACATAGTGTCTCTGACATGATTGCCGAAGACAAATTTGGTGTCATTTTAATTACACATTATCAAAGAATCTTAGATTACATCAAACCAACACATGTTCACATCATGATCGATGGAAAAATTGTATTAACAGGTGGACAAGAACTTATAGAAAAAATCGATCAATCTGGTTATGATTGGGTACGTGAAGAGTTAGGTATTGATTTTGAAGATAAAGAGGCAAATCAATGATTCAGCTTTTAGATACCTATCAAAATTGGCTCAATCAAAACACATTTGTAGTTCCTAAAAATTCAGTGATAGAAGTTCCGATTCATATGACATTATCAGAAAATAGTGAATATATTTTCAATGTTGAATCAAATAGTCAAGTGACATTTATTATCGAATTTAAAGCATCATTAAAAGATCTTGAAACCATTGTTTTGACTTTAAATGTGAAACAAAATAGTCATGTTAAATATGTATTGATTTCAGAAGAAAAATCATTCAAGACACGTATTAATCAAACCATTCAAATAGAAAAAGATGCCAATGTGCACGTGATTTCAGGGTTTTTATCACAGAACTTAGAGGCAGATTTAAACGTCAATTTAAATGGAGAAAATGCGCGTGCAATGGTGAATGCTATTGTTGTCTCAAATGATCAACAACAACAAACTGTGGATGTTCACATGACACATTTTGCACCTTATTCATATGGTGATATGTATAATGTTGGTATTTCTAACGGCTATGGTCGTGTGACGCTCAATGGTATTGAGAAAATTGAAAAAGGGATGAAACAAGCAAACGCTTTTCAAACCTTAAAAGGCATCATTCTTTCTGATTTTTCAATGGTTGATGTGAATCCTATTTTATTAATTGATGAATATGATGTTAAAGCAGGACATGGTGCAACCGTCGGTAAAATTGAAGAACAACAACTTTATTATTTGCAAAGTCGTGGACTTTCAAAAATAGAAGCCGAAAAATTGATTATTAAAGGGTATATTAAACCTATTTTAGATGAAATTAATGACCAAGATTTAGTAGACAGATTAGAAACGACGATTTACGAAAGGATTTAATGGAATCATCTTTAAAAAGCAGATTTAAAGCGATTGATAAAAATCCTTCGTTAATCTATTTAGATTCTGCAGCTTCTTCACTCAAATTAAATACAAGTCTTGATGCCATGATCAATTACTACGAAAAATCTGGTGCAAATATCAGTCGTGGTGCGTACGCATTAGGAATTGAGACGACACAAGCATACGAAGCATCTAGAGATACTGTTGCTTCATTTATCAATGCAAGCAAAAGAGAAGAAGTAATCTTTACAAAAGGCACAACTCAAAGCATGAATATGTTAGCCTATCATTTTGAAAAAACATTAAAATCTGGTGATGAAATCATCACATCAGAACTTGAACATAGCGCATCACTTCTTCCATTTCAAAGACTTGCTAAAAATATTGGTGCAACACTTACATATGCGACATTAGATGAAGACTTAAGAATCCATTCAGAAGCGGTTGTCAAACAAATTTCAGCAAATACAAAACTTGTTGTTTTAACGTATGTTTCAAATGTCATGGGTTATATTACAAACTTAAAGCCGATCATTAAAAAGGCGCATGAAGTAGGGGCAATCGTCATAATTGATGCTGCTCAAGCAGCACCACATATCCCGATTGATGTACAAGCATTAGATTGTGATTTCTTAGCGTTTTCAGGTCATAAATGTTTTGGGCCAACAGGTGTCGGTATTTTATATGGTAAATATG
Source organism: Acholeplasmataceae bacterium (assembly GCA_965657915.1). GTDB lineage: Bacteria > Bacillota_I > Bacilli_A > Acholeplasmatales > Acholeplasmataceae > UBA8290. The sequence continues at coordinate 1,651 of CBFHPN010000008.1, read as the reverse complement.
AGAGACTGAATCAGTTAACACCATTTGAAGTTGGAGGTGGAATGGTTGACGAAGTAGAGTTATATAATCAATCCTATTTCGATCTACCGGAACGATTAGAAGCAGGAACACCACCCATTGCTGAAGTCATCGGATTAGCACCAGCTCTCAGATATATTAAAGAAGTAAGTCATGAGCACATACTTAACCATTCAAAACAGCTTCAAAAAATACTTCTTAATGAACTCAAATCAAGACCTTACATACACATCTACAATCCAAAAAGTGATCTTGGGATCATCACATTTAATATCAAAAATGTGCATGCACATGACGTTCAGTCATTTTTATCTGAGCATCATATTGCAGTAAGAACTGGACATCACTGTGCAAAATTACTTCAAAAGCGATTTGAAACGTCTGCAACGATCCGTGTTTCTTTTCAAATTTACAATAACGAAGCGGACATCAAAAAATTATTAGAAGTCATTGATAGCACGTATCAATTTTTTCAAACTTAAAAGGAGTGACGATGCAAGATTTATATAGGCAAGTCATTATGGATCATTACAAATATCCGAGAAATAAAGGACTCATCTCTGATTCAAAAGGTCTTTTAATTCATTTAAATAATCCTAGTTGTGGTGATGAAATTACCATTCAATTATTCACGAAAGAAAACATCATCGAACGCGTTGTTCATGAGGGAAGTGGATGCTCTATATGTTGTGCGAGTGCAAGTGTGATGTCAGTTGCACTTGAGAAACATGATATACAAGAAGGATTAGACATTATCAAACAATTTTATGAACTTATCAAAGGATTACCATATAACTCAGAGATACTATTTAAAGATGCCGTGGCATTTTCAGGTGTTAGTCAATTTCCAGCAAGAATTAAATGTGCGACACTATCTTGGAAAGCGGCAGAAAAAGGACTATTATCATTAAAGGAGGCTTCACATGGATGACAATAAGAAAAAAATAGATGCAATCGTAGGAGACTATCAATTCGGATTTAAAACTGAAACTGTACCCTTTTACTCAATACCAAAAGGAATTAGTGAAGATGTTGTGGTTGCGATTTCAAAATATAAACAAGAGCCATCATGGATGACAGATATTAGAGTCAAAGCATATCAACAGTTTGCTTCAGTACCAAACCCTACGTGGGGTCCAGATTTATCATTTATTGATTTTGATGAGTTTACATATTTTATTAAATCAAGTGAACGTGCAGAAACATCATGGGATGACGTACCAGAAGAAATTAAAGATACATTCGAAAAACTAGGGATTCCTGAGGCAGAACGTCAATATTTAGCAGGTGTTTCAACACAATTTGAATCTGAAGTTGTCTATCACAGTACGCTTAAAGAACTTGAAGATTTAGGTGTGATTTATGTGGATACAGACACTGCGCTAAGAGAATACCCTGAACTTGTTAAAGAGTATTTTGGGAAAATGATTCCTTATGATGATAATAAATATGCGGCACTCAATACTGCAGTATGGAGTGGTGGATCATTTATTTATGTTCCAAAAGGTGTTCATGTTCCGAAACCGTTACAATCATATTTTAGAATTAATAGTGATCAAATGGGACAATTTGAACGTACATTAATCATTGTTGACGAAGGTGCTTATGTCAATTATGTTGAAGGATGTACAGC
>CBFHPN010000007.1:0-35322 GCA_965657915.1 Acholeplasmataceae bacterium | reverse complement strand
CTTGGGTTTTCGACGGATAGGATTCTCACCTATCTTTTCGTTACTTGCACCGGCATTCTCACTTCTTAGCGCTCCACATGTCCTCACGATCATGCTTCTTCGCCCTAAGAACGCTCTCCTACCACTTATAATTAATTATAAATCCGCAATTTCGGTACAATGCTTAGCCCCGGTACATTTTCGGCGCGAAGTCACTCGACTAGTGAGCTATTACGCACTCTTTAAAGGATGGCTGCTTCTAAGCCAACCTCCTAGCTGTTTGAGCATCTTCACTTCCTTTTCCACTTAGCATTGATTTTGGGACCTTAATTGGCGGTCTGGGCTGTTTCCCTTTTGACCATGAACCTTATCACCCACAGTCTGACTGCTCGATATATTTCATGACATTCGGAGTTTGATTGGGCTCAGTACCCCGAGGTGGGGCCATCACACATTCAGTGCTCTACCTTCATGAAACTAAATTCGAACGCTAGCCCTAAAGCTATTTCGGAGAGAACCAGCTATTTCTGGGTTCGATTGGAATTTCACCCCTAGCCACAGGTCATCCAAACACTTTTTAACGTGTCCTGGTTCGGTCCTCCATTAGGTCTTACCCTAACTTCAACCTGCCCATGGCTAGCTCACCCAGTTTCGGGTCTACAGCATCTAACTTAACGCCCTATTCAGACTCGCTTTCGCTTTGGCTCCGTCCCTTAAGACTTAACCTTGCTAGATACCGTAACTCGCCGGTTCATTCTACAAAAGGCACGCCATCACCCATTAACGGGCTCTGACTAGTTGTAAGCACACAGTTTCAGGTTCTTTTTCACTCCCCTCCCGGGGTTCTTTTCACCTTTCCCTCACGGTACTGGTTCACTATCGGTCACCAAGTAGTATTTAGCCTTATGAGATGGTCCTCACATATTCCGACAGGATTCCTCGTGTCCCGCCGTACTTGTCAATACCCGAGTCTACATGTTTTCGACTAAAGGACTATCACCCTCTATGGTTTAGCTTCCCAGCTAATTCGTCTAACATATAGTTTTGTAACTCTTCCGGTATTAGGCTCTTTCGCGTTCGCTCGTCGCTACTAGCAAAATCGTTATTACTTTCTTTTCCTACAGGTACTGAGATATTTCAATTCCCTGCGTTCCCTTCTTATACGAGTATAAGATACCATAGCTTCCCTATGGTGGGTTTCCCCATTCGGATACCCGCGGATCGTCGCTTACTTACAGCTCCCCGCGGCGTTTCGCCGTTAGTTGCGTCCTTCATCGGCTCTTGGTGCCAAGGCATTCACTGTGTGCCCTTGTTTCCTTAATTCTTTTTATTCGACAGAATATATCTACTTTTCAAAGACCAAATCTTCACTTGAAAAAAAAGAGTTTTTTTTCGTATGAAAGAAAGACTGGCGTCTTTCAAATCTAAATATGATGAGTTTGGAAATTTTTGCAGGAGTTTATCCTACGCCTTTCTCCTTAGAAAGGAGGTGATCCATCCCCACGTTCCCGTAGGGATACCTTGTTACGACTTAACCCCAATCATCAACCCTACCTTAAACGGCTCCCTCCTTACGGTTAGGCCACCGGCTTTGGGTATTGCTGACTTTCGTGGTTTGACGGGCGGTGTGTACAAACCCCGAGAACGTATTCACCGCAACATTCTGATTTGCGATTACTAGCGATTCCAACTTCATGAAGTCGAGTTGCAGACTTCAATCCGAACTGAGAGTGCTTTTCTGGGTTTCGCTCCACCTCGCGGCTTCGCTGCCCTTTGTAGCACCCATTGTATCACGTTTGTAGCCCAGGCCATAAGGGGCATGATGATTTGACGTCATCCCCACCTTCCTCCAGTTTGTCACTGGCAGTCTCGCTAGAGTCCCCAACTAAATGATGGCAACTAGCAATAAGGGTTGCGCTCGTTGCGGGACTTAACCCAACATCTCACGACACGAGCTGACGACAACCATGCACCACCTGTCTCCATGGTAACCTCCACTATATCTCTATAGCATTGCATGGGATGTCAAGGCCTGGTAAGGTTTTTCGCGTATCTTCGAATTAAACAACATGATCCACCGCTTGTGCGGGGTCCCGTCAATTCCTTTGAGTTTCATACTTGCGTACGTACTACTCAGGCGGAGTACTTATTGCGTTAACTACAGCACTGAATTTCTCCAACACTTAGTACTCATCGTTTACAGCGTGGACTACCAGGGTATCTAATCCTGTTTGCTCCCCACGCTTTCGTGCCTCAGCGTCAGTGTAGACCCAGCAAGCCGCCTTCGCCACTGGTGTTCCTCCATATATTTACGCATTTTACCGCTACACATGGAATTCCACTTGCCTCTATCTCACTCAAGCCACTCAGTTTCCTTAGCATCACAGCGTTAAGCACTGCACTTATACCAAAGACTTAAATGGCCGCCTACGCACCCTTTACGCCCAATAATTCCGGATAACGCTTGCCCCCTATGTATTACCGCGGCTGCTGGCACATAGTTAGCCGGGGCTTATTCATTAGGTACCGTCAGACCCATTTTTCCATGGGCTATTCTTCCCTAATAAAAGAACTTTACATACCGAAATATGTCTTCATTCACGCGGCGTTGCTCGGTCAGAGTTTCCTCCATTGCCGAAAATTCCCTACTGCTGCCTCCCGTAGGAGTTTGGGCCGTGTCTCAGTCCCAATGTGGCCGTTCAACCTCTCAGTCCGGCTACGCATCATCGTCTTGGTGAGCCATTACCTCACCAACTAACTAATGCGCCGCAGATTCATCCTCAAGTATACCAGTGGTCCTTTAATATATAAGAGATGCCTCCTATATACCTATCCAGTATTAGCTATCGTTTCCAACAGTTATCCTCGTCTTGAGGGCAGATTATCTACGTGTTACTCACCCGTTCGCCACTAAGGTACAAGTACCTTCGTTCGACTTGCATGTATTAGGCACGCCGCCAGCGTTCATCCTGAGCCAGGATCAAACTCTCCATAAATTTTATTTTATAAATTGTTTAAATTAGCTCTATTTTTTAAAACTTTTTGTTATACCTTACTCATCATATTTAGATTTCAAAGACCCAATATTTCATATTAGTGCTTTTCTATAATATCATGGTTAAAGACCCTTGTCAACATTTTTATGCACATAATTTTTCTTGTTGTTTTTTCCGTGTTTTAAGGGATCTAAAAACGTATGAAATTATTAGACAGCGATATTATTTTATAAAAAACGTCGACAATTGTCAACGCTTTTGATTACTTTTTTTGATTTTTTTTATATTGGCTTAAATAAGCCCTCGAATGATTCTTAAAATGTCATTATACGTGACAAAAACAAACAGTCCAAGTAATAAATAGAACATCGCATTGTTAATAGAATTTTCTAATTTTCTAGATAATGGTTTTCTTGTCACAGCTTCGATTCCTAAAAAGACAAGTCTTCCACCATCAAGTGCTGGAATCGGTAATAAATTTAAGAGTCCAATATTAATACTTAGAAATGCTGTGAAACTTATGATTGCAAGTAATCCTTGAGACGACGTTCTTGATACCAATGTAAAGATACCGATGGGTCCTGATAAATCACCAAGTCCGATGTCTTCATTTGGATTGAATAATAGACCAAGCGTTGCAAATACTTGAGACACGTTATTTCCAATCATTTGAAAAGGATGTAATAAACTCGCACCTAATTGGTATGTTTCTGTTGGTGAGACACCGAGTTGAAAGATGAGTCCTTGATATCCTAAACGAGATAATGCATTCTCACTGATCATTGTATAGGTGATGGTATTTTGATCGGATCCATTTTGATAGTAATCAATGGTAATTTCACCTGATGTGACCACTTTAAAAAATGAAATGATGTCGTCCCAATCATTGACGTCGACCACAACATCTCCTTGAGATAATCGATAAATGACGTCATCGGTGTTTAATCCTGCTTCTAAAGCACGTCCAAATACTTGTCCCGGATTTGGGTATGTTAATACAACACCATCTTCTGTGACATTGGATAATCCTGCAGTTTGAATAATGACTGCGAGTTCAACATCATTGATGATGTTTTCTTCATTATTTCTTATATAGGTAATATCGACAACATGAGAATCAAGTTCAGATAATGATTGACTTAAATCATGCCATGTATCAATGAGATGCTCATTAATACCGGTGACACGATCACCTTCAGCAAGTCCAATGAGATCTGCTGGTGCCCCTACTGCAACACCACCTAATGCATTGGATTCTAAATTCGGTTGCATTAAAAATAATCCTACAATCAAATACAAAACAAACGCGAGAATGAAATTCATTGCCGGTCCAGCAAAAATGACTAAAAACCTTTCGATTAATGTCTTAGACTCAAAACTTTTTTCTTCTGGTGTCACAAGCATGTATTTATCTTTTGATAAGACATACGCTGCATCTCTTGAAACTTCATAGCGCGTGTTTTGGTGATTGTCTTCAATTTCAATAAATAATGGTTTTCCATGTTTACCATATAAATCAAAAGATACAACATCACCACGGATACTTTCGAATTGATTTGGATCAAGAATGATTTTAGAGACGATACCTTTTTCATCAATGGTTAAAGAGATGTGATCACCTTTTTTAATGAGTGCATCAGATATCGATTCACCGGCCATCGATACATACCCGCCAATAGGAATCGCGCGTACAGCGTATAAAATATCATGTTTTCTTTTACCATAAACAAGTGGTCCCATCCCAAGCGAAAACTCATGGACTAAAATGCCAGCTTTTCTAGCAAAATAATAATGTCCAAGTTCGTGGATAAAAATAATAAGTCCTAATACGATGATAAATAATAATACATTGAATATAAACATCATAACCCCTTATATAAATAAGTAAATGAAAAAGAAACTTGCAGATAAAAACATAGAAACAAGCATCACAGAATCAAAACGATCCATAATCCCACCGTGACCTGGAAAAATACTTCCAAAATCTTTAATTTGATAATGACGTTTTAATTTTGATGCCATCAAATCTCCAAATTGAGAAACAATGGTTGCAAAAAATGTCAATATAAAAACAAAGAGAAATTGTAATTCAAAAGAAAAATTGGATCCTAATAATAAACGTTCAAGTAATGTTCTCTCACCACTAGAATTAAATAAATCACCTAAAAACGTACCTACAACGAAAATATCACCATAATACATGGCAAACAAACTCGCAATAATGGTTGCAACAATCGATCCACCGATGGCACCTTCCCAAGATTTTTTAGGGCTGATGTTCGGTGTCATTTTATGCTTTCCAAATTTCATGCCGATAAAATAAGCAAACGTATCTGTCAGTGTTGATATTAATAACATATACACAATAAATCGAACACCAATTAAACGTAACAACACAATCGATGCAGAACCAAACCCAACATAAATCATCACAAGTAATGCTTTACCTACATTGGTGACACTAAAATTATGTGATAGTACAAAATAAATAAATAAGCCAACAAGCATGAAGGGAATCGTCACATGTAACAATCCTCTATTATCAAATGTGATCAAACTTTGATTCCAACCCATAAATCCCGCAATTGATATATGGATAAGAAGTGACGATAGGATCGTTACCAATCTAAATCGTTTCGATAAAGGGGATTCTTTTTCAAACATATTTAAAAATTCGATGGATGCACCAATGACAAAAAATGCCATGATGAATTCAAACGCATTCACCAAAGATGGCACACTAATAATTGGAACAATGATTAAAATGAGTAATAGACCTGTGATCAGTCGTTTATTTTTCATAAACCTCCAAAGCGACGCTGACGTTTCTCAAATTCTTTTAGTGCTTTGAATAGTTCTTTTTTTGAAAATGCAGGCCAAGATGTTTTGGTAAAGTAAAATTCTGCATACGCTGACTGAGCTAATAAAAAATTAGAGATTCTGATCTCGCCACCTGTGCGAATGAGCAAATCAACATCATGAGGTTGCATCAGTGCTTGTTTAAATGTTTCGATGTCTTTCACTTGTTTATTTTGAGCAACATGAATCAGTTCCTCTAGTCCACCATAATCTATGGCAACATATAAAACAAATGCATCATCAAATTGTTCAGATCGTTTTTCAATTTCAATAATTAAATCAAGCATCCCTTGAGGGAGACGATCTCTTCTCCCAATAAACTTGACTTGATGATCAAGCTCTTCTTTTCTTGTTTCAAAGATTTCTATGGGTTTTGTCATTAAGTAATCGACTTCTTCTTTAGGACGTTTCCAATTTTCGGTACTAAATGCAAAAACTGTGAGTTTTTTAACTCCCAGTTTTCTAATTTCTTTTGTAATTGTAAAAAGATTTTGTCCACCTTGATAATGTCCTTGAGAACGTGGTAGGCCTCTTTTACTTGCCCATCTTCCATTGCCATCTAAAATAATGGCGACATGGGATGGTACGATGCTTAATTTCATGAAAACTCCCACACATATTATACACCACTTATGGTGTATTTCATAGATTGAAAATAAAAGGCTTACGCCTTAAATTTTCAGTAATTCAGATGATTTTTCTTTCGTTAGTTGATCCACTTTGGCAATAAATTGATTCGTTAATTCCTGAACATCATCAATATAGCCTTTTTCGTCATCTTCCGTAAGTCCAAGCTTTTTTAAGTGGTCATTGCCGTCACGTCTTACATTTCTAATGGCAACTTTTGCTTGTTCCGCAAGTTTTTCAACATCTTTAACAAGTTCTTTACGACGTTGTTCTGTTGGTTGAGGTAAAATCAATCTGACACCAATACCATCATTCAGAGGATTAAGTCCTAATGTTGATGCATGTATTGCTTGTTCAATCTCTTTAAGTAACGATTTATCATAAGGTTTAATATAGAGTTGATTCCCATCAACGACACTAATACTTCCAATTTGATTAAGCGGTGTGTCCACACCATAATATGAAATCGTAATTTCATCTAATAGTCCAGGATTCGCGCGTCCTGTTCTGATGTGCGTAAATTCATGCAGTAAAACATTGCATGCTTTATTCATTTTTTCTTCTGTTTCTAATATAATGACATCTGCTTGTTCGTTCATAGATTAACCCTCCCAAGATACTTTCGTACCAATAGGTTCATTTAAGACTGCTTTTTTCATATTTCCAGTTGTATTTAAATTAAAGACAATGACATCAATCTTATTTTCATGACAAATCGATGCTGCGGTTTGATCCATCACACCAAGTTTTTTAACGAGTAAATCTTCTTGTGTGAGTGTTGCATACATCGTTGCATCATCATGTTTTTTTGGATCTTTGTTATAAACGCCATCAACACCGTTTTTTGCCATTAATATAATCGATGCATCAAGTTCTGCAGCACGAAGTGCAGCCGCAGTATCGGTTGAAAAGTAAGGTGTTCCTGTGCCACCTGCAAAAATTAAGACACGTTTTTTTTCAAAATGTCTCATGGCACGTCTTCTAATATACGGTTCAGCAACCGTTGATATTGGTAACACCGTCATCACACGTGATGGTACCTCAATACTTTCAAGTGCATCTTGAAGTGCTAAACTGTTCATCACAGTCCCTAGCATTCCCATGTAATCCGCTTGCGCTCTATCCATACCAAGTTCTTCACCTGTTTTTCCGCGCCATAAATTACCACCACCAACAACGATACCAACATCCACGCCTAGTGCATGAATTTCTTTGATTTCAGTTGCAATTTTTTTAACAGTAAGTGGATGGATACCATACATTCCATCACCTTTAAGTGCTTCACCACTTAATTTGATTATGACACGTGGATACATAGTTCACCTCAAATTTTATTTGCGTACTTGACTCATAACTTCAGCTGCGAAGTCTTCTTGTTTCTTCTCGATACCTTCTCCAACCTCAAGTCTTACGAAAGATAGAACTTGATTGTTTTTAGAAGTTAAGTATTGTGCAACTGTTTGATCAGGATCTTTGACAAATGGTTGATCAACGAGTGTAATATCTTTCAAGAATTTGTTAAGTCTTCCTTCAATCATTTTTTCTACAATATTTGCTGGTTTTCCTTCTGCTAATGCTTGTTGCGTTAAGATATGACGTTCATGTTCTAATGTTTCAGCATCGACATGATGACGATCTAAAAATTGTGGTTTCTGAGCTGCAACATGCATTGAAATATCTTTTGCAGTCTCTTCATCCGCTTTTTCAAGTACTGATAAAGCAACGATACGTCCACCCATGTGTTTATAAGAGCCAAATTGCTGTTCGGATGTTTTTGTGACACGTGATACGCGTCTTAACGTCATGTTTTCTCCAATGGTTGCCGTTGCTTCTTTTAGTAATGTTGCAACAGATTTACCATCAACTTCTAACGCTAATGCCGCTTCAGTATTTGCCACTGAGCTATTCATAAGTGCATTTCCGACTTGATCAAGTAAGCTTAGAAATTGCTCATTTTTTGATACAAAGTCAGTTTCTGAGTTCAGTTCATAGATAACTGCTTCATTGTCTTTAATCACAACATTACATAATCCTTCAGCAGCAATTCGATCAGATTTCTTTTCTGCTTTTGCAATTCCTTTTTCTCTTAAATAATCAACGGCTGCAGAAACATCTCCGTTCGTTGCTTCTAATGCTTTTTTGCAATCTAACATACCCGCACCAGTACGGTCACGTAGTTCTTTTACGAGTTGAGCTGTAATCATTTTTATAATTCTCCTTTAATTTTTAATGAAAGAAAAGGGGTAATTTACCCCTTATGCTTGTTTTAATAACTTTACTAATTCTGCTTTTTTAAGGGTAGAATAACCTGATAATCCTTTTTCTTTTGCAAGTTCACGTAATTCTGATACTTTCATCGCATCATAGTCAACTGTATTTGCAGGTACGACTTTTTCTACTTTTTCAGTGACAGCTTCAGTTTCTTTTACTGGAGCAGCAGCTGGCTTATCTTCTTTTACTGGAGCAGCAGCTGGCTTATCTTCTTTTATTGGTTTTTCAGTTGCAGGCCCTGCGTCTTTTCTAGGTGATTGTTCCGATGGCTTATCATCTCTGTCTCTTCTAGAAGCTTCTTGAGGGGTTTCATCGTCATATTTTTCAACAACGCCACCCATCGCTTCAACACATGCATTACCCATGACCCAAACAAGTAGTTTGACTGCACGAATTGCATCGTCATTTGCTGGAATGATATGATCGACTAAATCTGGATCACAATTTGAATCGACAATTCCAAAAACTGGAATATGTAATTTTCTCGCTTCTAATACTGCATTAATTTCACTGCTTGGATCAACAACGAATATGGCTTCAGGTAATTTCGTCATATCTTTAATTCCGCCAAGGAACTTCTCTAAACGTTCTCTCTCTTTGAATAATCCTAAAACTTCTTTTTTAGGTAATTTCTCAAAGGTACCATCTGATTCCATGACATATAAATCTTTTAATCGTTTAATTCTTTTTTTAATTGTTTTAAAGTTTGTGAGTGTCCCACCTAACCAACGTTGATCAACGTAAAATTGGCCGGTACGAATTGCTTCTTCTTTGACTGCTTCTTGCGCTTGTTTTTTTGTTCCAACAAATAAAACTTTTCCGCCTTCAGCGATGATTTGAAATAACGCTTGATAGGTGCGTTCAATTTCCTCTGCTGTTTTCTTTAAATCGATAATGTGAATGCCATTTCTAGCTGTGAAAATATACGGTGCCATTTTTGGATTCCAACGACGTGTTGCATGTCCAAAATGTACCCCTGATTCTAATAGTTGTTTCATTGAAACGACTGCCATAATTTAATTCTCCTTTTTTGTTTTTTTCCTCTATGCTGCTTCACATCATTCATCTTTCATTTTAAAAGACACATGAATGATGAAACACAACATATGTGTTTTCTTATAGCCTTAAATACTATATCACATATTATATGGATATGCAACCATTAATATACTTGTTTTATCGCATGGCGTCATGATTACGAACTACTTCCAAATCCACCTTTTCGTTCACTCGATACCGGATGATCATCTTCTGTTTTTAGAAACGTTTGAAAGACACCTTGAGCGATGCGTTCGAACTTTGAAATCGTGACAGGCGATTGTTTGAAATTATATAATGGGACCATGATATGTCCTTCGTTTTGCGTATTGTTGTAATAATCAGCATCAATCACACCAACACCATTACTCATCATTAACCCTTTTTTGATACCTAATGATGATCTGGGATAAACAAGTAAAACTTCACTTTCACCGAGTTGAACTTTCAGACCAGTGGGGATTAATTGTATTTCACCTGGTTGAATGGTGACCTCTTCGTAGGCTGATAAATCATAGCCTGCACTCTGAAGTGTTTGTCTTTGAGGTAATGTGATATTTTCTTGAATGAGATATGAAACTTTTTCAAATTTTCTCATGACGACTCCTTTTTCTTATGCTGCATTCTCGGATGAGAATTTTGATACATCTTTTGAATGTTTTTATTATCTAAATGGGTATAAATTTGAGTTGATGTAAGTTGTTCATGCCCCAATAACTCTTGAACACTTCTTAAATCTGCACCATGCGAAAGTAGCGTTGAAGCAAATGCATGTCTTAGCATGTGAGGATGAAGTTGATACGTTTCACCAGATTGATAAATGACATTTTGAACCATTTTTTCTAAGTTACGCACCGTCATCTTTTTACCCAATCTTGATAAAAAAACATAAGGTGTTTGAGGTTGTCCAGTATGAATAAGTACATCTGCTCGCTCGAAAGTTAAATAATGCGATAAGTTTTCAGCAATCGTATTCGTAAATGGCACATATCTCATTTTTTGACCCTTCCCTAAAATTTTAAAGCTTCTTTCAGCGATGTCAACATCTTTTATTTTTAGAGAGACAAGTTCACTTGCTCTTAGACCACAACTATATAAAATGTCTAACATGATATAGTTTCTAAATGTTAATGGTTTCGTTTTGTCCATAAGACGAAACAATGTTGTCATTTCATCATCATGAATCCGTTTTGGGAGTCTTTTTTCTATTTTAGGTGCTTGTATTTCGTGCATCAAATTGATGTCAAGTATCCCTTGCTCAACACAATATTCATAATACATTCTTAACGATGAAAGTCTTCTAGAAATTGTTTTTGAACTTCTATTTAAGTTTTGCATAAATGAAATGTAGTGTCTAATGATCCGTGAACGTTTCACTTCTATAATGCTCGGTGCCAATGATTCTTCAATAATAAAGCGCTCGAAATCAAGTAGATCTCTTTGGTATCCACTGATGGTATGTTCAGAATATCGTTTGATGTTTTTTAAATAATCGATGAATTGATCAATCAAGGGTCATCGCCTCTTTCATGAATACAGACATTGCTTCTTTTGCACGATTCACATAAAATGCTTTTCTATCCATTTTTTTCATTTTGATGTCGATCGCATCCATTAACCCAAAATTTGCATTCATAGGAACGAATGAACGATTTGGAGTTGAAACGTATCTTGCCATCGCACCAATCATTGTATCTTTTGGAAAAGGTTTGATTACGTTTTGAGTTAAATATTGATCAAGTTGAATGGCTGCATTAAGACCAGAAGCTGCACTTTCTACATAACCTTCAACGCCTGAGAGTTGACCAGCGATAAACAAATTAGGTTTATTTTTCACTTGATAGCCACCGTTTAAAACTTCTGTAGAGTGGATATAATGGTTTTTATGCATCACACCATAGCGTATGATATTTGCTTTTTCTAAACCTGGAATCATTTGAATGAGTTTTTTTTGAGCAGGCCATGTTAAATGGGTTTGAAACCCGACGATATTATACATCGTTTTTCCGACGTCATCTTGTCTTAATTGGATTACCGCATAGGGTCTTTCTCCATCTTTTTCTAAGCCAACAGGTTTTAATGGTCCATATCGTAATGTATCAATACCGCGTTCTGCCATGGTTTCAACAGGCATACATCCTTCGAAAACATTATTTTCAAAGTCTTTGACTTCTACTTTGTCAGATTGCATTAAAGCCTCATAAAACTTAAGATACGTTTCTTGATCCATTGGACAATTAATATAATCAGCATCACCTTTGTCATAACGACTTTTTAAGTAACAAACATTCATGTCAATTGTATTACCATCTAAAATTGGAGACACTGCATCAAAAAAATGTAAAAATTCTTGATTAAACATCGATCCTAACGATGTCATTAAATCATCATGTGTCAATGGACCTGTTGCAATAATGGTTGGAATGTTTTCATCAATTTGACTAAACACATCTTCAATGATGGACAGTTTTTCAAATGAACGTAATGTCGATTTAATTGTTTCTGAAAATAGTGTTCGATCAACTGCGAGGGATGAACCAGCCGGTACTTGAGCAACCTGTGCAGCCTTCATTGTTATAGAATCAAAGAGTCGCATTTCATACTTAAGTAACCCGACACCATTAAAAATATCATCAGAACGTAATGAATTGGAACACACAAGTTCCGCAAAATCACCTGTGCGATGGGCAGGTGTCATGACTTTAGGTCGCATTTCATATAGATCGACCTCATATCCTTTTTTTAGTAAATAATAGGCAGCCTCAACGCCTGCTAAGCCTGCACCAACCACTCTAATTTTCAATAAACCCTCTTAATGTTGTGACTTGTTGTTTTTTAATGACATTAATAATTGCTAAAACGATAATGATTTTAAATGGAATCAATAGCGACCCACGGATGATTCTTGCGAGAAAACCAATGATATAAGGTTGTCCAAATAAATCTTGAATCCATAGTGGCGTTAGTATTATAACAACGAAAAATTCAATTAAAATAATCATGATTGAAACAGTATACATATCTTTTAATTCGTATTTATAGTCTCTTAACGTGAGATACATAAATCCAATGGTGAGTAAACTCATCACAATGATGAGTGATATGATGGCGATTCTAACTTCTAAAGTGAGCGCCACAGTTTCTCCACCAAGAGATAATCGGTCTAAGGAATATAATATACCGATGGTGATTAAAATAAGTAATGTTGATGTAATGATCAATGTTTTTTTAACAAATGGAAAGTTTTTTTGTTGAAAAAAAAGTGGAATCATTCCTGAAAATAAACCAATTAAAGCATTGTTGATTGTAAATCCGACATGATATGCACCTTGTCCATATAACAAAAAGTTAATAATATCGATAATAATACCAACACCCATTCCATACCATTTTCCTAAAATGAGTCCAGATAATATGATTGGAATTGCGACAATATCAAGTCGCAATGCGGGAATTGAAAACACTGGTAATATAATTGAAAAATTCCCTAAAATCACACCGACAGTAGTTAACATGGTTGCTGTGGTTAATTGCATTACTTGTAATTTATTTTTCATTAAATATCCCCCTAATTACTTAAAGCCAACTTAACAGTTCTTAAAAAATATAAAGAGCCTGTCACTAATATTGTATCATAATTGGTGTTTTTTAATTGGTGAATCGTCTCTTTAAAATCAAGAAAAATAACATCTTTTCTATGGTTCAAATCTGTCTTCTGAATACTCTGTTCGTGATCAAATGCTGTCACATATATTTCCTTAGCAAATGACTGCATATGCGTAATCATTGCGTCATATTTTTTTGATTTTAAAACTGACATATAGACAATGGGTTGTATATTTTTATCTTTCAATGACTGTATAAGTGATTCAATACCTTCTAAATTATGAGCACCATCAAAAATAAGGGTCGGTGTGATGTATTGAAATCTAAATGGCATACATGATAAGCTTTGCATATTCAAAACCGGATGATCAACCATTGTTTTTAATGCTTGATAAGCAAGTGATACGTTATGTGTTTGATATGAGGGAAAATGATGCTCAAACGTATGCATTTCATTTTCTAAGTAGATTGCGCCAACATCCAAAATTCGTTTTAAAAATATATCTTTAATTTCTTTCACGATATTTGGCGATAATAAAACCTTCATGCCTTTGTGAATAATGCCTGCTTGATGCGATGCAATATCTAAAACAGTTGGACCAATGACATCATCGTGTTCTAATGAGGTCGATGTTATGACTGCAAGCGATGCATTCAGTACGTTGGTTGCATCATCTCTACCACCGAGGCCAACTTCGATGACTGCAATCTCAACTTCATATTTTTCAAACATTAAAAAAGCAAAAGCTGTATCTTGCTCAAAAGGGGATAATCCATTTGAAATCATACTTTCTTCAAAGATTTCAAATTCTTCTTGAATGTTAAGAATGGTTTCATTTTGAATTAAAATATTATCAAAACGTTTCATCGTAAATGGTGAAAAATAACATCCAACTTTTAATCCTTGTTGCACCAACATTTGAGATAAAAAGTAACTGGTAGATCCTTTACCATTAGAACCACCAACATGAATTGTTTGATATGATGTTTGTGGATTATCTTTTAACTTTAAATATTTTGTTATGGCAATCGTATCCACTCATTATCTCCAATCAATTGGTTTTTTACGGTTCATCATTAAGTAATCATTTGCTTGTATGAATTGTTTTGAAGTTAAAAACCCTCTGTAAGAAGATAGTGGCGAGGGATGTGATGTTTTGATGATTAAATGTTCGCCTTTGATATCACGTTCGAATTGTTGAGCAAAATTACCCCATAATAAAAATACTAAATGTTGATGGTCATGACTTATTTTTGAAATTAATGATTTTGTTAATAATAAATACGCGTCATCTTGATGGGATAATGGTTTTCCTTCGATAACACTCAAATATGTATTCCACAACAGAACGCCTTGTTTGGCATATCGTGAAAGGTCACCGTTGTTTTCATCAACATCAAAACCATTTGATTTGATTGCTTTAAATATATTTTTAAGTGATGGTGGTAATGGTTTTTTTAAACAACTAAAGGCAAGACCATTCGCTTGACCCTCTTGATGATAAGGATCTTGACCAATGATCACAACTTTTAACGCTTCAAATGGTGTGACCTCAAGCGCATGTAATCTTAAATGTTTAGGAGGAAAAACACGAAACAGTTGCTCATCTATTTCAATTTGAGCAAGTAGTTTTTTCATGTAAGGTTTTTTTATTTCTTCTTTTATAAATGTTTGAATTGTCATTATTACTATTATATAATATAAAAAAAAAGAGACAAACAAGTTGTCTCTTTTATTTATTATTTAATGAAAGATGCAAGTTTTTTAACAGTTCTTACAAGTTGAGATGTATAACTCATTTCATTATCATACCAAGCGAGTACTTTTACAAGTTGCTTGCCATCTGCTTCAACAATTTGAGTCGCTAAAGAATCAAATAATGAACCGTATGATGTTCCAATGACATCAGATGATACAATTGGATCCGTTAAATATTTTAACGTTTCACTTTCTTGAGCTTTTACTGCTGCATTAACTTCTTCTTTCGTTACATATTTTCTAAGTTCTACGGTTAAATCAACAATAGAGCCAGTTAATGTAGGAACACGAAGTGCAGTACCGTCTAAGCGACCTTTTAATTCAGGAATGACAAGTCCAATTGCTTTTGCTGCACCTGTTGATGAAGGTACAATATTGAATGCTGAAGCACGACCACGTCTTGAATAAATACCACCTTTATGTGGGCTGTCAACGTTTGCTTGATCAGCTGTTAAAGCATGAACAGTTGTCATAAATCCTTTTTCAATACCAAATGCATCATTGAGTGCTTTTGCAACAGGTGCTAAACAGTTTGTAGTACATGATGCACCACTAATAATGTCTTCACTACCCGTTAAAATATCATCATTAACATTAAATGCAACTGTTGGAACATTGCCTTTAGCAGGTGCACTAATTACAACTTTTTTCGCACCAGCTTCTAAATGCCAACCAGCTTTTTCTTCGTCAGCGAAAAATCCAGTACATTCTAATACAACATCGACTTGAAGCTCTTTCCAAGGTAATTCTTTTGGATCTCTGATTGCTGTAATAGGAATTGATTTACCTTCAACAACTAAATTAGATCCTTCGTTACTTACAGCATCGACTTTAAAACTACCTTGTGCTGTGTCATATTTCAATAAATATGCAAGTGTTTCTGCATCTGTTAAGTCATTTATACCGACAACATCAAATTGTGGATCTTGAGCTAACAAACGAAATGCAAGACGACCGATACGGCCAAAACCATTAATTGCGACTTTTATAGCCATAATATTTTATTTCCTCCTCGAAATTTTTACCATGTATATTCTATCATAGACACTTCAATATTTCTACAATCAATTACAAAAACAATTTGTGTAAACGTTTTATTCATTTGTTAAGTTTCTTTGGTTGTTTGTTATAATATTTATATATGAAAGGAGACTGTTATGAATCATAACCATGAACTTGAATTTAAAACCATCATTTCAGAAGACAGCTATCATTCGCTGATTGAAAATTATGTGTTAAAAGATAACATTTTCCTTCAAACAAATCACTATTTTGATACATCAAAATTAGATTTGTCCGATCAATCCATTGTTTTAAGAATTAGACAAAAAGGAGACCGTTTTTTTAAACTCACTATCAAGAGTCAACAAGATGGAAATGCCTATGAGTCTCATATTTTATTAACGCCTGAACAAGCAGAAAAAATGATTCATGATGGTTTTAACACGAAAGATTTCTTCGTGGATTTAGATTACCAAGTTTATTTTGTTGCTTCCATTAATAATTTCAGAGCTTCCATGCCTTATTATCAAGGTGTCATGTATATCGATCGGTGTGAATATTGCGGCACTGTTGATTATGAACTTGAATATGAAGTTCCAGAATATGAGGAAGGATATGAACAATTCCTTAAATTTTTAGAAAAACATCATATTTTAAAAGTTAGTACCAAAAGAAAAAGTGATCGCGCACTGAGTTGTTCACTTAATAATAAAAAATGACCTTTTTGGGGTCATTTTTTTATGAATTTAATTCTTCGCTTTGCATCTCATCAAAATAACGTTTTAAAGCAGTTTGGTAATCACAAGTTTCTCCAATTGGGCAATCAATACCCATGATAAGTTCTCTTAAACGTTTAGGAATAAACACTCTTATTTCTTCTTCGTTATATCCAACTTGCATTTTCTCACCGTCTAAAATAATGGGTCTTTTGAGTACTGAAGGGTGGTCGATAATGAATTGTTTTAATTCACTCATTTTCATATCTTCGACATCAAGTGATTCTTCTTTAAATATTTTAGAACGTGTTGAGATAATGTCTTCAAAACCATTTTCAGCATTCGATAACATTTTATCAATATCTTCGATGGTAATTCGTTGACTGAAGAGATTTTTCTCATCATATTTAATTTTGTGATCATCTAACCATTTTTTCGCTTTCCGACAAGACGAACAACTAGGTGTTGTGAAAATCGTAATCATGTCTTCCTCCTTTAAAGAGATAGGTTTCATCCTATAGCACAACATAGGTTATCGAACATACCTGCGGAGTCATTATATAACGTGATATCTCTTGTTGCAACCTCAATTTGACATTTTTGTAACAAATTACATATTTTTTCATTGTTTTTTTCATAGTTGAAGCGTTTTTTTGTTATAATAAAATAAATTATTCGAAAGGACATCAATTATGTCAACATGGAATTTAACACCTTTTTATGAAAATGAAACGTTGTGGGAACATGATTTTCAACAATTTAAATCATCTGTTGAAACGTTAAGCACATTTAAAGGAACTCTTCACACGAAAGAGGGTTTAAAAGCTTATTACACATTTGAAGAAGCTTTAACAAAACAATTTTACCGTTTGTATGGATACATCCATTTAAAAAGTGATCTCAACTTAAAAGATCAATCATTACAAGCTAAAACGCAACAACTCATGGCAGTGATTTCAAAAGTGAGTCAACTTTCATCTTTTGTGAGCCCTGAACTTATAAGCTTAGGTAAAGAACATGTCATGTCATTACTCGAAAATGATGATTTTTTATTAGCATTTCGTTTCCCATTAGAGAAATTATTTCATCAACAAGCGCATGTTTTAGATGAAAAATCTGAAGGTTTACTCGCTAATTTTTCTTCGACTCGCCGACTACCTTCTTCTTTACACCAAGCACTAGCAATTATCGATCGTCAAGATGAAGAAGTTACTTTCAAAGATGGTTCAGTCAAAAAAGTAGGCTCTTCAAATTGGACATCGCTTATTGGTGAGTTAGATGATGCTGAAGACCGTAAAAATGTCTTTGAAGCAACTTTTAAACGTTATGAACAAAATAAATCCGCATTTGCAGCTACGTATCAACTTGTATTGATGAATTTAAAAGCAAATGTACAATCGAGAGGATATAGTTCTTCTTTGGAAGCCGCATTACACGGAAATAACATTCCAACATCTGTATTTCATAATTTAAAAGATGTTGCTTATGAAAATACAGACCCTATCAAACGATATATGAAGATTCGTAAAAAACACCTAAAATTAGATGACTATCATACTTATGATCGCTTTTTACACCTTGTTAAAGATACCCACACATATCCTTATGAAGAAGCGAGACAACTATTCTTTGATGCGTTGGACGGTTATGATGACGAATTTAAAACGAATCAAATAGAAGCACTTGCTGATGGTTTTGTTGATGCCTATCCAAAAGATGGAAAAAGAACAGGGGCTTATTCTTCTGGTTTATATGGATTTCATCCTTATATTTTATTAAATCATGATGACACATTATCTTCAGTCATGACACTTGCACATGAAGCAGGACATTCTGCACATACGATATTTTCAAATGCAGCGCAACCAATGGCAATTGCAGATTACACCATTTTTGTTGCTGAAATTGCGTCTACTTTTAATGAACAAGTCTTACAAGATCACCTCATTAAAATTGCAAAAACCAAAGAACAAAAAATTGTGTTATTAGAAACAGCAATCGATAGAATCATGGCAACATTCTACCGTCAAACATTATTTGCAACCTATGAGTATTTAGCAAATGAAAAAGCAATGAATGGTGAACCCATCACGTCTGAATCACTCTCACAAATTATGATTGATTTATATAAACATTATTATGATTTAGATATTACAAAAGAAGTTTATAAACCATACGTCTGGGCATACATTCCACATTTATTTCACACACCATATTATGTGTATCAATATGCAACCTCATACAGCGCATCTTTTAAAATTTATAGTGATGTCAAAAATGGTGTTCCAAATGCAATGGAAAACTATAAAGCGATGCTTAAATCAGGGGGTAGTGCATACCCAGTCGATCAAGCAAAACTTGCTGGTGCTGACCTCACCAAAAAAGAAACATTCACTGCAGTGGTCACTAGGTTGCACGAATTATTAGATGAATTAGAAACAGCTTTAGCGTAAAAGGAGCATTATGAGATTAGTCTCAGGTATTAAACCAACAGGTGGATTAACACTTGGCAATTATATCGGTGCAATTAAACAATTTGTACAACTACAAGATGAACTCAAAGACGCTGAGATGTTTATTTTTATTGCTGATTTGCATGCAATTACAACACCGATTGATAAACAAACACTTAAAAAAAATATTAAAGAAATTGCAGCTTTATACATCGCATGTGGCCTAGATCCTGAAAGAGTCACACTGTTTGTTCAATCAGAAATACCAGAACATAATCAACTTGCTTATGTGATGGAGTCAACAGTGTATATGGGCGAGCTTGAACGTATGACGCAATTTAAAGATAAACGTCAAAAACAAGAGGAAGGTTTAAGAGGATCACTATTTACCTATCCAGCACTTATGGCTGCAGATATATTATTGTATGATGCTGATATTGTCCCTGTTGGTGAGGATCAAAAACAACATTTAGAACTTACACGTGACTTGGCGATGCGCTTCAATAACACTTATGGTGAAACATTTGTTGTGCCAAAAGGATACCAACCCAAAACAGGTGCGAAAATTAAGTCGTTATCTGATCCAACCAAAAAAATGGATAAATCATCTGATAATCAAAAGTCTTATATTTTATTACTTGATGATTTAGCACAAGTAAAAAATAAAATAAAATCAGCAGTTACCGATTCTGATGCATCGATTGTATTTGATGTTGAAAAGAAACCAGGTATCTCAAATTTACTCACAATTGATGCCGCTTTATTATCAACAAGTATAGAGGAACGCGTTAATTTCTATCAAAATTACGCATATCAAGATTTTAAAGCTAGTGTTGCAGAACACGTTGTTGATGCCTTAAAGCCGATACAAGAGAAATATAATGTATTAATTAAAGACCCAAAATTGGATGATATCCTAAATCAAGGACGCGATAAAGCGAAACATTTCGCTTATAAAAAAATACAAAAAGTCTATAAGAAAATAGGATTTTTAAGATAAAAAAAGACATCATTGATGTCTTTTTTTTATCGTTTAATATGTAACTTTGTAAGTGATGATGTGACTTCACCATCGAACTGTGCAAAAGTTTTTTGAATGGATTCAATATGTATGTCTGAAGCTTTATAAAATGTGACGTATGATCGAAACATTTTATGCCAACCTAAATAAATCGTTGGAAATATGATAAATAATAACCACTTAGGACATTTATTTACAACAACGATTTCTAGCGTTTGATGATGTCTATTTGCCTGTGGCGCAATTTTCATGCCACCACCAAAATATTTAGAATGCATCACAGCAATCAACCATGTTTTGTTGAATTCAATCAATGGTTTTTGATCTAATTTAAGTTTTGTTTGTATCGGTTTAAAATCTTTTAAGCCTTTTAATGTTGCTTTAAAGAATCCTAATTTTGTTTTTTTTGAACGATTGAGTTCAACGATATGTCCGACATATCCGTCAAGACCTAAACCAACACCATTAATAAAATATTGTTTTTGATTGTTCATGACGACATGAGGCAACTCTTTTAATGCTTCTTTTACAGGAATCATTTTTAATTTAGATTCCATACTTCTTAAAAAATCATTACCTGTGCCTGCTTGAATCATAAAAACTTCTTGTTTGACATGATGAATTTGAATACGATTCACTAATTGATGAAGCGTACCATCTCCACCAACAATGATAAATCGATCTTCTCGTTTAAACTGCTCTAAAAAAACGTAGGCATTTCCAATGGTAAGGACATCTTTAAAAACAACAGCTTGTCCGTCACTTCGCGCCATTTTTTCAATCTTATTCAATAATTTTTGATTGTTTCCTAATCTTGATTTAGGATTATATAGAATGATTGTCATCGTTTAATTGATTAGAATAAGTCCGTATTTTTTCTTGCCTCTTCTTAATACAATAAATTTCTCATGTAATGTATCAACTTCAGAAAATATATAGTTTGAATCTGTGACTTTATGTCCATTAACTGAAACTGCTTGATTCATAATAAATTCTTTTGCTTCTCTTTTTGAAGATGCCAAATCCAATGCAATAAGAGCTTCCATGATATGAACGTGATGCGTGGTTTGTAAGACTTGTGCTAGTATGCCAAAATCTTCTTTCGTTAAAGCATCAAATGTTCCTTCAAAAAGAGCTTTTGTTACATTTTCAGCTTGAAGTAAACCTTTTTTACCATGAACCATTTCTACGACTTCTTTTGCAAGAACTTTTTGTGCAAGACGTAAATGTGGTGAGACCTTATGTTCGTCCATTATTTTTTTAATATCATCGTTTGACAATAATGTTAGCATGAATAAATAATTTGATAAATCAGCATCACTTGCATTTAAAAAATATTGATACAATTCATATGCAGATGTTAAAGATTCATCTAACCACAACGTACCAGATTCAGACTTTCCAAATTTAGTACCATCTGATTTTAATAATAAAGGTGATGAAAGTCCTAAAGCTTCACTATCTTGATTTGATTTTCTAATAAGTTCTAGACCCGTTGTAATATTTCCCCATTGATCAGAACCACCAAATTGAATTTTACATTGATGATGTTTATATAAATGTAAAAAGTCAATCGCTTGTATAAGCATATATGAAAACTCGGTATATGAAATACCTGTTTCTAGCCTTTTAGCAACTGTGTCTTTTGCGAGCATATAATTAATTGAAAATTGTTTTCCATAATCTCGTAAAAAACCAATCATGTCAATGTTTCTTATCCAATCGTAATTATTGACATATGTTGCTTCATCCCCTAAAAAATGTTTGAGCTGCTTTTCAATTTTTGCTGCATTTTCTAAAGACGCTTCAAGTGTTAATAGTTTTCTTTCTGATGTTTGTTTTGGATCCCCGATGAGTCCTGTTGCGCCACCAATAAGTACAATGGGATGGTGTCCATGTTGTTGAAGTAATTTCATTCTCACAATTTGAACTAAATGTCCAACTGTTAAAGATTGTCCTGTGGGATCAAACCCACAGTAAAATGTTGTTTTTTCTTGATCTAAAAGTCTTTTTGCAAGTGTTTCATCCGAAACATCTTTGATCATTTCTCTTGTCTGTAATGTTTTGTATAATGACATGTTAGTTTGTACTTTCTCTTTTCACAATGAAGTGTGGTAGTGATATACGAATGTTTTCAACTTCTTGATCATTCATTAATTTTGTAAGTAAACGCATAGATACTGCACCGATATCATAAACTGGGATATCAAGTGATGTTAACATGGGTCGTGATAACGATGCATATTTTGTGTTTTGAAAGCCTGCAATTGCAATGTCTTTTGGTACTTCTCTACCATTTTGAACTGCAATATTCATAAATGAAACCGCAATAGAATCTCTTACTCCAATTGCAGCATCCACTTTTTTATCTGCAAAAAAAGATGAGAAGTGTTGTCTATTAACGGTAGTATCTCCGCTTGTTCTAAATATCTTAGGTTCAAGAGATGCTTCTTCCATCGCTTTAATATAACCGGCTTCTTTTTTCTCGTTTACTGTGTAGCGTCTTGCTGTGGATAATAAATAAATATCTTTTCGATTATCTGAAATAAGTTCTTTTGTAAGTTCATAACCGGCTTTTTCATAATCAATTGATACAACAGGTGTTTGTTCATCTTCGGTGACAACATTTGCAAAGACATATGGAATATTATTTTGATCTAATATTCTTTTGACATCTAACACACGTTTGTCTGATAATTCATCATTTAAATATAAAATTCCATCGACTTGTTCAGATACTATTTTTTGAACTGAATCAATCACATCCATATCTTCGTGAATTGCAAAAATTTTAATGGAATATTGATAATTTAATGCAATATCAGAAATTCCACCTAACATTTCAGATACAGAAGCTCTTGTAATATCAGAAATTACCACACCGACTGTGGTTGTTTTTCTACTTGCAAGTCCTCTCGCGATGACATTTGGACGATACCCAAGTTCTTTAATTACTTTTAAAACGCGCTCTCGCGTATCTTCTTTTACTTTTTCAGGATTATTTAAAACACGTGACACTGTTGCTAGCGATACACCCGCAGCGATTGCGACACTATATATGGTTGCTTGTGGCATAATTTCACCTCTTTCAACTCATATTATAACATATGATGAAAAGGCTTTCAATGAATAAATGAAAGATTTTCATTCATTTTCATAAAAAAAAGAAACGCAATTGCGTTTCTTTATCTTTGTCCTTTTTCTTTAATACGTGATGCTTTAGCAGATAGGGTACGAATATAACCTAAGTTTGCACGACGTACTTTACCTCTTCTCACAACATCGATATGATCGATGGTTGGTGCATGGACTGGAAATGTACGCTCTACACCAATACCATAAGATATTTTTCTTACTGTAAAGGTTTCTGAGATTCCACCACCTTGCTTCTTGATGACTAAGCCTTCAAAAATCTGAATACGTTCTCTTGAACCTTCTTTAATCGATACCGCAACTTTCACAGTATCTCCAGCAGCAAATGCCGGTACATCTTTAATATATTTTTTTGTAATTGCGTTAAATAACGCTTGTCCTTTTAATGTTGCCATGATAGACCTCTCTTTTATATTATCGTGTTCATGTAGAATCAGCGGACCACGTATGTGAGACATGCGATGGTATTATATCAAATGCATGTCTCGGTTTCAAGTATTACTTTTTTAATAAATTGGGACGTTTTTTTTTCGTGACTGTTATTTTTTGTTCTTGTCGCCACTTTTCAATATTGGCATGATGTCCTGATAACAATATTTTAGGAACATCTAACCCTTGATACGATTCTGGTTTTGTGTATTGGGGATGCTTTAATAACCCGTCATATAAACTATCTTCTTTAACAGAAGCTTCCATAATAACATCTGGAATTAGACGTACAATTGCATCTGTAATTAACATTGCTGGTATATCACCATTTGTAAGAACCACATCACCGATTGAGATTTCACCATCAATTAATGTCTCAACGCGAGCATCGACGCCTTCATAATGACCACAAATTAAAATAATGTGTGATGCATGTGCAAGGTTGTTTGCAATATTTTGAGTAAATATTTCTCCTTGAGGTGACGTCAAATATACTTTTGTTTCATCTGTTCTAAGTTTTTTTACTGCATCATATATTGGTGGGAATTGCATCAGCATTCCGACACCACCACCATAAGGCGTATCATCAATTTGACGGTGTTTGTTGTGAGCAAAATCTCTTAAATCATGGGTATTGATCACAACCTTACCATCCCTAATCGCGCGATGAATAATAGAAGTTTCTAGAAATTGCTGATAAAAACCTGGAAATATCGTTAATATATCAATTTTCATATTAAACCTTCTATAAGTTCAATGATAATTTTATCTTCTGTGATATCTTTAACAAAAGCATCTACGAAAGGGATAAGTTTCAAAGTCCCGTTCACTTCTATTTCCAATAAGTGTCCTTGTGGCACTTCACGAATAAACTTCACTTGACCAACATATGTAAGATCTTTTGTATAGACACGCTTTTCAAGAAGATCTTGATAATGAATATCTTCATCTAATTGAGGTTGATCTTTTACATAAATTTCTTGATCTTTTAATAAAAGTGCATCGTTCATAGAATTGACATCAAAAAATTTAACAATGAGCCTGTCATGTTGAGTTTTGACATGTTCTATTTTTAGTGATTTGTCATTGATAAAAACAAGTTGATTCATCTTAAAGCGATCATAATCACTTAAGTTTTTTACTTTAACTTCACCTTTTATTCCGTGCGTTGTTGTAATATATCCAATAAGAAACATTATAATGAAAACGAATCTATATCTAAATGAATACGTTTGCCATCTTTTGATGCACCTGCATACAAGATTGTACGTATCGCACTTGCAATTTTTCCGCCTTTACCAATGACACGACCTAGGTCTTTTTCATTGACGAGTAATTGAATGTTTAGTTGCGAATCTTCTTCTGCAAGTATTTTCACTAAAACATCTTCTGGATGAACAACAAGTGGCATGACAATATGTTTGATGAGTTTTTCAAAATCTGTTGCCATAAGTCATCCTCCTATTATGGATTGAGTACGTTATGTTTCTTAAATAAACTTTTAACGGTATCCGTTGGTTGTGCGCCATTTTTCATCCAATGTCCAACTTTAGTTGAATCAATGTTGACGTTACCATTAATAGGATCATATGTTCCAAGTATTTCTAAGAATTTCCCGTCTCTTGCGCGTTTAGAATCACTTGCCACAACACGATAGTATGGGCGTTTGTGATTACCAAAACGTTGTAAACGTAATTTAACCATAAATTTCCTCTTTTCTTAAATATCATTTAACGTTTTAATTATACTAAAAAAAATAAAAGTGTCAAGTATAAATACTTAACACTAAAAATTTAATGACTCATCAAATGTTTTTGAAGGTTCGAAAAATTTGAATCCTTTTGTAAAACGTAATACCTTTCTGATTTTATGTTCGAGTGTTTTATCCATATATAAAATTGCATACGATAATTTTTTTGAAATATATGATATTTCAACAGGAAATTGTTCTAATTTTTTCAGTACTTGATTACCTTTATAGTAAACAACATAAGACATTCGATTGGTGTAATTCACAATAACCTCCTGGTTCTATAAATGAGATGAGTCTATCAACTTGTCCATATTATAACAAATTTTATCATCATTTTAATGATTATTCTTGTTTATGATATCATGATAATGAAACCGAGGTGAAAACATATGCTTACAATGAAAGATGTTATTAGAGAAGGTCATCCAAATTTATATAAAGTTGCTGAGCCTGTCCAACTTCCTTTGTCTGTTGAAGATAAATCCTTATTAATTGAATTACTACATTATGTAAAAAACTCAATCGATGAAAAGATGGCTGATAATGAAGATTTCAGACCTTCTGTTGGAATCGCTGCGCCTCAAGTGAATGTATTAAAGCGTATGTTTGCGATTCATGTACATGATCTTGAAGGTACTTTATATTCGTATATGATGGTAAATCCTGTCATTACAGAAAAAAGTCCATCGTTAATTTATTTACCTGGAGGAGAAGGTTGTTTAAGTGTTGATCGTGTGACAGAGGGGTTAACACCTAGAAATGAATGGATAACCTTAGAAGGATTAAGATATATCGAAGAAACGGATACCTTAAGTCCTATTAAACTTCATTTAGAAGGTTATGTTGGGATTGTTTTTCAACATGAACTGGATCATTTAAATGGCATTTTATATACTCAAAAATTATTTTTAGAATTACCCTCTGCAAAACCAGCGTTTGAATTACCTCAAGTTGAAAATGATGGATAATACTTCAAGCTGATTATCAAAGATGTCTATGAATTGGACATCTTTTTTTTCATCAATTTTAAGTCTATTTTTGAGAAGTTGATACGCATCTATGTCTTTTTTATGTAACAACTTAAAAAAACCTTGTTGCTTCTTCTTTAGTTTATCTAAGTAATTGTCAAATTTTAAATCTAATATGATCTCCCCTTGATAATTACTTTTAATCATGTATTTAAAAAGTTCAATGAGCGATGCTTGACCATAACCAATAAGTTCTGGATGTTTTTGAGCTGTCACATCTTCTGCAACAACGCATCCGATATATTTTTTAAACGCTTTGTAATTACTTAAAACAGATGCACGGTTAAGATAAACATACACCGGATTAAATACAAGAAATACTTGAGTTTTGAGTTTTTGAAACAATTGAACAAACATTTTATAGGGTTGATCTTCTTTTGGATAAATCCATAATTTAATTTTGGATTTATTGAGTCTTTTCACGACTAGATGAATGTATTTGATCATGTTTTCATGATTGAAAATTTGAATGGATTGAAATCTAATCATAAAAACTTTAATCTCTTGTTTGCTATGTTGAGTCAGGAGAAGTTCAAGTAATTGCAAATCAAAATCTTCAACCATTTTTGAATGAATTTCAAACTCAATCAAATTGATCTTTAGTTGTGTTTGGATGTCATGAGAAGATACACCCCAATCAATAAATTGATATTTATTTTTTAATTGGTGCTTTTCTTCGTCTTTAAGAGACGATGTAATACAAAAAATATTCATACTTTCTCCACAAGTTGATGCATCAAAATTGAACCAGCAACTGAAACATTAAGTGAGTCGACCCCTTGAGTTTCAATATTTAAAAACGTATCCGCTAAATCAAGTACCTCTTTTGATATACCATGCCCTTCATTCCCTAAAATTAGTACACAAGGATATGCATGTGGTTGCGTTTCTGATTGAGGCAAATGTGAGGATGCAATGATGTGATACTTTTCTTTTTTAAGTTCTGGAATGATTTTGGTAAGTGATTGAATTTCTATAGATATATGAAATGTAGACCCTTTTGCTGAACGTAAAGCAAGCTCATGAAATGGATCAACACACTCTGGACTTAGTATAACCTTATGAAAGCCAAATGCATGTGCACTTCTAATAAGTGCACCTAAATTTCTAGGATCTTGAATCGTATCACACACTAAAATATTTCCATGATAAGGTTGATGATCTTGCTTAATTGAAACAATTGCACCAATAGGTTCTTTCATGTCATATTCAATGATCGTAGCCATTAATTCTTTTGAAATGAGCATATTGTTTCCGTGTGGCGCTGTTGAAAGATAATGTTTAATTTTATTCGCTTTTCTAGCTTCTTCTAGCAAATCATTTCCAAAAATAACCGCTTCTTGGTGAAGATAACGATACTTAGCCTTCTTTAGTTTGATTAAATGTTTATACATTTCATTTTGTTTAGATGTTATCATAACGACCTCATCCATATTGTATCATATTCTAATATCATAAACATGCTATAATAGAAATGGTGATATGATGAATAAAAACGTATATGAAACTGCTTCAATTTTAATGCAAGATTGTCCTACACAATTGTCTGTGTTTGCAAATATTGCCGCTTTGATCTATCTCGAACTTCCTGATTTAAATTGGGTTGGTTTTTATTTAAATCAAGGTGATACACTCATTTTAGGACCATTTATGGGAAAACCAGCGACAACTGAAATACCTTTTCATCGAGGCGTTTGTGGGGAATGCGTGCGTCTTGAAAAAACGGTTTATGTCCCAGATGTCCATCTACATCCAGATCATATTGCATGTGATGAAGCATCTCAAAGTGAACTCGTCATCCCGCTCATGTCACACGGCATATTACTTGGCGTATTAGATATTGACAGTCCTGTCATTAATCGATTTGACTTAGATACGATTCATACGCTCGAAAATATTGTTAAAGATTTAGTCAATACAATTGACAATATTCCTTTTTTCAAGTAGAATAAGCAATGTCGGTAAAAGCAGGTACAACTTTTTTTATAAGATGATTTTCTTCCACGGCGCCCTTAGTAGCTTATGGTCTGCTTCATAAGTGAAAAGAACTAGAAAATCCTATAGAAAAATAATGTATACTTTACCTAAAAATAGGAGGTAATGATATGTCAAGATTTACAGGATCCACTTGGAAAATTTCAAGAAGATTAAACTACTCAATTTCTGAAACAGGAAAAGAATTAAAGAAACGTCCATACCCACCAGGTCAACATGGTCAACGCCGTACCAAATTATCTGATTATGGATTGCAATTACAAGAAAAACAAAAAGTTAGATTCACATACGGATTATCTGAAAAACAATTCCGTAAAACATTTAATGAAGCTGGCAAACTCCCAGGCAGACATGGTGATAACTTCATCGTTTTACTAGAATCAAGATTAGATAATGTTGTGTATCGTTTAGGTTTAACAAGAACGCGTGCGCAAGCAAGACAACTTGTCAACCATGGTCATATTTTAGTTGATGGTCGTAAAGTAGACATTCCATCATACCGTATGACACCAGGTCAAAAAGTTCAACTTAGAGAGTCTTCAAAAAATCTAAAAATTGTTGAAGAAGCTTTAGAAAATACATATCGTTCATTTGAGTTTGTATCTTATGATACTGCTAAAAAAGAAGGTCTCTTTGTAAGAAGACCAGAACGTAAAGAAGTGCTTCAAGAAATTAATGAACAACTCATTGTTGAATATTACAATAGATAAAAAATAAAAAGTCTGAATTTAAATTCAGACTTTTTTTTATTTTAAAGCTGCATCCACAAGTTTTAAAAAACTTTGAGAATCTAGTGATGCACCACCAACGAGGGCACCGTCAATATCAGGCATCGCAAGTAATTCATCAATGTTATTAGGTTTAACTGAACCACCATATAAAATACGAATATTTTCAGCAGTCATCGCATCAAAACGTTCAGATATCGTGTCACGAATGAACTTTATGGTTTCATTGGCTTGTTCTTTTGTTGCTGTTTTACCAGTTCCAATCGCCCAAATCGGTTCATAAGCAATAATTGTTTTTGATGCTTCTTCTGTTGAAAGTCCTTCATATGCATGTAAAATTTGCGCTTTAACAAAATGATTGGTTTGATTTGATTCTCTTGTTTCTAAAGATTCACCAACACAAACAATTGGTGTAAGATGATGCTGAAGTGCTTGTTTCGTTTTAGCATTGATCATGGCATCATGTTCATGAAAATATTCACGTCTTTCAGAATGACCAAGCACAACATATTCTACGCCGTATGATGTTAACATACGTGCAGATATCTCACCTGTAAAGGCACCTTCTTCATGTTGTGACATGTTCTGCGCGCCAATACGTAAGTGCTCATCTTCTCTTTTGACGAGATCTCTTAACATAATGGATGGTGCACAAATAACCGTTTCTAATACATTTCTATCTGGAATTGCTTTTGCTACTTCGTAGATAAAGTTTAATGCTTCATCTCTAGTTTTATACATTTTCCAGTTTCCGGCAATGACTCGTTTTCTCATTAACCTAAAATTCCTGATACGTCTTTAATTGCTTCTTCTGCGCGTGTTCCTCGTGCAACAATTCTTACATTTTCTCCGTGTGGAACTGCTAAAGACATCAGTGCTAAAATAGATTTTAAGTCGACGACTTTGTCTTGATAATGTAGTTCGATATCAACATTATACTTAGAGGCAGCTTGAACAACTTTTGCAGCTAAACTCGCGTGTAATCCTGTTGTTGATTTAATCATAATTTCTTTTTCCATATTAATATCCTTTCTATTAAAAGGTTGGTGGCGTTGATATCCACAAAACCTTGCATGGATGATTTGAGTGATTCACCAAGTAATGTTCTTGGTTTGCTAAGTAATAAAATGTTTCACCTTTTTTAATGGTGTATTTTTTTTTGTTAAGGTATAGAGTGACAATACCTTCTAAAACATATCCAAACTCTTCACCTGGGTGAGGTTGATCAATAATGGATTGTCCACCAGGTTGTAATTTAATCATGATGGGTTCCATCTCATATTTTACTGCGTTTGGGACAATCCAGTAAATCATATGCTTTAAATCATCATCTTCTTTTTCATAAAAATCTTCTTCTTTAAACGTGACAACTTGATCATTTTCTTTTGAAAAAAAATCATGCACATCTGTTCCTAACACCTCTAAAATATTAAATAGAGTCGACATAGAAGGTGATGTTTTATTATTTTCAAGTAACGATATAAAACCTTTTGTAAGTTCTAACCGTGATGCAAGTTCATCTTGTGTTAAGTTATTCCCTAAACGTAACGCTTTAAGTTTTTTTCCGACATCCATTATTTATCATCAACACAAGCAATTCCAGGTAAGATTTTTCCTTCTAAATATTCAAGGGATGCACCACCACCTGTTGATATATGTGCAAAATCATTTTCATAACCAAATTGAATGACAGCTGCTGCAGAGTCTCCTCCACCAATAATGGTAGTGACTGAATCTTTTAATTCAACAAGTTTTTTTGCAAATCCTTTCGTACCCTCAGCAAACCTCGGAAATTCAAAGACACCTAGTGGACCATTCCAAATCACTGTTTTTGCCTTTTCAATATATGAAAAGTATGTTTTTAAGGTTTCTGGTCCTACATCCATACCCATTTCATCTGCTGGAATTTCTGATTTTAAACGAATGTTTTTTTCAGATTCAGGGTCAAAATCTTTGGCAGTAACAACATCAGTACCTAGTACGATTTTACCTTTCGCTAGATCAAGTAATTCTAGTGCTAAATCAACTTTGTCTTTCTCTACTTTAGATAATCCAACATCATAACCTTGCGCTAAATAAAATGTATATGCCATTGCACCTGTAATAATTACATAGTCTGCAACTTCTAATAATTTTTTAATGACATTAATTTTATCTGATACTTTTGCGCCACCTAAAACAGCAACAAGTGGTCGTTCAGGGTTCGCAATTGTATCACCAATAAATTTAATTTCTCGTTCTAATAAAAACCCAGCAACAGACGTTTCGATATGATTTGCAATTCCTACATTTGAGGCATGTGCACGATGGGCAGTTCCAAATGCATCATTAACGAATACATCTGCAAGTGAAGCCCAATATTTCCCAAGTTCTTCATTATTTTTAGATTCTTTTTTACCATCGACATCTTCAAATCGTGTATTTTCTAACATGACGACTTGACCTTCACTTAGATTTGAAACAGCATTCTCAACTTCTTTTCCTCTTGTAAATGGAACAAAATTAACGGTTTGATTTAAATGTTCTGATAATCTAATCGCAACGGGTGCAAGTGAACTTCCCTTTTTATCTTCTTCTTTTTCAACACGTCCTAAATGAGAAAGTAAAATAAGTTTCCCACCTTGGTTTAATATATAACGAATTGAATCTAATGCAGCAACAATACGGTTTTCATCACTGATTTTACCGTCTTTCATAGGGACGT
Organism: Acholeplasmataceae bacterium; assembly: GCA_965657915.1. Lineage (GTDB taxonomy): Bacteria > Bacillota_I > Bacilli_A > Acholeplasmatales > Acholeplasmataceae > UBA8290. The sequence continues at coordinate 3,205 of CBFHPN010000007.1, read as the reverse complement.
TAAAATCGACACGCATGATGACTTTTTTTCCTTTTAACTCGATATCAAGAATGGTTTTTTTAGCCATGACCATTTCTCCTTTTTATTGATTTTCCACAAGAATTATACCATATAATAAGTATAAATATAAAAATCATCAAATGAAAATGTTTTCCATCATTTCTTTATGTAATTGCAATCCTCTTTGCATTGATGATTTGATATATCGACATTTTTTTTGAATTTCAATTTGTGTATTTTCAAAGTGTATTTCACAACTCCAATCTTTATCAACAAGCTTTTTTATTGAAAAAATATTAACCGCATAATTAGATAATGCTCGATATCCATAAATCACAACAAGTATTGTTTTTGCATTGATAAAAATTGGGATTTGATATTGATTACCATATTTTTTTTTATAATTTCTTAAATAACTAGAAATATCATTACATTGAGGTTGTAGCAATACACTGATGACATATTTTAAATGATAATTCCATGTGATCGATTCAAATGTTTTCATGATACTCGTCTTTGAGTTATGATACTCTATATATTCAATCATTTTTATATAAAAAAAAGAAGCTTATTCAGCTTCTTTTGCTACTTTCTTTGTTGGTTTAACATCTGCATTTGGGTCAATTAATAAACTTTGTTGCGTTTCTGGATCGAAAAAGTGAACTTTATTCATATCGAGTGTGAGTTGGAGTTTATCACCAATATGAATATTTGTTCTTGCATCTACAGATGCACAAATATTTGATTCATGTACTAGGGTATAAATATTCGTTTCTGCACCAAGCAACTCAGCAACATCAACAACTAAATCAAGTGTTGCATTTGGATACGCTTTTTTAACAACTTGATCATCATGAATATCTTCTGGACGAATCCCTAATACGATTTCTTTTTCAATCATTTTATGATACTTAACAATTTCAAATTTATCTTTTGGAAGTTCTATTGTATGTTTTCCAGCTGTGAAAATTCCTTCTTTATTTACACGACCATGGATGAAGTTCATCGGTGGTGTTCCAATAAATCCAGCAACAAACATATTGTTTGGATGATCATAAATCTCTTTTGGAGATCCGACTTGCATAATATATCCATCTTTCATCACGACAATTCGACTTGCCATTGTCATCGCTTCAATTTGGTCATGGGTAACATATATCGTTGTTGTTTCGATTTTATTATGTAATTTAATTAATTCACCACGCATCTGAACACGTAATTTTGCATCTAAGTTTGATAATGGTTCATCCATTAAGAAAACTTTCGCATTACGAACAATTGCACGTCCTAATGCAACACGTTGACGTTGTCCACCTGATAATGCTTTAGGCTTTCTATCTAAATACGGCGTTAATCCTAAAATATCAGCAGCTTGATTCACTTTTTCTTCAATTTGATCTTTAGGCATTTTACGTAATTTTAAACCGAATGCCATGTTGTCATAAACGCTCATGTGAGGATATAATGCATAGGATTGGAATACCATCGCGATATTTCTATCTTTAGGTGCTTTATCATTGACCATTTCATCATCAATAAATAATTCACCTGATGTAATTTCTTCAAGTCCTGCAATCATTCTAAGTGTTGTTGATTTACCACATCCTGATGGTCCAACAAAAACAATAAATTCTTTATCTTTAATGGATAAGTTAAAATCAAAAACAGCCTGAACACCATTTGGATAAATTTTGTTAATATCTTTTAATTGTAAGGTTGCCATAACTACTCCTTTTATTCTTTATTACATCTATTATAAATAAATGGATGCGTTTTCACAATGTGCATACTGCACATGCTTTTAAATGAGTAAATGATAAATTAAAAATCCATCATAAAAAGTTTTTACATCAAATCCGGTAACTTCTTTAAATTTTTCTAGTCGCATCATTAAGGTATTTCTATGAATGAAAAGTTCTTTTGAAGCTGTCATCATGTTTTGATTGCATTCTAAATATGTCTTGATGGTGTCAAGCATATACTGCTGGTCATCGTATTTCCCTAACACAAATTTTCTCAAGTTAGATTCATTTTTATGTAACAAATGACTCACTAATAATTGATTATGTATGACACCACGCTTGAGATTCAAATTTTTATTTAATATTTCATTGAATTGATCGATATGACTTACGTAAGATTTTTCTTCAATCGAAGGTGAGACATATACTAAAAAATCAGATAATAATTCTCCTGATAAATCCTCAAATAGAACTTTTAAATCATCGACATATGTTGTGTCATATGTATAGATGATATTATCTTTATAAACTTGTTTATTGACTTGGGAAAATTGACTTTCCATGAATGTATCAATGACAACATCATTTGTATCAATTTGCTTAAAAAGTATATATTTCATGAGTATCCTATGTTGTTATCTTAACATATTTCTAATAAAAAAAGCGTATAAAATACGCTTCTTATGTTATCCGATTGAACCTTCCATCTCAAGTTTAATGAGTTGGTTAAGTTCGATGGCATATTCCATTGGTAATTCTTTTGCAAATGGTTCAATAAATCCCATAACGATCATTTCTGTCGCTTCTTCTTCTGATAAACCTCTACTCATTAAGTAGAAGAGTTGATCTTCACTAATTTTTGAAACTGTCGCTTCATGTTCTAAGAAAACATCACTATTTCTTACACTATTGTATGGAATCGTATCAGAAAATGATAAATCATCTAAAATGATGGTGTCACATTCAACATGTGCTTTGGCACCTTTTGCTTTTTTACCAAAATCGACTTTTCCTCTGTAATTGACTTTCCCACCACCGCGTGAAATCGATTTTGAAATGATGGTAGATGTTGTATTAGGTGCAACATGAATCATTTTTGCACCTGTATCTTGATGTTGACCTTTACCTGCAAACGCAATTGAAATGGTTGTCCCTTTTGCATACGGCTCTAATAAGACACATGAAGGATATTTCATATTGACATTTGATCCTAGATTCCCATCAATCCACTCCATATGTCCATTTTCATACACATAGGCACGTTTCGTGACTAAGTTAATCACATTCGATGACCAGTTTTGAATGGTTGTATAGCGACACGTTGCGTCTTTTTTAACAACAATTTCTACAATGGCAGCATGTAAGGAATCTTTTGTATAGGTTGGTGCTGTACATCCTTCAACATAATTGACATAAGCACCTTCGTCAACAATGATTAATGTACGTTCAAATTGTCCCATTTG
>CBFHPN010000006.1:0-72780 GCA_965657915.1 Acholeplasmataceae bacterium | reverse complement strand
GGTCTTCCACTTAACATGATACCATCAATTGCTGCACGTACGCTACGTCCAGTAAATAAGACATCATCGATGATTACCATACTTTTATTTGTTGTTGAAATATCTAGTTGTTTTGGACGTCCTTCTTTTTTTTCATCATCACGATAAGGCTTTATATCTAAATTTAAACACGGAACATGTTGGTTTGAAAACGTATGAATCAGCGTTTGAATTTCTTTTGCTAAAATGGCACCTTTTGATAAGATTCCACACAAAACAACATCCTCTAAAGATGGATATGCTTCAATGATCTCATGTGTGATTCTTTTTAATGTACGATGGAGTTGTTCAGTATCTAAAATTGTTTTCATAGGCCCTCAAATTAAACTAAAAATATTTTACCAAATTTTACTTGTAAAAGAAATATGTTTGTGTTATTCTATTTTCGGTAGAGGTCTTTAAAGGATGACAGAGAGCATCAAAAGGCGGAATTTTTTTATATACGCTCACACTTTAAAGACGCCAGCTAGGTGTCTTTTTTCTTAGAAAGGTCCTCTATACATTTTCTAGGAGGGTATCTGTGAACGATACATTATTAATTGGGATCAAAGAACGTCCCAAGTCTAAATTACAGTGGGGAGTATTATCTCTACAGCATGTTTTTGCAATGTTTGGAGCAACGGTTTTAGTCCCAATTTTAACGGGCTTATCCATTAGTGTTGCGTTACTTGCAAGTGGCATTGGTACATTGATTTATATTGCTTTTACGAAAGCAAAAGTACCTGTTTATTTAGGATCAAGTTTTGCGTATATTAGTGCGATTGCTGTGGCATCGAATTCATTTGGACCAGGTGCAGCGTTTGTTGGACTCATGGTTGTTGGTTTGATTTATGTCCTTGTGGCAACGATCATTCGATTTGCTGGTAAAAAATGGTTAGATACATTATTACCACCTGTCGTTATTGGACCAATGATTGCGATTATTGGGATTACATTGGCGAGTGTTGCAACAGGTCAAGCAGGTTTATCTCCAAATTCTGGTGATAGTTTCTTTGCTTTCTTAGCATCTAATGCAATCAATCCTCTTATCGCTTTAGTATCATTTGCAACTACTGTGATTTTAGCAGTCTTTGCAAAAGGATTCTTTAAAGTAGTTCCTATTTTAGGTGGGATTGTTGTGGGTTATGTGTTTGCGATGATTGTTGGACAAGTAGATTTCAGTGCACTCTCTACTGCAGCGATATTATCATTTCCAGATGTGACGTTATTTGGAACGTATGCGATTGATTTTAGTGCAGTATTAATGTTTGCACCAATTGCATTTGTAACCATTGCAGAGCATATTGGAGACCATACCGTATTAGGTTCTATTACTGGAGAAAACTTCTTACAAGATCCAGGTCTAGAAAATACATTACTTGGTGATGGGGTTGCAACATTTGTTTCTGCGATGTTAGGTGGACCAGCAAATACAACATACGGTGAAAATACAGGTGTTGTTGGGATGACTAAAGTTGGTTCAGTATATGTCATTGGCGGTGCAGCTGTGATTGCAATCTTGTTGTCGTTTGTTAATATTTTTACAACACTAATCTCTACCATTCCAGCACCAGTCATGGGTGGTGTCTTGGTCTTATTATTTGGACTTATTGCAGGTAATGGACTTAAGGTGATGATTGAAGCAAAGGTTGATTTAACAAACATGAAAAACTTAATCATTGTTGCGACCATGTTAGTCATTGGATTAGGACAAGCAGAAATTGTCATTAATGATGCATCAAGTTTAACAGGGATGTCATTAGCAGCGCTTGTTGGTATCATTCTTAATGCCGTCTTACATGTCATTCCATGGAAATCTTTTAAAAAATAATATGATGATATCATAAAAAAGACGCTTATTATAAAGCGTCTTTTTTTATCTATATTGTTTTGTTAATTGACCGTTTTCATAAATTTCATAGTAATAACCATTAGATGTGATGTGACTCATGATTTTATAATCAGAATCTTGCATCATATAAAATTTATGATTCCTATTTAAAGATTCAATGAAAAACTTTCTTTTAATCTTTTCTTGACCTTTTCTCGTATCGATATAAAACTTAAACACGGTATGCTTTGATTCATATGATGCTATTTTCTTTAAATTTCTATTTAGTCGAATGATATCGATGATATCTTTATCAAGCAATAACAACATCGCAATTTCTGAATTATTTTTATTATTAGAGGTTAGTTTTACAATTGGTATTTTCGTTTTTTCAGTTTGGTACGTATTAAATAATGTTACTTCTAAGACTTCTTTTTGACCCGAAATGATTTTATTCCCTTGCTGTAAAGACACAAGTCCAATCACAACAAACACGAATGAAAAAGGCAGTAACCATAAGAGTGCAGCTTCTACTTCTCCACTTAAAAAGAATGCAATCACTAAAAATTCTATTGTTAAAAAAACACCTACACCAAACATAATATATGCTAATAATTTATAGGTTTTTATTTTCCATTTTTTAATAATTTCAGTTGCATCATAATTTGAGAACAAATCATACATAAGGGTCTCCTTAATTTCATTATAACAAAAAAGCGTCTCGATAGAGACGCTTTAATCCTCATAAAATCAAGAGACTAAACGATAAAAACAAAATAGATGAGTAAGTGTAATAAGAAGAATGCACCTAATGCATAAACCATCCAGTGAACGTCTTTACGTCTTGGTGATAATGCCATGAGTAATGAATATGTAATGAATCCAAATGCAATCCCTTCAGAAATCTTAAATGTTAAAATCATCATGATGACAGTCATAAAGCTACTTGCTAAGATGATTGGATCTTCAAAATTGATTTCTTTTAACGGTTTCATCATTAATATCCCAACAAATACAAGGGCCAGTGAGGTTGCTGGTGAATACGCAACACCATCTACAAACACAGCATCTACAAATCCAAAAAGAGGATATAAAAGAATGGCCAATAAAAATAATACACCTGTAACAACTGCACTTAAACCGGTTTTTGCACCCGCTTGAATCCCTGTATTAGATTCAATATATGATGTTACTGTCGATGTTCCCACAACAGCACCAAACATTGTTCCAATAGAATCAACGAGCAATGCACGATCATTTCCGATCAATTGGCCATCTTTATCAAGTAATCCAGCTTGATGTCCGACAGAAACAAGTGTTCCAGCCGTATCAAAAAAGTCAATAAACAATAATGTAATAATCACTGGATACGCAAGCGGGTTAGAAAGTAATGTTCCTAATGCACCAAATGCTTGACCAAATAAATTACCTGCTTCAGAAATTGCACCTAAATTTGATGTTGTTAAATTCGGCATAAACGGTTCTAACCCAGGAAAAATAAGTCCGAGTAATGCACCACCAATCCCGACTGCTAACATCGAGATGATGATTGCAAATTTAGATAATTTACCACCTGCAGTAAACAAGATAAGTACTAAGAAAATACCAACAAGCCCAAGTAACACAACAGGATTTGCTAAATTTCCTAATTCAACAAATGTTGCTGGACTAGAAACGATAATTCCCGCATTTTTTAAACCGATAAATGCAATGAAAAATCCAATCCCCGCACCAATGGCAAGTTTTAAATCTCTTGGGATTGCATTAATAATGAGTTTTCTAAGTCCTGTTAAACTCACCACTAAAAATAAAACCCCTGAAACGAGTACAGCAGCAAGCGCTTCTTGCCACGTGAAACCTAGACCCAATACAATGGTATACGTAAAAAATGCATTAATACCCATACCTGAAGCTAAAGCAATCGGGACTTTCCCTAAAAATCCCATTAAAATCGTTGCAAAACCTGCAGCAAGTGCCGTTGCAACAAATACACCTGGCTGACTCATGCCTGCGTCAGCTAACATGAAACTATTGACTGGTAAAATGTAAACCATCGCTAAGAAAGTTACAATACCACCAATCACTTCAGCACCGATACTTGATCCGCGTGCTTCAATTTGGAAATACTTTTTCAAGAATTCCATACCTTTTTTTCTCCTTTTTTATTTTTTGTCTTCAATAATCAATAAAAAACCACACAAAAATTGTGTGGTCGATTGAAAACGAAAAAAAGGATTTCAATCGTAGTCATATCATTTACGGTGATATGGTAGAAACTTGACCGCCACATTCGGTCGATTATACGATATATTGAAGACATGTTTAGAATATCAAATTAAATGTAAAAAGACAATTCATGTAAAACGTTTTCAAATTTCTTTACATTGATTTAAAAAAAGAAAAGAATTGAAAGGATTGTTCCAAGGAGACTTAAGACATATAAAAATTTGTTATGACGTATGATTCTTCCACTATCGGTTCCATCAAAAGGAAAAAAAGGAATAGAATGGACAACTAACACATACGCAATAATGAAATTCATTCCCTGGCTAAATACATCAGGCAATAGAAACGAAGCAGCGATGAATACCACTTGCATTAAGAGTAGTGTTACAAAAGATTGTAACGCTAAGTTTCTTTTAAATTCATGACTTTTCCATAAGTCTTCTTTAGGAACATAAATACCAAATACCGGCCACCATAATTGTGTAAACAATCCTAGGATAAAACTTAAAAATACACCTCCTTGGGATGGTATAAATTTTACTTTCCCATAGGATCTAGCAATCGGAAATGCAACAAGCATTCTTAGCAATGTTAGTCCTAGGACAGTCGTTACTGAAAAAAACAAAAACTCTATCCCTCTGAATCCGAATAATGATAATGAACCTCCTAAAACTAATGCAATCATAAGTGCTCTAAAAATAGGTAATTTGGGAAACACTGAAGATTGTTTGGAAGTGTCATCTTTAACCCAAGTCGAATATCCAGTAATCATAGCATATTCTGCTCTCTTTATAAATGCCTTCATTGAATACTTAAATAATGTATGTGTAAGGGGTAATACTTGATATCCTGCTTTTAAAAATAAATTCCATGAAGCCGTGTTATCGTCACGCACAAGTGCAAACTGCTTTGTAATTCCTTCATCACTAAACGCTTGCTGACCTGCATCCATCAATCTTGATGCAAGTTTATGACCTTGAGCGATTGGATCTACAAAAATCCATTGAACAAACCCTTCTTTATTACCACCTTTTATTAAAATGATTGCACCAACAATATCTTTATCATTGGTCGCATAATAACCCCACATATTTTTCTTTGAAATTAATATGCCAACACCTGAACCAAATACCTTATTTGCAACTTGAATAACTTCAGATGTATTTTCTTCTAAAATCTTTCTGATTTCATATGTTTTCATTTCATCTCCTACTCATTTTCCTTAAGCTTAAATACATCATCTACTTTAACTTGAAATACAGCTGCAATTTGCATTGCTAAAACTAAGGAAGGGTTGTATTTACCATGTTCTAAGTTCCCAATCGTTTCTCTTCTTACGCCTACTTTACTTGCAAGGTCTTCTTGAGATAAGTTAAATTTTGCACGATAAACCTTAATTTCATTTTTAAATAGTGTTTTCATTCAGGTTTTACCGAATCTTTAATTTCAAATATTGTGAAAATTAAAGGGAATAAAATTAATAATGCGGTAAACGTAATCCAAAATCCGTTACTAAAAAAATTCACATCCTGAGTAATGATGAATCCCAAATAAAAGCCTAACATCATGATCGAAACAAGAATCAAGACGATGGTGGAAGTTTGCATGACCCTTTTTTTAAAGAGTTCATCAGGTGTTACAAAAAAGTAACTAAAATAACCAATAGAAGCAAAAAATGAAAGAGTAAATCGTGCTTCTGAATCAAATATTCCAACAAATCCAATTAGAAATAAAAATCCGATAAAACCTAAATAGTTTAATTTTAAGTTCATACATCCTCCAAATGTGATATTTATATATCTTAATGTTATAAATATATCACATTTATATTAAAAAAAAACTTTTGTGATTGATATTTTCACAAAAGTCTTTAACTTTTTAGTTCATTCCTTTAAGTACTTTTATATTATCCTTAAAATTAACCTTAATGCGTTGTTCTCGAGTTATATAATCAATTATCATTTCAGCAACATCAATAGGATATTCTTTGATCACTTCGAGATCTCTCTGCCAAGTTTGATATCCACCCCCTAAATAGCGATATGAATTCATCGCGATTAAAAATGACATATTATCATTCACTTCAAAACCATTGAATTTTAAATCTACTATCTCATTACTTACATACTTATTCACAATGATTGTGTATTCTATACCTTCATAGTAATCATATTGAAAATACATTTTCTTTGGATTTTCGAATGCTTTGTTAATTTCAATTTCATGATCATATACTTTAAAGAAGTTTGCGTTTTCTAGTAATGCTTTTTTCAACGTCTTGCCATTGATTTTACAAAGATATAAGGTGTTTGAAAAAACATATGTTTCTAAGACATCTCTTATCGTGATGTCATCATTTAAGCCTGAAACATCATTGGGGAATGAACAAATACTTAAATTTGCACCAGCTGTTTCCATTTGAATTTCATTAAAAAGTTGAGCGATCGCAGGCTTATTTAACCTATCTTTAAAAGGGTCTTTAAACTTTAATGATTGCCCAATGTTACGCGCTATTTTTTGATTTAAAAACTTTTCGTTCTCTTTTTTAAAGTTATCAAGTCCAGAAAATTCTTTGATTGCAGCTACATTTTCAAGATCAATGACAGAACCATTAATTTCTTTTTTCCCATTTTTGAATTCTATATCAAACTGAATGAGATTTACACCTTTGTAACCTGGTTGAGAAATCCACAGATTGTTAAACTTTTTTACGAATAAACGATGTTCATGAGATGTTAATAGTAAATCGATATCATCATTTAATAATTCACATCCAACATTTTCATTAGAACCATTTTTAAGAGTCTGGAAGTTTTCATCACAATTAAATCCTCCGTGATACGCAACGATGATTAAATCAGGTGTATATTTTTCTTTTAAATTTGAAATAAATGTGTGATAATTCTTTGTTGGGTTAATGAAAGTTAAACCCGGAATAGTTTCTTCTTTTTCCCATTTTGGTACATAATGATTAGTAAATCCAATTATTAATATTGTCACTCCCTCAATGATTTTTAGATCATAGCTAGATCCAAAATAGTTTGATTCGCCTTGAATTACATTATGACAGAGTGTCTTTGAATGAATTTTTTTTGTAAAATTATGCAAATATTCTAACCCATAATTAAAGTCATGATTACCTGGAATATAATAATCATAAGCGATTTCATTGAATACATTTATGATAGGATTGTCAAATTGATTTTGATTTTTTTTATAAAAAATCATTTCTGAACTACCCTGAATGGCATCTCCAGAGTCAATTTTTATGACATGTCCCTCTAGTTTTGAGACATAATTCAAGACATTCTTGTATCCTACTAAAGACCCATGAACATCAGAAGTTTGTACTATTTTAAGTTTCATTCTATCACCCAATAAATTTTACACTTTTTTTACATTTATTTTTACTAAAAAAGAATTATTTAAAGATACATTCATGATACAATAAAATTATAAATTTACAAAAAGGAGAATTAAAATGTTAAAGAAAGTTGTCTTACTTTTCATTGTTTTAGTTGGTACTGTAAGTTTAGCATCTTGTGAAGCAACTCCAGAAAAAACAAATTTAAGTGTGTTCTTTGTTCCTTCAAGAGACAATGCAACACTTGTTCAAGGTATTTCATATTTACCTACATATTTAAAAGCTGAACTTTCAGAACTAGGATTTGATTTTGAAACGGTTAGCGTTTATGTTGGGACTTCTTATGAAGCTGTTGGTGAGGCATTAGATGCTGGTACAGCAGATATTGGTTTCATACCAGGCGGAACATATGCAGTGTATGCAGATGGTTCTAATATGGATGTAGCTTTAACTGCAACTCGTGGTGGTTTATCAAAAGATTCTGCTAATGCAAAAGATTGGAATGATGGTTTAGCGACTGAGTCTGATCCTGAATACCAAGTTACATACTACCGTTCACTAGGTATTGCCGGAATTACTGATAAAGCACGTGCATTAGCAGCAAAAGTTAATGCTGGTACAGCTTTAACTTGGGATGATCTACAAGATGTTAAAATTGGTGTACAATCTCCAACTTCTTCAGCTGGTAGAGTATATCCATCACTATTATTAAAAGAATTATTCGGATATACGTTAGCTGATTTACCTGCTGAAAACGTTATTCAAGTACCTGGTTATGGTGGAGCTGCAGCTGCACTTGCTTCAGGACAAGTAGATGTTGCATTTGGATATGCTGATTTCCGTAGAGACTATGCTGATGAATGGAATTCTTCAGGCGAAGGTGGATATGGAAGAAATGCTACAATTTGGGCTGAGACTGATGTACTATTCGTTACTGATGGAATTTATAATGATACAATAACGGTTTCTAAAGCAACAGTAAGTGATGCTTTACAAGAAGCAATTGAACAAGCTTTCATTAATTTAGTAACTGATCAAACAGCTTTACCAAGTCCTGCTGGAATGTTTAATGTTGTTGCTGATATTTTCAAAGTGTATAGCCATGAAGGTTACACAAGAGCACAAGATTCTGATTATGATGGTGCACGTGCAGCAAATGATTTTATTAATGGCTAATTAGTTATTAATTTCGTTAATATTATGATAAAGTAGACTTAGACATCTAAGTCTACTTTTTTTAAGGAGAATCCATGATAGTATTTGAAAATGTAAGTAAAACCTACAATAATGGTGTAAAAGCATTAAAAGATGTATCTCTTAAAATTAAACAAGGCGAATTTGTAGCTATTATCGGGTTATCTGGTGCAGGAAAATCAACTTTGATTAAATTAGTTAACAAAATGATTGAACTAACAGATGGTACCTTAATTGTTAATGACAAAAAAGTTAAAGATTTAAAAGGGAAAAGTTTAAGAACTTTTCGAAGAGAAATCGGAATGGTTTTTCAATCATTCAACTTAATTAATAGAACGTCTGTTATTAATAATGTCTTATCAGCTAGAGCAGCTGATATGGGGTTTTTTAGAACTCTTTTTGGCCTGTATACGAAAGATGATAAATTGAAGGCATTAGAATCCTTACATAAAGTGGGTATTCTTGAAAAAGCTTTTATTCGTGCAGATCAGCTTAGTGGTGGCCAACAACAACGTGTTGCATTGGCCAGAACGCTTTCTCAAAATCCAAGCATCATTTTGGCAGATGAACCTGTAGCATCATTAGATCCAATCACTGCTAATCAAATCATGAGTGATTTTAAAAAAATCAATTCTGATGAAAATATTACAATTTTAGTAAATATGCACCATGTTGACTTAGCGCTTAAATATGCACATCGTGTCATTGGAATCAATAATGGTGAAATTATTTATGATGGTCCGTCAAACGAAATTTCTGAAGATTTATTAAAGAAAATTTATGGGAGAGAGTTGACTGATGAAGATATTATGTTCAAAGATAAGTAATCTTTTAAAATCTCTCAAAACCAAGTCTCTTCAAAAAAGAATGCTCACTTTATCAGATGGAACGGTTATTACTAAACCCAAAAGTTATACACTTCTGTATTCCATTATCATTCTGATTATATTTTTGTATTTTTGGAACCTAATTGTGAGTGCTTTTTTTCAACGATTTGGATTTCAATTTTTCATTAGCAGAATTCCGAATTTTTTTACGATCTTAAATTTAATGATTTCGGATATTAATTTTTCTTATTTTGAACGTGTCATCGATCCTTTATTAGTGACAATTCAAATTTCTTTACTCGGGACTTTTATCGGAACACTATTGGCACTTCCAATCGCATTTTTAGCCTCTCAAAATTTAATGAAAAATTCCAAGATTCCAATTGTAATAAAGTTTGTTTTATCAATTATAAGAACTTTTCCTACATTAGTATATGCACTAATTTTTTCTTTTATTTTTGGTTTTGGTACTTTTATAGGACTATTAGCTACTATTATCTTTACGTTTGGAATCATTACTAAGATGATGTATGAAGTCATAGAAACAATTGATTTAGGACCTTTTGTTGCAATAGAATCAACAGGTGCTGATAAATTTACTGCATTTAGAACATCAATTATTCCACAAGTAAGTGGTCGGTTTTATTCAATAATACTGTATAACTTTGAAATCAATTTAAGAGCGAGTGCGATTTTAGGTTTTGTTGGTGCTGGCGGTATTGGACTTATTCTTAATGATCAAATGTCTCTTAAAGAATATGGAAATGTTTCTATGATTGTACTATCACTTCTTTTTGTTGTTATTATTGTTGAAAATATTTCAAGATATGTGAGAGGTAAATTAACATGAAAATAACTTCTCAAAATCTTATCTTAGAGGTCTATGATTCTAGACCAAAAACGACTGTTAGAAATGTGATCATCATAACAGTCATAACATTATTATTAACTTGGTCGTTAAGTGTTATTAATTATCCAGGTATTACAGAAAGTAGTATTCAAATCTCAAGGAATATTTTAAGAGCACTTATCAATCCAACATGGGATCTTATATTTTCTTTTGATGTAGACAGTATACCTTTTTTAATGTTTGAAACTCTTGGTATAGCTTTTTTAGGTACGCTTCTAGGGTCAATCTTATCATTACCTTTTGCATTTTTGTCTTCAAAAAATATCGTTGGTAAATTTGCATATTTGGGATCAACAGTGATCACAATTATAAGATCGTTTCCGTTTTTCTTACTTGCGCTTATGTTTGTAAGAGTTTCTGGTCCAGGACCACTAACAGGTGTATTGACCATTGGTGTATTATCGATCGGAATGATTTCTAAAATGTATGTTGAAGTTATTGAAGATATCGATCCTGGTATATTACAAGCTTTAGATGCCTCAGGAGCATCACTCTTTCAAAAGATTAGATTTGGTATCATACCTCAACTTACTGCAAATTTCGTATCTGTTATGATCTATCGATTTGAAATTAATGTCAAAAACGCAACCGTCTTAGGGATTGTAGGGGCTGGAGGTATAGGTTTTACCTTATTAACAGCGATGAGTGCATTTAGATGGCAAGATGCTGCTGCTGCATTATGGGGAATCGTCATTGTCGTACTTTTTGTTGAATTTTTCTCAACTAAAATTAGAAAAAAATTAATTTCAGGTGAATAAAGAGACAATGTCTCTTTATTTATTTAAAAAGGGGTTTCATGAAAAAACTATTAACAACATTTTTAATACTCATTTTACTTGCGGGTTGTGTCGAGCAAGTCCCAGAAATTGATCCAATCTTACCTTGTGATGACCCAGAGAGTTATTCTTGTTATTTAGAGCCGCCTTGTGATATTTATGACGGTACATGCGATGAACTTGCTCAAACATTACTTGATGCGTTAACGCTTGAAGAGAAAGTCGGCCAAATGATACAAGCAGAACGAGGCTATATTTCATTAGATGAAGTAAAATCTTATAATATTGGTTCTATTTTATCTGGCGGTGGAAGTCACCCTAATGATATGTTTGATGATTATCAAGCGTGGTATGACATGGTTGTAGACTTTCAAGAAGCGGCATTATCTTCTTCTTCGGGTATTCCACTCTTGTACGGTGTAGATGCTGTCCATGGACATAACAATGTCTATGATATGACGATTTTCCCGCATCAAATTAATATGGGCGTGATTAACGATCCTGAGTTAACATACGCATTATCTAAAGCAACCGCTGAACAACTTCTTACAACTGGAATTACTTGGAATTTTGCACCAAGTTTATCTGTGAATCAACATATTGGCTGGGGACGTTCTTATGAAAGTTATGGAGAACATCCTGAGTTATTTGAAAATTTAACAAAACCGGCAATTTTAGGTTACATAGAAAACGGAATTGTTCCAACTGCGAAACACTTTTTGGCGGATGGTGGCACCATGGGTGTTGATCAAGGAAATGCCATGATCAATGAGATCAATATCGATGTACATTTAACGCCTTATTTAGAAGCAATTGAAGCAAAAGTGCCGACTGTCATGGCATCTTACAGTAGTATTAATGGCATTAAAATGCATGGTAGTCAAATCTATCTTCAAGAACTTCTTAAAGATGAGTTAGGTTTTGAAGGTTTTATCATTAGTGACTGGAATGCGATTCATCAACTTGAAGGCAGTTTTTACCAACAAATCGTCACTTCTGTTAATGCAGGTGTGGATATGCTCATGGAACCTTATGATTGGAAATCAGCGTATCAAGAATTGTTATTTGCCGTTGGAAATAATGATATTACAATAGAACGTATCAATGATGCTGTTTTTAGAATTTTACGTGTGAAAGTTCAATCCAATCTTATTCACCACCCTACCTTTCAACTTCCATACACAAATGATATGAAACTTGATCACGTGTTACTCGCGCGTGAGCTTGCAACGAAAAGTGCAGTGTTACTTAAAAATGAATCGTCATTGCCACTTAATTCAACTCATAAAGTACATTTAACAGGACCAGCAGCTGATCATATTGGGTTTATGTCAGGTGGATGGACAACAAATTGGCAAGGAAATCTTGATAACGAATTTAATGTTGGAACTTCTTTAAAAGATGGACTTAGTCAAAAAACAAGTCTTGTAAGTTATGCTGAAAGTGATGTTGTTGTGATTGCTCTGACCGAGATGCCTTATGCTGAAGGCTATGGAGACCAAGGCTATCCTTCACTCACAAGTGGAAATGCACATCCAGAAAACATGCAAGCGTTAGAACTTGCAGTACAAGCAAAATCAGATGGTAAAATTGTCATTGGTATTTTATTTAGTGGAAGACCTTTACTTTTAGACAACCATTTAAATGCTTTTGATACTTTCATTGCTGCATTTTTACCTGGAACTGAAGGTGGTTATGGTCTTGCTGAACTTCTTTATGGAGAAGCAAATTTCACAGGAAAACTCAGCTACTCATGGCCAAAAGACACTTCTACTTGGGGACGCACATCGTGGCAAGATACCTATGATCCTACTACATTTTTATTTCCTTATCAATATGGATTGAATTATACATCATAATCCTATATAATCATATGGCGTGTTAGGAGAACATATGAACTTAGCAATATTTAAAAATAAATGGTTTTACTTTAGAGTCGTCATGTATATATTAGGAATGTTTATCGCAGGTGGTGGCGTCAATCTTATCTTAAGATCAACGATTGGTGCTGGTTCATGGGATGCGGTCAATGACCATTCTCGATTATTATTTGATATTACATTAGGGACTGCATCCTTAATTACTAATTTTACAATTCTAGGTTTTATTTTAATTTATCGAAAAAATTTAAAGTACTTAATTGTCATTATTCCGATCTTTGGAATTGCCACAATGATGGACATATGGGATATCATCATCTTAAATGCGTTGAACCCTTCGGGTTTTATTGAACAAATGTTATGGTTTATCTTTGGTTCGACTTTATTACCGTTTGGTTTATCTCTCATGATCACAACAAAGTTTCCTTCGATGGTGTACGATGAGATGACATTTGCATTTATGGAAATATTTAAAATCAATAACTTCTTAAAAGTGCGTGTCGGTGTTGAATTATTAGCCGTACTCATCGCGATCACTCAAGGTTTATTTATTGGTATTGGTTTAGGTTCAGTTTCTATAGGTACGGTCATATTGGCAATCACCATTGGACCAATGATTGATTACTTTATTAAACTTGTAAACAAAATAAAAAAAGAAGCTTATTAATAAGCTTCTTTTTTTATTGATCAAATTCATGATCTAATGGTTCAGCCTCTATATGAGGTTTAGGCTTTAAATTTAAATAAAAGTTTGCATATGACTGATAGACATATGGGAATAACCAAATGAATAGTAAGAAAAAAGTAAATACAGATGCAAAAAACCACAAGATAAATGTAAATCCTAATAATACAGCTTCAAGTTTGTATCCTTTAATCATATTTTTGGAAGCTTCTAAGTATTCTTTAGGTGTATCGAATGAGATATCTTCATCGGCTAATAAAAATGAAACAAATACATAGTCTAATACTTTGACAATTAAAAATATAAAACCTACAAAGACAAGAACTGAAATGACTGCACTTAATATCGGTTCAGTGAAAGCTAAAATTAGACCCGCAACAACGAGTCCATAAACAATAACAAGGTATCCTACAAGTGCAAGAAATACTGCGAAGAATGTTTTCAAAATCAATGGATATTTTGTTTTAAATCCAATAAACAATGATGTCATAATATCAAGTTCTTTACCTTGGTGATTTCTAATAAAAAAATTATTTAATCCAATTGTTAATACACTTGCAAAGAAAAAACTCAAGCCAATGCTTGTAATCAAACTGAAAATAGTTCCTGGTAAAAATTCAGGTGAATAGGCATCTGCCTGTTCCCAAAAGTTCTCCCCTAATACTGGAACCGGCGTTGGAAAAGGGTTGACAAGATCAACTAAATACGTAGCGAAAAATGTAAAAATACTTACTAAAATAATTGCAAAAAATCCTTGAAGTACTTTACCTTTAATGTCTGCACGAGCTTGATGTTTAGATTCAAATATCATAATAGACCTCTTGATGTGTTTGTTTCTATTTTAACACATATAGATAATCCATGAAACACCTATTTTAAAGTGTAAAAATATTGTAAAATTTCATGTAAAAGTTAAAAGGTACTTTTTATTTAATGCTATAATTATATTATAAAAAAAAGGGAGAAAGAAATGAAAAAATTATTTTTAGTTGCTTTAACTTTAGTAGCTACATTTGCTTTAGCTTCTTGTCAAGCTGTTGACTATGTGCTACCTGATGTATTAGAAGTACAATTAATTCCATCAAGAGATACTGCTGTCTTAGATGCACAACGTGGACCACTCGAAGCTTTATTAGAGGCTGAACTTGGTATGGAAGTCAACGTTACTGTTGCAACAGACTACAATGGTTTAATTGAAGCAATGGCATCAAACCAAGTACATGTTGGTTTATTAGCGCCAGCTTCATATGTTTTAGCTGCAGATGAAGGTGCTGCTGAGGTTATCTTAAAAGCATTACGTTATGATGTTGCTGATGATGGTTCACCTTTAACTACGCTTGTAGATGGTTATAAGTCACAACTTATTGTTGGCAAAGATTCAGGCATTACAAGTGTTGCTGATTTGGCTGGTAAGAAAATAGCTATTTCATCTTTCACATCTACTTCAGGATTTGTATGGCCTGCAAACTTACTTGCTGACAATAACATTGATCCTCAAACTGATGTTACTTGGGTAAATGCAGGTGGACATGATAATGCTGTATTAGCAGTTATCAATGGTGATGCAGATGCTGCGTTTACATTCAAAGATGCGCGTACACTTGTCGCAGGTGATTATCCAAATGTAAATGAATTAGTCGTCTTCTTACAAGACACTGAAAATATACCTAATGATACCATTGCCGTAATTCCTACGTTAGATCCAGATTTAAAAGTTAAAATTCAAGAAGCTTTCTTAGCAATTGCTGCGGATGCTGACAAGATTGCTGTAATGGATGCAATTTATTCTCACAAAGGTTATGCAACTGCAGTTGACTCAGAATACGATATCGTAAGAACTTACTTACAAAGACAAGAAGATTGGGATTTCTCTTAATCTAAAAATTTAATCATAATGATATAATAAAAATAGCCACCATTGGTGGCTATTTATTTACTTTAAAGGAGAAAATCTATGATTCGTATTGAAAATGTTTCTAAAACTTATGATAATGGTGTAAAAGCATTAAAAAACATTAATCTCACGATAAAAAAAGGTGAATACGTTGCTATATTAGGTCTAAGTGGTGCGGGTAAATCCACATTATTAAGATGCATTAATACAATCATTGATCCTACTGATGGACATGTGTTTTTTGATGGTGTCAACCCGGATACTTTAAGTTTTGATGATTCAGATCATTTTGTTGATATCACTTCATTAAAAGGAAAAAAGTTAAGACAATTAAGAACTCAAATAGGTATGATTTTTCAATCTTTTAATATTGTAAAACGCATGAGTGTCTTACAAAATGTTTTATCTGGACGTGTAGCCTATCATCCAACTTGGAAAACAATTTTAGGCATATTTCCTGAAGAAGATAAACAAATTGCATACCAAGCATTATCTAAAGTAGATATTTTAGATAAAACTTATTCGCGTGCATCTCAATTATCAGGTGGACAAATGCAACGTGTTGCGATTGCTAGAAGTATTGCTCAACAAGCAAAAATTTTATTAGCAGATGAACCTGTTGCTTCACTTGATCCTATTACAACTTTTGAAGTCATGGCTTATATAAAAAAACTGAATACTGAGGATGGTATGACTGTCATCGCTAATTTACATCATGTTGACTTGGCACTTAATTATGCAACACGTATTGTTGGTGTAAGAGCTGGAGAAATTGTGTATGATGTTCCAGTTACAAAAGGAAATCAAAAACAAATAATAAATGATTTAGAGAGAGTGTATGGTCGTCCAATATCACATGATGATTTCGTTGGTGATGGAGAGAACGTCTAATGAATTATATCGATCCTAAGAATCTTTCTAAACCATCTCATTATAAATTTTTCATTCAAGCTTGCTCTTTTGCACTAATAATTTTAATAAGTTTTTGGTTTGCTGGATTTAGTTTTATCGAAATTTTTCAAAATTTAATTTATTCTGGACGTTTATTATCTAGAATGTTTTTTCCACCAGATTGGAGTTTTACAGATAATGCAATAAGAGGATTAATCGAAACGATCCAAATGGCGATATTAGGATCGACTGTTGGTGCATTTTTTGCATTTCCTATAGCATTACTAGCTTCTTCTATATTTACACCAACAGTTTATTTAAGGGTACCTTCAAGATTTATCCTTAATGTCGTAAGAACAATTCCAGCACTTGTGATGGCTTCACTGTTTGTTGCAATATTTGGAATTGGTAACTTCGCTGGTGTGCTTGCATTAAGTATCTTTTCATTTGGTTTAGTATCTAAAATGCTCTATGAATCTATTGAAAGTATTGATTTAGGACCCATTGAAGCTCTTGTTTCTTCAGGTGGCAACAAGTTGGAAATTTTAAGGTTTGCGATATTACCTCAAATATTACCGCAATATTTATCATATACTTTATATGCTTTTGAAGTGAATGTTCGTGCTGCAGCTGTCTTAGGTTATGTTGGTGCAGGGGGTATTGGACAAGTCTATGAACGTGTACTTGCATGGAGACAATTCGATCGGGTTGGGATGATCGTCATTATGTCTTTTGTTACTGTTCTAATCATTGACTATATTTCTTCATATTTAAGAAGGAGGTTGGTGAAATAATGCATACAGCTATTATACCTCCTCAAAAAGAAAATAAAGGTCGTCTAACAAGAATTCTTGGATATATTTTATTTATTTCTTTATTAATTTGGAGCATTCAATCCCTTAATTATCGTGGCATCGCAATTACGGCTCAAGGAACAATTAATGGGATGATTGAAGGACTTTTAAATCCTGATTTTGATTATTTAACAAATATGACCATAGATGGTCTACCCTATGCAATTTTAGAAACACTTGCGATTGCAATAGCTGGGACTTTTATATCTGGGATACTTGCCATACCATTTTCGATTTTTGCAGCACAAAATATCGTAGGTATTAAGACAGCTCGAGTCGGTAAATTTATCATTACAATGATTCGTACATTTCCAGAACTCATACTCGCATTAATTTTTATTGCAATTGTTGGACCTGGTGCACCAGCTGGTATTTTAGCATTAGGAATCCATTCAATCGGTATGTTAGGGAAATTATATTCAGAAGCGATAGAATCTATGGATATTGGAGTTAAAGAGGCGATAGAATCTGTTGGTGGAAATAAACTTGAAGTATTATTTCGTGCCATACTACCTCAAATTGCGCCAGAGTTTATGAGTTATACTTTATTCAGGTTTGAAATCAACATGCGTGCAGCATCAACACTAGGACTTGTTGGTGCAGGAGGTATCGGTGCTCCATTACTTTTTGCAATTAGAAGTCGAGCATGGGATAGAACATTTACAATTGTTATTTTACTTGTTATTACTGTCACAATTATTGATTTTATTTCAGGGAAAATTAGAAAACGATTAGTGAAATAAAAAAGATTAGATAATGATCTAATCTTTTTTTCTTAATAACAATTGATATCCACCTTCACCATATCCTAAAGCTTTGGCAACTCTTGATATCGTCGTTGAGGATGCACCGGTTTGTTCACTAATGATTTGATAACTTAATCCCTCATTTAATTTTTTAGCGACTTCAAAGCGTAATGTCATATCTTTGATTTCTTGAATGGTACATAAATCTTCAAATACTTTATACCATTCTTTTCTTGAATTAATTTCTAAAAATGATTCAAAAAGTTCATCAAGAAGTGGATTTTGAAATTTTGATTTTGCCATCATTCTCCCCTTTGATTTCATTATATCACTTTACATGAATAAAGTTAAATGTTGTTGTCTTTTTTACCTAAAGCAGTAAGTTGGTACTGTCCATTTCCTAGAGATTCAAACCAATGATAATAATTTTTATATAAGATCGAATATGTTTTTTCTATCTTTGTTTCGTTTTTGATTTGAGAAGGTTTTTTAATATCTTGTCCTAAACACTGCGCAATCGACATTGCCTGTTTCTTATATAATGTCATCCGTTTTGTTTGACTTGAACCACCAATATTCTCATTGTTTAATGCTTGAAATGTATCAATGAGTCTCTTTTTCTTCTTATATTTTTTCTTTGGTAAAATCACTTCAGATTCTTTATAAATTACAGTTTGCTTATCTACAAAAATTAACCCAATGCCTAATCGTTTTAAGATCAGTATTTTATCTTTAAATGTTACAGAAGCCATCACTTTTTTTGTTGGTTTTAAAATTGCAATATAAGCTTCATCTGTTAATGTTTGTCGCTTTAAAATTTGAGCAATGACATGAATATTAAGTTCTTTTTTAAGTTCAATCGCAATATATCGATCATCTTTTTTTGCAATGATATCAATATGTTCAATTTCTGCTTCTACTTCAAATCCAAGTGATTCAAATAATTGTTTCACGGGTTGAAATAATTCTGTTTCTTTTATCACAGTGCGATCAACTCAAAATATTGATGTTCTTTCATCGTATTACTCATTTTTCTTTCAAGTGTACGTTTCATCTTTTAAGACCTCTATTTAATCATATCAAAGAACCATTAAAAAAACACGTAAAAATAACGTGTTTGTAGGTAGTCCCCCCTAACATCCATATATCCCCCAATACGATGGATGTCCAACTACATATGTATTAAAACATAAATCATTTGATAAAAAAACGGCAAATCTGTCCGAAATTAATTTTTTTTTAAGATTTCAACTGTGTTCTATAAGAAATTTATATAAAATTTTGTGATACACTATGTCTAAGGAGTCTATATGATTGGTCAAAATCAATTCACTGAAGTCATTGAACATCTTCGTATTCAGAAAAAACTTACCTATCAAATCTTTTTAGACGGGATTGTTTCTGAACGTTCATATCGACGCTATGTGAATGAAGGAAAACCTTTTAATTTTGAAGTCTTAGTATTACTCGTTGAACGGCTACAAATGAGAATGCGCGACTTTATTATTTTCTCTTTAAATCATATTTCGATCAAGCATCAAGAGGAAATCTATTTATCTCATTATTTAGATCATGAGATGTTTGATGAAGCAAAACCTTTGATTGAAAAGGTCAAACCTCCTTTTTATACACATGTAGGCGATGTTATTTTACCTTCTTTATTAAAACGTTATGCATTTCTTAATCATCAAATTAATAGCTTTGAATATATTCACTTTTTAAAAAATCAAATCAATATTGAGCAACTTAAATCCAGAAGCATCATTGATAGAAATGCACTTAAAATATTGCTTTTACTTCTTAAAGATGGACCGTATGACGATCAAATTCAAGTTGTTCCAATTTTAATTGATCTTATGTTAGGTCATAAACAACTCATCACACAACAGTATGATCTTGATATGAATGCCATGATACAGTCGCTTGCTCGCGTTTTATTTTCAGATTCTGCATTAAAAATAAAATTCACATCTTTTATCGATCACATCTTTGAATTTGCATTGAACAATGTTAAAAAACATCATTTAGATGATAGTTTTATGTCATTTTTTAATGATGCACTTGATTACATATCTAAAGATGACAAACGATTCCCTTTATACCTGATTCAATACATCATGATAAAACGACTTCAAAATAAAACCTATACATTGAAAGATGATCCATTCATTTTAAACAAATTGTCATTAGATGAATTAAACATGATCATCTCTCATACATCTTTAGATCATGTGTATTTTATGAAAGAAGGTGCGTTTTAATGCCCTACTCTAATCATGAACTCACCTTGTATTTGGAAGCTGTAGAAACGTTAAGAAAAGAAAAGAAACTCTCGATTGAAGATCTTATTGAGAATATAACTTCTGAGAGGAGTTATCGACGTTATCTTAATCAAGACTTACCAATTCCATTAGATACACTTGAAAAACTTATCTTTAAGCTTGGTGTTGATTTACCTGATATCTTAATGTATGTTTTAAAAATCAAACAAAAACCTTCAGGAATCATCGAGTTTTTCACGTATACGCATTATCAAGAACTTGAACTTGCCAAACCTTATTATGACGCTTTGAAAAATTATGATAAAGATTCAAAACCTCTGAACACACTCGTTTCGCTATACGTATCCTATTATGAATTTCAATTGAATTTAATGTCTATTGATCAACTCAAACATATCTTTGAAACGAATAAAGATGTCTTTGATGCTTCAATTCCAAATATTGAATCCTTAAGTTATTTCGTTTTATATGCCTATTTATTTGATGATATCTCGCATCACGATGTTATCACCTCTAGTTTACTTGAGAAAAACTTCTATATGTCTCAAATCTTACTTTTTGATATTGTCATGGATCAATATTTGATTGTTTTATCTAAACAAACAAATGAGCAAAAAGATTATATAAAGCTTGCTGCTTTTTTCTTTCAAGTGGCACATATGTGGCACGATGCATATTTTATTTATAGTTCACACATTCACATGGCGTATCAAAAATATTTACAAGCAGATGAGACCTATATGAATGATTTAAAAAACCATTTATTTTATGAACATATGCTCCTTTCAAAACCTTCATCCATGTATAACAATATCATCGCATCCATGACACATCTTTTAAAAGATGACATCATCAAAAATGATTTATTAGAGGCACTCTCATGAAAACATCTTTACAAGTAGAAGACTATTACATCGAATTTGATTCCGATACACATCAATATTGGGTCGATCATGTGCCCGTCATATCTGTGACTCAACTCATCAAAGAACTATTACCTTCACCTTATAAACGGGTAGACCCAACGATTTTAGCGCGTGCTGCTGAAAGAGGCACTGAACTGCATGATGCCATCGAACATTTTGAACTCACGGGTGAAGTTAGTCATTTAATGGAATTTAAAAATTATTTAAAATTAAAAAAACAACATCAAATTGATGTTGTTAAAAATGAACAAATTGTTGTCATTTCACATTTAGGTGTTGTCATTGCTGCAGGAAGATTTGATATGATTGTGACTTCTCCTTTTATAAAAGGTCAAGGTATTGTTGATGTGAAGCGTATGGCACATCTTCATCAAACACATTTAACCTTACAACTCAATTTATATAAATTAGGTTATGAACAAACGTATAAAACACCAATCTCATATTTGAAATGCATTCATTTAAGGGGTCACCACTATGAATACGTTGACGTCATGTTTGATAAAGTTTTACTTCAACGATCTCTTAATAAATATGTTGATTTACATCCAGAAATATTTGTCACTTAAGATCATCTAAGGATGGTCTTTTATATTGTATGGTTGCTTTCACTGCTTCTTGCCAACCTTCTAATAACTTTTCTCTTAGATCATTTGACATCAAGGGATGATACGTTTTAGACGGGATATCAATCCTTAAAATCGTCTCTAAATCTTTATACATCCCCACAGTTAATCCTGCCATCCAAGCAACACCGCGTGCCGTGGATTCTAATTGATCAGGTTTAATGACATCAAGACCCATGATATCTGCTTGAAACTGCATTAAAAATGGATTACTTGTTGCACCACCATCAACATGGATCTTCGTGATTGGAAGATGACTATCTTTTTTCATCGCTTCAATCACATCATAGCTTTGATACGCAATCGATTCGAGTGCAGCACGAGAAAAATGCTTTTCTGTTGTGCCTCGGGTAATGCCAAATATCGCACCTCTTGCCTCACTTGACCAATAAGGTGTGCCTAGACCAACAAATGCTGGAACCATGTATACGCCCTCATTGTGTGGTAACGCATATGCGTGTGGTTCTGTTTCTTTTGCATCACCAATGATTTTTAATCCATCTCTTAACCACTGTACAGCAGAACCTGCCACAAAAACGGATCCTTCTAGCGCATACGTCACATGTTCACCTATTTGCCAAGCAACTGTTGATAATAATCCTAGTTTAGATTTTGAGATGTCATTTCCGGTATTCATGAGTAAAAAACAACCTGTGCCGTATGTATTTTTAACATCACCTTGTTGAAAAGCACGTTGACCAAATAAAGCCGCTTGTTGATCTCCTAAAATCCCACCGATTGGAATTTCTTTTCCAAAAAAGTGATGTGGCTTAGTATTTCCAAATATACATGAGGATGGTTTGACGTCTGGTAACGTTTTAAAAGGAATCTCAAATAATGAAAGTAAGTCTACATCCCAAGATAATGTATGAATATTAAACAGCATCGTTCTTGATGCGTTGGATACGTCGGTCACATGATTACCAGTAAGTTTATATGTAATGAAACTATCGATGGTTCCAAAAGCGAGTCTATCTTCTTTAATGAATGTATCGATATTTGGAATATTGTTCATGAGCCAAGCAAATTTGGTTGCTGAAAAATATGGATCAATCACTAGTCCAGTTTTATCTTGAATCATTGATTCATATCCTTCTTTTTTAAGTCTTTCACAATGTTCTTGAGTTTGTCTTGATTGCCATACAATTGCATGATGAAGTGGTTGTTCAGTTTTTTTATCCCAAGCAACAACAGTTTCTCGTTGATTGGTAATCCCGATGACAAGAATTTCTTTAGGATCAATATTTTTTTGATAAATCGCTTGCGTCATGGTTGTTAAAACCGATAACCAAATTTCATTGGCATCATGATAAACCCATCCTGGATTTGGATAGTATTGTGTAATTTCTTTTTGAGCCATTGAAATGATTTCTGATTGCTTGTTAAAAATAATGGTTCTCGTTGATGTTGTCCCTTGGTCAATCACAAGTATTAAAGACATATTTCCCTCACAATAATATTCTATAAAGTTGCCAAGTAATAGTGATTTCTAATATTAGAATACTCTAATGTTCTTTGAAATACAATAAAAGGACGAAAAATTCATCCTTTTATTTTTTTAATTTATATATATTCAATTTATGAGTTATCATATGCTTCTAACTTAAATGAAACACTATTTATTAACTATCACTTACGCTTCAACAACAAGTTCACTTGCGTTTCGTTCTTTTTGTTTTAGTAGTTTTTTAGAAATTTTTATTTCCCCAAAGTGCTCTAAAGTTTTCTTAAATAAAATCGGTCCAACAATTTCAAAGAATAAAATACCTGTTAATACAACCGTTTTAATAAGTAGTGCTTCACTTGTTGGAAATACCGAAGACACTGCAACCAACATGCCTATTTCCACCCCACCTTGAGGTAAAATCGATAATCCTGTACCTATTTTTACATTTCTAGGTGCCTTGGTAAGGACACCACCTAAATACGCGCCACCAATTTTACCGATGGATCTAAAAATAATATATAGCAATGCAATGAAGCCAGCATCTACTAAAACATTAAGGGAAAGTTGTGCGCCTGCTAATGTAAAAAATAAAATAATGAATGGACCAGAAAAGTTAGAAATTGCCGCTTCTTGAATTTCAAAAGGTTCTTTTTTAATAAAATTCGTAAAGACCATCCCAATCATCATTGGTGTTAAGATATTTGATAAGTGAAACGTATGTGTTAAATAGACACTAATGAGAACTGAAGAGAGTGAGATGATGAGGTATGCGATATATTTGTCTTTCTTTTCTAATTTCACAACAAATATTTTAGACATCACACCTAAAAAGAGTCCAAAAACAGATCCAACCAATACAGATAATACAACTTCAGTCATTGGTTCAATCAATGCAGATTCAATATTTAATACCGTTGCACCAAGTGTAGAAACTGCAATGGATGTAAAAAGTCCAAAAATAACTACCCCAAACATATCATCAATCCCAACAACAGGAACGACTGTATCAACAATAGGGCCTTTTGCCTTATATTTTTTAATCATCACCATAATTGGCGCAGGAGCAGTTGCGGTTGCAATGGCTGATAAAGTCAATGCTAACCATAGACGACCATCAATCAAATATACAAACCCAAAAACAAAGATTGCGGTTAGTAGTGCTTGAACAGTTGTGATCATGAGGATAGACTTACCACTTTTTTTAAGTTTTGGTAACCATAATTCAGTTCCTATTTGGTATGCGATAATACCCAATACAACATTGTTTATAATGTTAAACCCTTCAAGTGTTTCATTTGAGATGACACCAAATATAGATGGCCCTAAGCATACACCTGCAATGACATACCCTGTGATTGCTGGTAAGTTTAATTTTTCAGCGATTCTTCCAAAAAAATATCCAGTGAGTAACGCGATTCCACTTAACAGTAAAAATATATAGATATCCATTATAACTCCTTCATAAAAGCAAAAAATACCTTTTATCGTCCGTTTCCATCACGATTATACGCTCATGAAATGAAAATGCAATGCTTTGTTTTATGAAAACGTATTCAAGCCTTTAAAGGTAATAAAAAAAGACGTTAACGTCTTTTTTTATGTATTGTTATATGATGTTTGATCATGAAAATCTTCTATATGAGGACACTTTCAATCGCGATTTATTTGCGTTATTTTTGAAATTCATTTTTTACTAATAATTTTCTTTTTGCACGTTGAGACATAAAGACAGGTAGTATTTTAGGTAAAACTTTAATTTCAATGTCACCATTACAAACATGTTCACCATCAGCATTCCATCTGACATCTTTTGATGTGTTGATTTTAAAATAATCACTTTTTAACACAATATCGCTTCGAACTTTTCTACCAAATCTTATAAAAAAACTTAAGACGCGAAGTTTGGATAAAAAGCCTTTGCTTTCAAACAAATTAATTTCAAATAATCCATCATCTAATTTCGATTTTGTTTTGAATAATAAAGGAATGCCTCCAACTCTATTTGCGGATAATCCTAATAGTAGGGTTACATTTTTTTGAAATGTCTTTTGATGTGTTTGGAATTCCATTTGGAAATTATATTCAGACGTTAAATCTTTAATACCTTCAATATAATACGCGATTTGTCCAAATTGATTCAGCGACTGCCTTGAAATGTCATAACTAATTCTTGTGAATAAACCAGCAGCTGCAGTATACATAAAGAAATGATCATTCATTTGATATGCATCAATATAAGATGGTTGTGTTGTGGTATATAGTTCTAACGTTTTTAAAATATTTTTTTTAATGCCTAAAATATGACTCACATCATTTGCAGATCCGTAAGGTAAGACGCCCAATATCGGTTTTTTATCCAGTTTTAATAAGCCATTTAAAACCGTAGATATGGTACCATCACCGCCAGCAACCATCACGCAATCATAACTTTTCTTTGCGTGTAATAAATAGTTTCGTGCATCATCTTGAGATACTGTTTCATGAATATCTAAAGACATTTTTTTCTCTTTAAAAAAAGATTGAATTTTTGGTAAATCTTTTTGAATTTTTCCTTTGCCTGATTTTGGATTAAAAATAAGTAAATATGTCATGTGTTCCCCTGATGATATTTTAGCATAAAAAAAGTGGTATCTCACCACTTTTTTGATTATATATGAATTGGTTTTCCATCAAAACCATGTGCAGCTTCTAAAATAATTTCAGAAAGCGTAGGATGCGCATGAATGGTTTGTGCAATTTCTTCTGCAGTACCTTCTAGTTTCATGGTGACACCAATTTCACCAAGAAGTTCTGATGCATTATATGCAAGTAAATGGGCACCTAAGACTTCACCGTATTTTTTATCAAAAATAATTTTGATAAAACCGTTTGGTTCGTTTTCTCCTAAACTGCGACCATTCGCTGCAAGAGGAAATGTTGAAACTTTATAATCTTTCCCTTGAGCTTTTGCTTCTTTTTCTGTTAATCCAATCATCCCGATTTCTGGAGATCCATAAATGGCACTTGGGATTTGTGTATAATCCATCGTTGTTTTGTGTCCACAAATGTTTTCAACAGCAACAAGTCCTTCAGTCGATGCAACATGCGCGAGCATGTATTTGCCATTTAAATCACCGATGGCATAGACACCTGAGACTGAAGTTTCTAATTTCTCATTCGTAACGACAGATGCTCTGTCTAATTTAAGATTTAAAACTTCTAAACCTTCAGAATTTGGTTTCATACCAATCGATAGTAAGACAACAGAAGCTTTGATTGTTGTTTCTTTCCCATCTTTTAAGTATGTTACACTGTCTTTACCGATGGTTTTCACTTCAGCAGAAGTCAATATCTCAATTCCATCTTTTGCTAAAATCGGTGTGTATTTACTGCGAATATCATCATCAACTGTTGGTAAAATACCTTCTAGTTTTTCAATAATCGTCACTTTTTTAGACATTGATGAGAAAATCGTTGCAAATTCTACACCGATGACCCCGCCACCAATAATCACAAGTTCTTCTGGAATCGATTCTGTATCTAACATTTCTTTTGATGTTTTAACAAATCCAGATTGAAGTCCTTCTTTTAATCCTGGAATTGGAGGTGTTAATGGCGATGCACCTGTTGCTAAAATTAAGTTTTTAGTGTCTAGCGTTTCACCGTTAACTTCAACTTTATTTTTAGATAAAACTTTACCAACACCCATATAGACGTCAACTTTGTTTTTCTTTAATAAACCTGATACACCACCCGTAAGTTGTTTAACAACTTTATTTTTGCGTGCGAGCATTTTTGACCAATCTACAGATACTTTTCCATCCACAACCACTCCATAATCAAGTGCATGTTGAACATATTTATAGACTTTTGCATTTTTTAATAAGGTTTTTGTTGGGATACAACCCCAATTTAAACAAACGCCACCAATAGATTCTTTTTCAATAATGGCTACTTTTTTGCCTAATTGTGCGCCTTTAATTGCAGCAACGTAACCACCTGGTCCACTACCTAATACAACGATATCGTATGATTTCATGATATCACCTTAATCAATGAGTAACAGACTTGGATTTTCAAGAAGTTGTTTCACTAAGTTTAAGAAACGACCTGCATCTGCACCATCAATAATTCTATGGTCAACAGCAAGTGATAAAGGCATCACATATCCAGGGACAACTTGATCGCCACGAACAACTGGTTTTCTTGAAATATTACCGACTCCTAAAATGGCAACTTCAGGGTGATTGATGATTGGTGTTCCAAATGGTACACCAATGGATCCAAAGTTTGTGATTGAGAATGTCGCATCTTTTAAATCTGCAAGTTGAACTTTACGATCTCTTGTTAAATCTGCAAGTCGACGAGTTTCTCTTGCAAGACCAACAACAGATAGGTGATCGGCATCTTTAATAACAGGAACAATTAATCCATCTGGAGTATCAACAGCCATTCCTAAATTATAAAATTTCTTTAATACCACTTGATCATTTTCTTGATCAAATGAACTATTGAAAATTGGGAATGCTTGAAGTGCTTTCACAACAGCTTTCATAATGAATGGCATGTATGTGATTTTAACATCTGCATACAATTCTTGATTTTTAACAGATTGACGAAGTTCGACAAGTTGATCCACTTCTAATTCTTGAATTAAGACAGTATGTGGAATGATTTGTTTAGAACGTGTCATCGCTGAAACGATGGCTTTTCTTAATTTCGTAATTGGAACAACTTCAACATTACCTTGTGTAGAAATGGTCACTTTTGGAGCAGCAACTGTTTGTGTCGACGTTGTACCAGAAGATGCTAAAATATCTTCTTTCATGACACGACCATGTGCGCCAGATCCTTTGACTTGATTAATATCAACACCCAAATCACGTGCTAACTTTCTAGCAGCAGGTGTTGCGAGTGCTCTTTGAGAAGCTTGAGCTTTCGCTGGCGTTGCCGTCACACCTTCATTAGAAGACGCCATCACAGCAGATGAAACTTCAATTTCACCGATCACACCTTGTTCATTTTCTTCGCCTTCACCAGCAGCTTCTTTTTTTACTTCTTCAGTCGCTTTTGGTTCAGCTTCTTGAGGTGCTTCTCCGCCTGTACCATCATCAATGACAACCAACGTTTCACCAACGTGAATCAATTGTCCAACTTGGGCACCTAATTTTTTAATGACACCAGACACTGGTGCTGTAAGTTCAGCATTGACTTTGTCTGTTTCAATAACAACCAAAAGTTGTCCTTCTTTAACAGCATCGCCTTCTTTGAAATGCCATTCTAAAATGACACCTTCGTGTAAGCCTTCACCAACATCTGAGAATTTAAAATCAAACATGTAAGGCCTCCTTAAAATTTCGCAACTTTTTTAATTTCAGCTGCAATTCTTTCTGGTTGAATAAAAAAGAAATGTTCTCCACGTGGAAGTGGTACAGTAACATCAAATCCTGTCACACGTGTAGGTTGTGCTTCTAAGTGTAAGAATGCTTTTTCATTGACGAGTGCAATCAGTTCTGCACCAGGTCCATATGTTTTTACAGCTTCTTGAACAACAACAAAGCGTCCAGTTTTTTTAACGGAATTGATAATGGTGTCTTCATCAATTGGATTAATGGTTCTTAAGTCAATAAGTTCAATGTCAATATTTTCGCCTTGAGCTTTTAATAACTCCATTGCTTTTTCTACTTCACGAACAAATGGTCCCCATGCAACAACGGTGACATCGCTTCCTTCTTTGACAACTTTCGCTTTACCAATTGGTATACGATACATTTCTTCAGGCACTTCTTGTTTACCAGAACGGTAAATACGTTTTGGTTCCATGAAAATGACTGGATCTGGATCTTCAATAGCTGAAATTAATAATCCCTTTGCATCATATGGTGTCGATGGCATCACGACTTTTAATCCAGGAATTTGTCCAAATAAAGCTTCTAAAGATTCACTATGGTGTTCAAGGGCACGAATCCCACCACCAACAGGGAAACGAACAACGATGGGTAATCCATAACGTCCACGTGAACGGTTACGGTATCTTGCCATGTGTGTTACGATTTCAGTGATTCCTGGGAAAACGAATCCATCAAATTGGATTTCTGCAACTGGAACAAGTCCATTCACAGCCATACCGATTGCTGAACCAGTAATTGCAGCTTCTGCAATTGGTGTATCAAATACACGGTCTTCACCATATTTCTTTTGAAGTCCTGCAGTGACACGGAATACGCCACCTTCGTAACCTGAGTCTTCACCGAAGATAACAACACGGCCATCATCTTCCATTTTTTGATCGAGTGCTTGATTAATTGCTTGAACTAAATTTAAAACAGCCATGATTATTTACCCTCGCTTTCTTCAAGGAATTTTTTGTGAGTTTCATATTGTTCAGTAAGTTGTGGTGTCATTTCTGCATACGTATATTTGAAGATATCTTCAAGTGTTGCCGCACCGTTCGCTTCAACCCACTCAAATGTTTCTTTAACAAATGCATTATTTTCTTCATCTAGTTTTGCTTCTTCTTCTTCAGACCATAATCCTTTGTCCATTAAGTATTTCTTGAAGCGTGCGATTGGATCTTTTTTCGCCCATTCTTGCTCTTCTTCTTTTGTACGATAGATTGATGGGTCATCAGATGTCGTGTGTGGTCCCATACGGTATGTAACAGCTTCAACTAAAACAACACCTTTACCTGAACGTGCATGTTCAGCAGCTGTTTGCATTGCAACATACATCGCAAGGACATCGTTTCCATCCACTTGAATGCCTTCTGCTCCAAATGCAACTGCTTTTTGAGCAAGCGTTTCTGCTTTTGTTGCTTTACGACGTGGTGTTGAGATTGCGTATTGATTATTTTGAATTAATACAACAAGGGGTGCATCATAACTTGCAGCGAAGTTTAATCCTTCATAAAATTCACCGTGTGAGGTACCACCATCACCGATGACAGCAAGAGCTACTTCACCTTTGTTTTGAATTTTAGAGGCATATGCGACACCTGCAGCATGTGCAACTTGAGAACCAATGATGATGTTGATTGGTAAAATTCTCATATCTTCTTCGAAATGGTTACCCCATTCGTTACCGTACCAATATAAATAGACTTGTTTTAATGGTACACCGCGGTATAACATTAAGTTTAAATCACGGAATCCTGGTGATAACCAGTCTTTTTTATCAAGTGCAGCCATAGAACCTACTTGAGCAGCTTCCTGTCCCATGTTTGGTGCATATGTAAGCATACGTCCCTGACGTTGATATTGTAATGCTTTAATGTCTGCAACACGACCTAATGTCATGGTTTTATACATTTTTAAAAGCGTCTCTTTATCAATTTTAGGCTCAAGTTTTGCGTTTGTTACGTTTCCTTGGGCATCTAAAATTTCAAGGCGCTTTCCTTTTTGTGGATCAAAATCTTTGAATAGCATATAAGCCTCCTATCGAATTTACATTACTTATTATAGTGTTTTTAAGGTTTTTTATCAACACATTCGGTTATTTTTGTTTGTTGATAACGTTTTTATATTGTTTTATTTTTTGAAATGTTTTTTTGTAAAATTAATGTGAGTTCTCGAATTGTTTTCACAGCTACTGCTGTAGATGCACCAGATGGGTCTAAATATGGATTAAGTTCTACTAAATCACATCCGACAATGTGTCCTAGTTTTTCAAATTGTTCAAATGCCCACAATACATCTTTATATTGCATGCCACCTGGTTCAGGTGTCCCTGTACCCGGAACGACTGAAGGATCTAAGACATCAATATCAATGGTGATATAAACAGGGACATCTTTTAGTGTTTCAACTGCTTTTTCTAATCCTTCAAAATCGAATAGTCGTTGATGGATATGTTTTTTTGCCCAATCAAATTCATGTTGATCACCACTTCTAATCCCAAATTGATATATGGTATGATCGCCTAAAAACTTGTGTGCATGATACATAAACGTTGCATGAGAGAGTTCACGACCAAAAAATGATGCACGTAAATCGGTATGTGCATCTAAATGAATGACATGCAAATTCTCATATTTTTCTTTAGCAGCTTGTAGGACTGGCAACGTCACTAAGTGCTCACCACCAATCATCATTGGAAATTTATGATCGTCATAAATTTTTTTTGAGGTCTCATATATAACTTTTAAGCTATTTTCAACATCACCGATTGGTAAGTCTAAATCACCAATATCAGATGTTTTATAATCTCTTAAATTGGCTTCACGATGAGGTGAATACCACTCAATGCCAAAAGAATCAACCCTTACTTGATTCCCTGCAAATCTTGTTCCTGGTCTAAAACTCGTTGTCCAGTCCATAGGAACGCTGAATATCACAACATCACTTTCGTCATATTCACTTTTACAACTTTGAAAACTTAAGTCGACTTTCTTAAAGCTCATCGTCTATCTCCTCCCACTTGGGCCAAGTTAATTTATCTACAACTTTAAAATAACCATCTTCTGATTCACTTAATATGGTTGATCCTTGAGATGTGTAAAACACCAGTTCATCAACAAGTGCTTGATCAATGATTTCTCCTGGAATTAAGATTGGAATGCCTGGTGGATAAATCATCACAGATTCCGCAGCAATTTCTCCAACCGCTTCTTCATATTTTACATTTCTTGTTGGGGCATGATATGCACTTCTAGGACGTACATATGCTTCGGGGAAACTTCCCTTAGGTTTATATGTTTCAACTTTTAAATCTTGATGACCATAGGTATTTGATAACTCAAGGAGCGCTTCATACACTCTATCCAAATGTGATTGCGTCGTTCCCACTGATAATACACACAAGACCAGTTTGGTTTCTGCAAGCTCAACTTGAATGTCATATTTTTCAGATAAAAGATGATACATATCAAATCCTGTAAGTCCTAATCCTGTGACTTTGATAATCAGTTTGGTTTCATCAAAATGCGTTGCACCTTGCTTTAAAAAATCTTCTTTTGTGTATGCTTTGATACCTTTTAATGTATTGATTTTTACAATCATTTCTCTAACTTTTGGAATTAAGTTTTCAATCTTATCTTTTGCCTGAAAATACATGGCTTTTCTAGCAACATCTAAGCTTGCAAGTAACAAAGCCGAAGGTGACGTGGATTGAACCATGTGAATGGTTGCAACTAATCTTGTGTAATCAAATCGTGAGCCTTGTGCTAAAATCGCTGAACTTTGGGTAAGTGATCCACTTGTTTTATGAATCGATGTTGCGGATAAATCAGCCCCCGCTTGCATGGCAGTCATTGGAAGTTCATCACTAAAGACCATGTGAGACCCGTGTGCTTCATCAGCAAGCACAAGCATGTTGTGTTGATGCACAATATCTACAATCTCTTCAATGTTACTTGCAACGCCAAAATATGTTGGATTAATGATGAGAACAGCTTTAGCATCTGGGTGATTGGCAATTTGTTTTTTTAATGATTCGAGCGGCATATGGTTTGCGATTCCAAGATCTTCATCAATCACAGGTTCTACAAAAATAGGCATAGCACCACTCATGATAAGCGCTGAGATGATTGATTTATGTACATTACGTGGCATAATGATTTTTTCTTTTGCTTTTGCAGTAGACATAATCAACGCTAAAATACCTAATGTTGTTCCACCGGTAAGAAAAAATGCATGTTCTGCTTTAAAAGCATCTGCAAATAAAGCTTGTGAATCTTTAATAACACCTTT
Organism: Acholeplasmataceae bacterium; assembly: GCA_965657915.1. Lineage (GTDB taxonomy): Bacteria > Bacillota_I > Bacilli_A > Acholeplasmatales > Acholeplasmataceae > UBA8290. The sequence continues at coordinate 39,738 of CBFHPN010000006.1, read as the reverse complement.
AGGAACATTTAAATTATCTAAGCCGTCTGGTGCATTGACATCCATTCTAAAAACATCTTTACCTAAAAAAGCGATCATATCATTTTCAAAAATACCCATTTTGTGACCTGGAACATCAAAAGGAACTCTGTCTTTTTTTATATATTCAACAAGTTTGGTGAAATATGGTGTTAATTGATGATTCATAAGGCCTCCTTTGTGCAAACATATTGTATCATGAAGTGTCCTTTAACGCACGTTTTATTCACGTAAAATATGGTATAATTACATCGAGGTGATACGATGCTTACTTTCTTTTCAGAATTATATGAAGATCTCATAAATGATCCTATTTTTGCTAATATCTTTTTTACAGTTTTAATTGTCATTGTCTCTTTTTTAGGACTTCTTTTAGTTCAATCTTTGATTAAACGATATTTAAGACATGCTGAATCAAAACAAAAACAAGTGACGCGCTTTAAAACACTATCCAAACTTCTTTTTAGTTTACTCAGATATACTGTTTTTATCATCGCTATTTTAGTGATTTTATCCATTTGGGGCGTCGATGTGATTCCAGCCATTGCTGGTCTTGGCATTGTAGGCCTTGTGATTGGTCTTGGTGCACAGCGTATGATTCAAGATATGATTGCAGGATTTTTTATTGTGTTTGAAAACCACTATGATATTGGAGATGTTGTCGAAGTGAAGGGTTTTAGAGGCACTGTTTTAGAACTCGGTTTAAAATCAACAACATTACAACATTGGACAGGTCACATCCAAATTTTTTCTAATAGTCAAATGAGTCCAGTCATTAACTTCTCTAGATTTTACTCGCAAGCAATTATTACATTTTCAGTGCCATATGAAACGGATATTAAAACCATGTCATCAAGTTTAAATGAAGCCTTAGTCAACTTTAAATCTAACCATGATGATGTCATTTCTAATGCTTTAGTTTTAGGTGTGACTCAATTTTTAGCTTCTGGGATTGAAATGACATTAACATGTCAAACAAAACCGAATACACAATTTAGTGTTGAACGAGACTTGAGACAATTTATTTTAGATCAGTTAAAAGCTTTACACATAGAAATTCCATTTGATCACATTGTAGTTTCAACAAAGGAGACATCATGAACATATTAATTTTTCTCATTGCATTTATCATCTTTTTTATCATTGACATTTTATGGTTAGGTCTATTTGCTAAAAAGATGTACCAAACACAAATTGGTTATATTTTAGCGAAAAAACCAAATTGGTATGCTGCGCTTGTTTTTTATGTTTTGTATATTATCTTTTTAATGATTTTTGCAATTGTTCCAGCCTTAGATGCTATGTCACTGAATCATGCCATGCTTTATGGTGGACTTTATGGTTTCATTACGTATGCAACATACGACTTAACAAACTTAGCAACCCTTGATAAGTGGCCGATTAAAGTCACACTCATAGATATCACATGGGGAACATTTTTAGGATTTTCTGTCTCCACACTCACCTATTTAATTGGTCATCTTTTATGACACATTTGATTGTTTTAGCAAGTGTTCTTTTTATTTATTTACATGTTTGGTTTTTAATCAGTGTCATCAAGAAAAATCTAGGACTGATTGACATTGCTTGGGGACTAAGCTTTGTTGTGATCACTTGGACCGTCTTTCTATATACAGACGTAGTTACCCTCGCTTCTATTTCGATACTAAGTTTTGTTACTTTATGGGGATTAAGACTCACTTACTATTTATTGTTACGTAACTGGTCTAAACCTGAAGATTACCGTTATGTCAACATGAGAAAAAAATGGGGAAATATTCCTTATGTTCATGCTTACTTTAAAGTCTTTTATCTCCAGATATTACTTGCATTTGTAATTTCATTGCCCCTTCAAAGTGTCTTTTATGTCAAAGAAGGTTTAGAATGGTTTCATTATGTGGTGTTAGGGTTAGGGATTGTCTTATTTATCATTGGCTTTATCTTTGAAAGTGTATCAGATGCTCAACTTAAGCGCTTTAAGTCGAACCCAAATAATAAGGGGAAAATCATGGATAAAGGGTTATGGGCTTACACCAGACATCCGAACTACTTTGGTGACTTTATGATTTGGATGAGTTATTTTGTCATTATGTTTTATAGTTTTGATTTACATTATGCTTTTGCAATTATTGGCACACTGATAATGGGATATCTTCTTAGATATGTATCTGGTGTACCCTTACTTGAAAAAAGATATCAAGATAACGCACTGTATCAAGAATATGCTAAGCATACACCCATTTTCTTCCCAAAATTAAAAAAATAAGACCTTGAGGTCTTATTTTTTTATACTTTCAACATAGTTGATGTATTTCTTCATGTCAAACTTTCTTTCTAATCCTTTATCATTCATGTAACGCAATTTACCTAAGATGGTTCTTTCATTCCATGCACGATCATGACGACCATAATTCCATGCAACACTCGTATATGAATTTGGATCTCTACCATCTAAGAAGTATTTATTATTTAAATATAAGGTCGTTTCATATGCTTCTTGATATGAATTTGACCATTCAATAATTTTTTTAGCCCAATACATGCGCATATAATTATGCATATAGCCACTCACTTTCATTTCATCCATGGCAGCATTGAAATATGGATCGTGAGTCTGGGAAGATTCTAACGTTTCTTTTGAATAAATGAAAGGTCTAAAGTCATCTTGATGTTCTTGCATCGTTTTGTATGCCCAAGGTTCTGTTATATAGTCAAATTGATCGTAGTTTTGATTATAATAGACAAAATTAAAGGCAAGTTCTCTTCTCACAAACACTTGTTCAAAAATACCATCAAAGGTCTCTTGATTGATCATCCCTTCATCTTTAGCGTGTTGAATGGCGTGAACGATTTCAAGTGACGATATTTGACCAAAATGCAAATAAGGCGAAAGTGTAGACGTCACTTGTTCACCCGGTGCATTTCTTTCTAAATAATCTTTTGCTTTAAATTGAATAAATGTTTGAAGTCTTTGAACTGCTTCGCCATATCCACCTTTAAATAAAGATGTCTCAATCACGGATTGATCAATAGGAAGTGTTTCTATAAAAGCATCTAAATCATTTAGTTCTACATCTGAAGTAAGTTTTTGATATGGACCTTTATATGCCGGCAACACGTCATGATCATTAAAGACATCAAAAAGTTTATGAAGTTTAGGACGTATGGTATATGCCCCGTATTCCATTTTACTAGATGCATGTTCCACAGGAACAATCAGTTCGGTATCAATTTCAATAATGGTATTTTTACCTTTAATACGTTGATATAAAGCGTTTCTCCATTGTCGTGGTTGTTTTAAGTATGCTTTATCAAGGATTAATATATCATCATCATTTAAGTGTTTTGAAATGTTTTCATCAGGGAGTCCAAAGGTTACTTTAAACGGTATTTTAAGTTCTAAAAATGTTCGTTCTAACTCTTTGATTCCCTCTAACATAAACATATAGTGTCTACGATTTGCATCTTTATAAGAAGGTATAATATTAAACATCACGTGCAGTTCTTTTTTGTGTTTGTTAGCAAGTTCAATCGCATGATTAAGTGCATGATTATAATGGATGCGTTGCGCACTTTGCATCCAATATAAGATTTTATGCTGATTGTGATTGGTGACTTCTTGAATAACTTTGATTCTATTTGTATTCATATACACTCCAACGTATGTGTTTAAAGATTTTTTTGAAGTCCTTTAATGATATCTATTTTTTTAGCATGAGAAACAAAATGCTTTTTCGTAAATACATCATAATCTGTCATACACTCATCAAGGATGGCTTCATATAATTTAGCTGCATAAAGTAATGGTGTTCTTACATCTTGACTAAATGCTTCCATATGATCATATGCGTATTGATAGTATTGTCTTGCTTGCGTTGCTAAATGATTAAATAGTGTTTTAAATGAGTCTGTTGGACCCATCTTGAACTCATGGTCAAGATCGACTTGAAACTTTTTCAAATCGGCTTGAGGAATATAAATTCTTCCTTTGAGATAATCTTCTCCAACATCCCGTAAGAAATTAGTGATTTGCATCGCATATCCAAGTTGTATTGCGAATTCTTTTAATTCCTGATGTTTACTCGGTGCTAAAATCGGAAGTAACATCAGACCTACTGAAGACGCTACATAATAACAATACGCTAAAACATCATCCATGGTTTCATACGAAGCGATGGTGATATCCATCCTTTGACCTTGGATCATTTCAAAGTATGGTTGATAGTCATAATTTTCACCATAAAACTGATCTTTGATGAGACTCAAAGCTTTAAATACTTTTAGTGAGGTCTTTTTATGATTTTTAAATGCTTCTAGTTCTAGTTCTAATTGGTTTAGACCCTCAATATCTTGGTGTTCATCAATTAAATCATCTGCATAACGACAAAAAGCATAAACAACGTAAATGGCTTGTCTCTGCTTTTTGTTTTCAATTTTTGAAAAAGCTTTATAAAAGGTGAGTGAATTTTTTTTAATGATCTGTTCGCAGTACTTAATAAGACGTCTCTCTCTTAAGTAAATCAACGTAAGTAAGAAAACGACGACACCCGCAAATATCAATAAACTGAACGTAAACCAATCATTCATGCGGATGATCCTTTAGTATTTCATTGACAGCAAGTTTTGCTGATTTTAAAACAATTGGAACGCCAGGACCAGGATGCGTTGATGATCCTGTGAAGTAAACATTTTTTAAAGGTTTTAATGTTGCTTGCGGTCTAAAGTATAAACTTTGGCTCAAGGTAGGACGAAGTCCAAACGTTGCACCGTGATTTAAATTAAATTTTTCTTCCCATGTATTTGGCGTTGAGACATGCATGACTTCAATATGTTCTCTAATATCATGAAACGTTGGGATTTGTTCGATCATTGATAAAATTTTAGATTGATAATACGTCACCTGTGCTTCATCCCAGTTGACATGTTTATCTTGTGTATTAGGAACAGGTACTAAAACATATAAAATTTCTTTTCCTTTAGGTGCAACACTTTCATCAATTTGAGAGGGTGAATATAAATAAAATGATGGGTCTTCAGGTATTTTTGACTCAAATAAATCATGAATATTTTTCTTGAAATCTGCAGCAAATCTTAATGAATGGATATCCGTGGGATACTTTTTATCAAGTCCCATATACATAATGAATACTGAAGATGAATATGTCATTTTTTTAACTTTTTTATCTTTAAATTTCCCTCTATTTTTAGGTTCTTTAATTAAGTTTTCAACAGCCCAAGGAAAATCTGCATTCGTTAAAATGATATCTGCTTCTTTGATATCATCATTAATTCTTATCCCTTGTGCAATTTGATCTTTAATCATGATTTCATCAACAGATTGATTCAAATGAATTTTTCCACCAAGCTCTAAAAAACGTTTTTCCATGGCAGTAGCCATTTGATACATCCCACCCTTAATGTAATGAATCCCATAAAGTAATTCTATCATCGGGATGATGGTATAAATGGATGGACCTTGAAATGGAGAAACACCAATATATAACGTTTGAAACGATAATGCTTGTCTTAGTTTTTCATTTTTAACAAATCTTGAAATAGAATCATATGCATTGTTAAGTGTTTTTAAACGGTACCCATGATAAGGTGTTTTTAAATTAAAAAAATCTCTTTTTCTTCGATATGAAACATCTAAAAAATGTTTTTTTGCAATGATATAGCGTCCGTATACATCAGATAAATATGATAAATATCCATATGCTTCATCTTCACCGAATTTTTCCAGTTCTTTCATCAATTGATTTAAATTTGAAGATACTTGAAATGATGTTCCATCTCTAAAGTATAATTTATAAAGTGGATCAAGTGCTGTCATCTGTAAATAATCATCTGGATTCACACCTGAAGCGATAAATACATCTTTATATTCATCAGGTAACATCGTAATGGTCGGACCATAATCAAAGGTAAACCCTTTGTCTTTAAGTTGAAACATACGACCGCCAACACGGTCGTTTTTTTCATAGATTTCAACTTGGAATCCTTTTGATTGAAGTCTAATTGCTGAAGATAGCCCAGCTGTGCCAGCACCTATGATAATGACTTTTTTCATATTCACCTTATTTTCTTCCATATTTTACCATAACAAAAAGATTCTCTAACATCGTGATAGATTGTGTGATATACTCAAGGCATAATCATAATATAAAGGAGATTATTATGTCTACAGAAGTTCAAACATTAAATGTTGATGTGAAAATTGATAAACTCATCTCATTTAATAAAAAAATGGGTGTTGTCCATTTAGTTCAAGGGTTATTTATGATGATTTTTGCATTCTTCATTTACCCAAGTATGACAAGTCAAGGTGCATTTACCATCCCAGTGATTGGGAATTACTTAGAATTTGTTCAAGGAGAAGGATTAATCTTAACGAACACTGATACCTTATTTGAATTACCGTTCTTACAAATGACAGCGAGTTTCTTACTTATTTCTGGTATCTTCCACTTTTTAATTGCATTTGTTTGGAAAGATGAATACCGTGCAGGTTTAAAAGTTGGTATTAACAAATTTAGATGGTATGAATATGCATTATCTTCATCACTCATGATTATCTTAATTTCATCATTATTTGGTGTGAGAGATGTTGCTGTATTCGCACTAATCGCACTTGCAAATGCAGCGATGAACTTCTTTGGTTTAGATATGGAATTACTTAACCAAGGTGAGTCTAAAGTTGGTAAAAAAGTCAATTGGCTACCATTTATCTTTGGTTCAATCGTAGGTCTTGCACCATGGGTTGCCATCGCATTCTATATTGGTGTGAACCCTAATTTAGAAAATGTTCCTGGATTCGTTTGGGCAATCTTAGCAACTTACTTTATTGCATTTAATACATTCCCAGTAAACATGTACTTACAATATGCTGGAATAGGTAAATTTAAAGATTACTTATATGGAGAAAGAGGTTATGTCATCTTATCTCTTGTCGCTAAAACATTACTTACATGGCTAGTTCTATTTGGAGCATTCCAACCTTCATAAGATATGCTATACTAAAGACTAAGGAAACTTAGTCTTTTTTTTAGGAGAAAATCATGTTTTATAAGACATTTCACCCCGAAATATTTCAAGGACATTTAAAGAAAAAAAACTACTTTGAAGGTTGGTATTTTAAGTATGTAACAAAAAATTTGTCTCATACCTTTGCCTTTATACCAGGAATTAGTTTAAATAAACATGATACACATGCCTTTATTCAAGTTTTTATTTCTGATCGAACAAAAGAGAATGAAACATTGAAAACATATTATTTCAAATATGATATTAAAGACTTCTCTTTCCATCCAAAGATATTTAAGATTCAAATTGCACACAACATATTTTCTAGTGAATCCATGTTTTTTTCAATCGATAATGAAGAATTAGATTTGCAAGTTCATTTAGAAAATCAGCACCTTACGCCAATTAAAAAAAGCTTAATTTTTCCATCCATTATGGGACCGTTTGGATATTTAGGTTTTATGGAAACCTATCACGGCATCGTCTCGATGTCTCATCAAGTAAAAGGTTCAATTTTACTTGAGAAAGAAGCCATTTCCTTTAATCATGGAAAGGGTTATATCGAAAAAGACTGGGGTACATCTTTTCCTAGTAGTTATACTTGGATGCAATCGAATCATTTTAAAGATCCTAAAACATCATTTATGTTATCTTATGCAACCATCCCTTTTTTATTTTTTAAATTTAAAGGATTAATCTGTGTTTTAGTAATAGAAGGCAGAGAGTACCGTTTTGCGACTTATAATTTAAGTGCTGTTAAACATATTACTTATGATGATACTTCAGTTTCAATAACACTCAAAAAACGCACTTTAAAATTAGTTGTGACCGCGACAACATCAGACTATAAAGATTTACCTTCTCCTCGATTAGGTCAAATGAATGAAACCATCAAAGAAGGTCTATCTGGAAACATTCATTTAAAACTATATAAAAAAAACACCCTCATCTATGAAGATGAAGGCGTTGCTTCTGGGATTGAAATCATGCTAAAGCCTCGTTAGAGGCTTTTTCTATAAAGTGGCATGGTCATACAATGCGGACCACCACGTCCTCTAGATAACTCAGAAGACGGCATAGAAAAGTACGTTACTCCATGTGATTTAAATAGTTCATTTGTAATCACATTTCTATCGTAACAAATAATATGATTAGGCGCGATGGCTAATGTATTTGCAGCATCATTCCACTGTTCTCTCTTTGCATAAATTTGATCACCATCCCCTACTTCAATAAATGAAATATCACCAAATTGTTGCTTCATCAATACCTCAAATGACGTATGAATGATTTCCATCTCATCGTTGACTAATTGATACAAGAGGCTATTTTCAAATGCATGTTTATCATAGACAAATACATCTTTTTTAATGGGGGTGATGACAGTATCTAAATGCATATAACTGCGATGATTTGGTAATTCTATGAGTATCGTTTGATATGATAAATCAAATGCTTTTAATCGTTTGATTAATTCTATTGCAGCTTCTTTTGTTGTCCGTTCTGAAATACCAATCAAGATATAATCATCCAATAGTATGATATCCCCACCTTCAATAGAATGTTTTTGATCAGACATGTCAATCATGCGTTGATGCATAAATAGTGGGTGATGTTTAATGATAAACTTTGATAGCATTGCTTCTCTTCTTCTTGCTTCCATGTTCATATGACTAATCACGCATATGTCATGAATCATAAACATTGGATCTCTTTGAAATAATAAATTGGGAAGCGGATCTAAAATAAAAAGCGTCTTTTTATTATCTAAATCTAATTCCATATACGTCAGTCCCCCAACATACGTATTCACAATCGATTCTAAAGAAGATGCTTTAAGTTTTTTTCTCACACGTTCTACCACAGATTGTGATTGTTGCTTTAAATCGTGTATGATGATATTAATAAGTTCATCTTTAAGACGATCATCTTGTATGACTTCAATAGCAAGTTCGGTAATATCATGAACTTGAACATGATGTTGTATTAGGTAATCCGTCATGGTTTGATGTTCTTGAATGGCTTGATCTAAAAAAGGAACATCATCAAAAAGTAATCTTGTAAGATTACCTGGCATGAGTTGTTCAATTTCTTTACCTGGTTGATGAACCAATACAACTTGTAATGGATCTGTATCGTGTTTTACTATCATAGTATGATTATAACATAGGAGTTTATATGAACCTTTACCTCTTTCAAAATGATTTGCGAATCCATGATCAACCTTTGCTGAAAAAAGCACTGGAAAGTGGTTCAGTAGTGGGACTTTTTGTATTTGATGAAGCTTGGTTTAATCTCAATAATTTTGGGTTCAAAAAGAAAAGTGATCCTTGGTTGTCTTTTTTATATGATACATTGCTCGATTTAAATCAGCAACTGAATACATTGAATATTCCGCTTCTTGTAAAAAAAGGGGACTTTGCTTTTATATTAAAAGAATTGATTAGAGAACTTAATATAGAATCTATATATTTTGAAAAACTACCTGGTGAGGAGGAAAGAAAAAGATATGATTTCATTTCCACCTTAAACATACCGACCTATCATGAGGAAATGAAACCACTTTACAAAACACATATGCTGCCTTTTTCAATAGAAGATTTGCCATTTGTTTTTACACAATTTAGACATAAAATCGAACGATTTCCTGTTAATTTTAAAGAGTGTGACACTTTAGTTCAACAACCAAAAATATCTATAGAAAGCGATATTCCGAATTTAGATGATCTGAATATTTTACAAATCAATCACTACATCCAACCTGGTGAAACTGCAGCATTAAACCATTTAACAAATTATTTATTTAATGATCAACTTGCAAAAACATACAAAGAAACTCGTAATGGTATGTTGAATTTTAATGATTCCACGAAATTTTCAGCTTATCTCTCAATGGGTGCATTATCTGTTAATCGTATTATGAATGAGGTTAAAAAGTATGAAGCAACTTATGTTAAAAATGATTCGACTTATTGGATTTATTTTGAGTTACTATGGCGTGATTACTTTTATTTTACTCACAAAAAATATCACAATCGTATTTTCAATCAAGCAGGGTTGTCACAATCACATCATATTTCTCCTAATCAATACTTTATTACAGCATGGAAAGAGGGAAAAACAGGGTATCCACTCATTGATGCAAATATGAGGCAACTTGTTCAAACTGGATATATGTCGAATAGAGGAAGACAAAATGTTGCTAATTTTTTAACGAAATTTTTAAATCAAGATTGGCGTATCGGTGCTGCATTTTTTGAATCTTATTTGATTGATTATGACGTTTCTTCTAATACCCTCAATTGGCTCTATAACGCAGGGCTAGGAAATGATCCTCGAGAAAATAGAATGTTTAACTACATCACGCAAGGAGAACGTTATGATACAAACTGTCAATTTTTAGATGTTTTTTTACCCGAAATAAAAGATGTTCCGAATCCATTAAAATATAAAATAAGTGAATTCTCAGAAAAAGAACGTATTTTATATGGTATTCAAAACTATCCTAAACCTGTAAAAAAAGTGAGCCGCTCATGAAAACTTTATTATTGTTTCCATTTCAACTGAATCAAACCTATATTAATCATCTCAATATTGAATTTGATGAAATTATTGTATTTGAGCATCTATCTTTTTATAAGAGACATCTATATCATAAAAAAAGAATTGCACTTCATCATAGTGCAATACTACATTTTATTGACACATATCAAAAAACATATCCTTTGAGTTACCTTTTGATTGAAGATTTAAATACATTCTATGAGACATACAATCACGCACAAACGTATGTATTTTTACCTAATGATTACGCTGATTTTAACTTTATAAAACCATTAACGAATGTTACATATGTTGATGATCCATTATTTATCGTATCGAGAGATGAATGGAAAGTTTTACTTTCTAAACAACCATGGAAAATGGATACAATATACAGAAAGCTTCGACACAAACATCAAATTTTAATGCATCATGATTTACCTATTGGCGGTAAATTTTCCTTTGACGGGGATAATAGGAAACCCTTTAAAAAGGGATTGCGTTTTCATGAACCTTTAACCTTTGAAATCGATGTTTTAACGCAACAATCAATTGATTGGACAAACGCTTTATTTAGTGATCATCCAGGTAATTTGGATACGTTTATTTATCCTGTTTCTCACGCTCAAGCAAATCAAGCACTCAAACATTTTATTGACTACAGACTTTCAACGTTTGGTGATCATCAAGATGTCATGATTAAACATGAGCCTTTCATGTCGCATGCGCTTATTTCTTCTTCTTTGAATTTAGGTCTACTTAGTCCCATGGATGTGATTAAAGCAGTCGAACAAGCGTATCATGATGGCGTCTGTGAAATTCAACCTGCTGAAGGCTTCATCAGACAAGTTCTTGGTTGGCGGGAATATATCCGTGGCGTGTATTTAAATACACCGGATTATCATGACAAAAACGCTTTAAAACATCACCACTCTTTACCTGCTTTTTATTGGAGTGCAAATACAGATTTATCCTGTTTATCACATACCATTGAAGAAACTTTAGAAAATGGATATAACCATCATATTCAAAGACTTATGATTTTATCCAATTATGCGAATCTTATAGGTGTCAACCCGATTGAAGTCAATGATTGGTTTAATAGCCTATATATTGATTCATTTGATTGGGTTGTCACACCTAATGTTATGGGAATGGGGTTATATGCTGATGGTGGCTTAATGTCAACAAAACCATATATATCTGGTGCGTCTTATATAAAGAAAATGAGTAACTATTGTGAGGGTTGTAAATACGATCCAACCATAAAAACTGGTGAAAAGGCTTGTCCGTTTAACGGTTTGTATTGGAATTTCATAGACAAACATAAAGATACTTTAAAATCTAACCCTAGAATGTCCATGATGGTTAACTTATTAAATAAAATGGATGAAGATACTAAAGAAAGCCACTTAATTAACTCAAAACTACACATTGAAAAAATATCTTAGTGAATTTTATGTCAAATGTAATTGAAAATTTACATCTTTGTTGTTATAATTTTATTTAAGCCAAATCAAAGGGAGTAGTTATGACATTTGAAATGTATTCTATCGGTCATTTACTATTTGTAGTGTCTCCGTTTATCTCACTATTTATTTTATTATATTTTACAAAAAACACTAATGATGAAACCAATACTAAAATTGGCATTTGGTTAAGTATTGTTGCAATTGTCATTTTGTTTTCAAGAAATTTAGAAATATTTATTACTAATGGTCTTAATTTTGATATCGAGTTATTACCTTTACAAATATGTCATTTTGCGAATTTTGTATTATTGATTGCTTTCTTAAAAAAACAACAAATTTGGTTTAATTTTGCACTTATTTTGAATTTGCCAGCTGCATTTGTTTCTATTATTTTCGCAAATAGCTTAAGTCACTATGACACTATACTAACCTTTAGAGGTTTTGCATATATTTTCGGACACATGATTTTAGTGACATTACCACTATGGGCTTATTTTAAAGGCTTTATCAAACTTGATTTTCATTATCTTAAAAAAACGTTTATTGTTGTCTTTATATTATTTATATTATCAATAATAATGAATAATATTTTATATCTCATATCGGGTCAATATGCAAATTATTTTTATAGCTTAAAGCCTGAAAATGGAACCCCTCTTGAATTATTTTTTGAATGGGGACATGAACTTATTTTATTTGATTTTTTTAAATTTAATTTTGTTTATTTATCTTTAACAACGCTTCTAGGAGCATTTGTGATGAGTTTAATGTATGTGTTACTTTATAAATTTCAAAAGAAAAACGTTGCCTAAGCAACGTTTTTTTATAGATTATTTATGACATTTACCATTTCTATGGCTGATAAAGCTGCATCGAATCCTTTGTTTCCTGCTTTTGTTCCAGCGCGTTCAATTGCTTGTTCAATAGAATCAGTTGTGAGAACTGCGTTAATGACTGGGACACCACTTTCAAGAGAAACTTTCGCAATACCACCCGTTACTTCGTTAGCAACCATATCAAAGTGTGGGGTTGCACCACGGATGACTGCACCGCATGCAATAATCGCATCATATGATTGTAATTCTGCCACTTTTTTAACTGCCAGTGGAATTTCATATGCACCAGGTACTGCAACAACTGTGATGTCTTTTTCATCAACACCGTGTCTGATTAAACCATCTTTTGCACCTTCAACAAGTTGTTTAACAATCATCTCATTAAAACGACTCATCACGATCGCAACTTTTAAACCTTTACCCATGTAATTTCCTTCAATTGTTTTCATCTCTACTCCTTTATGTCGAGCATATGCCCAAGTTTTTGTTTTTTTGTTTTTAAATAAAATTCATTTCTTTCATTATGATTCATTTGAATGGATACTCGGTCAGAAATTTTAATGCCATAGCCTTCTAGTCCAACGATTTTTCTTGGATTGTTCGTCATTAATCTTATCGATTTCACGCCTAAATCCGCTAAAATCTGTGCACCAATACCATAATCTCTTAAATCATCTTTAAAGCCTAATTTTAAATTAGCTTCAACGGTATCATACCCTTGATCTTGAAGATGGTATGCTTTAATTTTATTAATTAACCCAATCCCTCTGCCTTCTTGTCTCATGTATAAAACAATGCCTAATCCCTCTTCTTCAATCGTATGCATCGCTGCATGAAGTTGATCTCCACAATCACAACGTAAAGATCCAAATGCATCTCCCGTTAAACACTCAGAGTGTACTCTTACTAAAACATCTTCTTTACCTTTAACATCACCTTTTACAAGTGCAACGTGATGTTCTTTATTTAATATATTTTCATACCCAACCATTTCAAATTCACCCGAAATGGTTGGCATCACTGCACTTGCTGAACGTGTAATATAGGTTTCTTTTTTTCTTTTATATTCGATTAAATCTTGAATTGAAATGATTTTCAATTGATGTTTTTCTTTATACATCATTAAATCGTCAAGTCTTGCCATGGATCCATCATCATTCATAATTTCACAAATGACACCAACAGGTTTTAATCCAGCAAGTAATGCAAGATCAATACTTGCTTCAGTATGGCCAGCACGTTTTAATACACCACCTTCTTGAGCAATGAGGGGAAAGATATGTCCAGGCTTTCTAAAGTCTCGATCAGTCGCTTTATCATGAACCAACATTTGAATTGTATGTGCGCGTTCTTTTGCAGATATACCTGTTGTTGTATCGATTGCATCAACTGATATTGTAAAATTCGTTCTAAACACATCGGTATTTTTTTTAACCATTTCATCTAAACCTAGTTTTTGAGCGTTTGATTCTTTGAGTGGAACACAAATGAGTCCTTTACCATAAGTCGCCATAAAATTGACATCTTCAGGTCTCACTTTTTCTGCTGCCATGACAAGATCACCTTCATTTTCTCGATCTTCATCATCAACGACAATGACCATCTTACCTAATTGAATATCTAAGATTGCGTCTTCAATGGTATTAAGTTTAATCGCCATCATCTTCTCATTTCTCCTTTGTTAAATTTTCTTTAGTCGGTTGTAATAACTTTTCAACGTATTTAATCATCATGTCCATTTCTAAATTGACATGATCGCCTATTTTTTTAGATAGTAGCGTTGTTTGGTCTTTTGTATGCGGGATAATAGAAACAGAAACGCCTTTATCAGTTAATCTTGAAATTGTTAAACTAATCCCATCAATCGCGATGGATCCCTTTAAAATACAATATTTTCTTAAATGATCCGGTACATCAATGTCCACCCATGTCGCATTATCTTCAACAAACGTTTTTGAAATGGTACCGACATCATCGATATGACCAGAAACCATATGACCTCCAAAGCGATCTCCCATTGCCATCGCTTTTTCTAGATTTACCTTTGATCCGACGTCTAAACTTCCTAAATTAGATCTTCTTAGTGATTCTGCCATTACATCGACTGTATAGGTGGTATCTTTTAACGTCGTGACTGTAAGGCATAGCCCATTGGCTGCAATCGAATCCCCAATGTGAACATCTTCTAAAATGGATGTTTCGATGGTGATTTGTTGAGAGTTAGATCCTTTTTTTATCGATGTGATTGTTCCGACATCTTGAATAATTCCTGTAAACATAATTATTTTCTCCCAGTAATTTTTATATTGTCATCAAAAATTTGAAATGAAACATCATTTAATTCAAGTGCTTCACTCATCTTTGAAATGTTTAAATGTTGAAGTGTTTGAGTGCCACCAATAAACTTTGGTGCTATATATGCTTGTACTTCATCAAATAATTGATCTCTTATAAAACTTTCATGAAGTGTTTTACCACCTTCAACCATCATATTTTGAATCCCTAGTTTGTGCACTTTGTTTAATACATCTTTTAAGTCGAGGGCCTCGTCTTTAAGATCAACATAAATAACCCGGTTACCAAAATGTTCAATCTTTTTTTGCTTATCTTTTGACATCAATGAGGTGATGATCCAAGTTTCTAATTCATCTTGAATGACGTGGCGATTCATAGGTATATCCCCTTTTGGATCTAAAATGATTCTAATCGGTTGTTTTCCTGTATAGTGTTCTAATCTTATATTGAGCTTCGGATCATCTTGAATCACAGTATTGAGTCCAACCATCATGGCTTGATAATGTGATCTTGTGACATGTACATCATTTCTAGAACTTTCGTTCGTAATCCATGCACTATCAAAATGATCGGTTGCATATTTTCCATCTAGCGTCAGTGCCATCTTTAATAAGACATATGGTCTATCTTTTGTAATGTAATGATAAAAGTGTTTGTTGATATGATCACTTTCATCTTGACATAAGCCCAGATGAACTTGAATACCGGCATCTGTTAACATTTGAATGCCTTTACCAGAGACTAATGGATTTGGATCTGATGACGCAATATAAATTTCTTTGATCCCTTTTTCAATGATTTTTTTAGCACATGATCCTGTTTTTCCTTCATGACTGCAAGGTTCTAATGTCACATACATCGTTGCACCTGTAACATCTTCTTTAGCGTTTAAAAAAGCATTAATTTCAGCATGAGCGTGTCCGTATTGTTGATGATATCCTTCACCAATGATCTCATTATTTTTTACAATGATTGCGCCAACAAGAGGATTAGGTTTAACATGAAGTCCTCCTTTTTTTGCAAGTTCTAGTGCTTTATTCATGTAAATTTCATTCATGATTCACTCCTAATAAAAATAAAAATGCCCATTTTCAGGGCATAGTAAAGTAAAAAATAAGGTTAAAAAACCATATCTTCTCCCATCCAGACTATACTGTCGGTTTTGGAATTTCACCAAATCCTGCCCGTAGGCTCGCGGACTTTACCGCCGATCGGGAATTGCACCCTGCCCTGAAGATTGTATTACATGTGTAGTATAACATAACACATAAAAAAAAAGCGATAACTTATCTATCGCTTTTTAAATATGTTAAATATTAGGATGCTAATACAGAAGCAATTCTTTCTGAAATGGTTGGATGATTATAATAGAGTTTCACATATAGTGGATGTGGCGTAAGATTTGAAAAATTTTCAACAGCTAATACTTTAAGCGCGCTAATCATTGCTTCTTTAGAAGTATGTTTTGCTGCAAATGCATCTGCTTTATATTCAAATTGTCTTGAAATATAATTAGAAATAAGTCCGATGAGTGTATCGACTGGCGATAATAAGATGGCCATTAATATGATTGCAAATCCAAAGTGAATGCTAGAAAGATTAAATGCAGTATGTAACTCAACTGTTGTTAAAATCAATCCTAAAATAGAAACATAGATACCAATCACAAATAATTGCTGAAATAATAGTTTAAATGTATCTTTGTGCGTTGCATGTCCAAGTTCGTGTGCTAAAACTGCTAATATTTGATCTTCTGATGATTTTTCAATGAGTGTATCAAATAAAACAACTTCTTTAGTTTTACCAAGTCCACTAAAAAACGCATTGAGTTTGGTTGATCTCTTAGACCCGTCCATCACATAAATACGTTTCACTTCAAATCCTAGTTTTGAAGCGAGTCCATCTATGTTTGTTTTTAAAGGTCCTTCTTCTAGTAACGTGAGCTTATTAAATAATCTCACAAATAGACCATTAAATAAGAATAAACCTAACATGACCACAAATATGATGACATACGCACCTATGACAAAGTTCCAAATATTTTCTTTTAGTGCATCATAGATCACAAAAAGTAAACTAATGATCCCACCACCAAAAACAATTGTGAGGATCAAACTTTTGATTTTATCAGAGACAAATAGTTTTTTGGTAACCTTATTAAAACCAAATGCTTCTTCAATTTTAAAAATACGGTAATAACTAAATGGAATCCCTATTAAAAATGTGATTAAAAAATAGGCAAACAGAAACAAAAGATTTTGTAATAATAAACTCGATGTCATCTCAACCATCAATGTTTCGATTGCACCAAAAACACCTAGTGCTAAAAGTAAAACCATCAATAACGTAGAGACAGTATTAGAAACAAGTCCAAACTTAAAATTTGCCATCGAATACGATAGCCATTTTGAATATTTTTCATCATCATACAAGCCTTGAACATTTTCGGGAATTGGTTGATTCTTGTAACGATAGTTTAAGATTGAAACAATGAGTTCAAAAGCAAACATTGCTAAAATAAGTCCAATGACTAAATAAAAGTATGTATTCATCATAAATCTCCTAATTTTTAATATTATAGCATAGATTAAATCCATAAATTATCATAAAATATAAATCCTTCTAATGCGATACCGTTTTCATCCATTCACATGTTATAATATGTTTAACTGAGGTCTTTATGTTATCATTTTTTTTCGTCAATGCATGGCCATATTATCTTTTTTATGTTGTGACCATATTATGGATTGCTGAGTTTGTCATTTTTCCATCTCATCTAAAAAAACAATCCAAACAAGAGAAAAAAAGTTTTTTCTTTATCTTACAATTTATTTTACTTATTATTCTACTTAACTTTTTTCTCGGTTGGCTTCAAATTGGGACACTTGACAATCAATTCACACAAAACATCTTCAACTATATCGGCATCACATTATATATCCTTGGTTTATTGTTACGATATGTTTCAATCATTCATTTAGGACGTTTTTTCACGAGAAATGTTGCCGTATCAGAGACCCATGAACTCATTTCAAGTGGACCTTATAAAATGTTAAGACATCCGTTATATTTAGGTTTATTTCTTTTATCAACAAGTGTCCCTTTATTTTTTAGTAATATCATATTAACGCCTATCGCATATTTACTGATGGGTTATATATTAAATCACAGAATGACCCTTGAAGAACACATTTTAGAGTCATCATTAGGTCAGACTTATAAACATTGGAAAAAGTCTAGATACAAATTTATACCATTCATTTATTAGGAGGAAGCATGAAAGAAATTGTCATCATTGGTGGTGGATTAGGCGGGATGAGTGCCGCAATTACACTTGCAAAACATAAAGATTTTCATATTACATTGATTGAAAAAAATCCACATTTAGGTGGAAAATTAAACGTGCTTGAACAAGACGGGTTTTCTTTTGATTTAGGACCTTCTATCTTTACAATGCCTCAATATTTTGATGCATTATTTGAAATGCACGGTAAAAAAAGAGAGGATTACTTTAAACTTGTTTCAGTAGCTCCACATTGGAGAAACTTTTTTGAAGATGGGAATGTTATAGATTTAACAGATACCTTGGAAGGCATGAAAGAGTTAGATAATATTTCTGAAAAAGATTATCAAGAACTACAAGCTTTTTACAAATATACTGAAAAATTATATGATTTTACCAATGATATTTTATTTAAAAACCAAGCAGAAACGATTCTTCAAACTTTAAAGTATTATAACCCTTTAAAAATATTTAAAGATAGTGATTATTTTAGAACTATGGATGAAGGGATAAGAAAATATATTTCGAACCCTTATTTAGTCGATATTATGAACTATTTTATTAAATACGTTGGATCGAACCCTTATGACGCACCAGCAGTCATGAATTTACTTCCTTATATCCAGTGGAAATTTGGATTATGGTATGTAGAGGGTGGTATGTATCAAGCCTCTATTGGCATGCAAAAACTGATGTCAGAACTCAACATTACTGTGAAAACGAATACTGAAGTGTTACATGTTGATAAACAAAAAGGAAAAATTGTTTCTGTGACATTAAGTGATGGTTCAACCTTAAAAGTAGATGCCGTTGTATCCAACATGGAAGCTATTCCTTTTTATGAAAAAATTACGAAAGAATCCGATCAAAAACTATCCTCTTTAAAGAAAAAATATGGTCCAGCATGTTCAGGATTTGCTTTACATCTAGGTGTTGATAAACAGTATCCTCAACTCGCACACCACAACTTCTTCTTTTCTGAAGATTTAAAACAAAACTTTGAAAACATCTTTAAAAAACATAAACTTTCAGGTGATCCAACCATTTATTTAGTCGCACCAATGAAAACAGACCCATCTCAAGGTCCTGAAGGTCATGAAATTATTAAAATCTTACCTCATATTTCTGTCATGAATGGCGATCAAGCCTTCACGAAAGAAGAATATGATCAGTTTGAAGAAGCTGTCCTAACAAAATTAGAGCGTATGGGTCTTACCGATTTAAGAAAGCACATTGTTTCTAAAGAATTATGGACGCCTGAAATCATTCAACAAAAATATTATTCGAATCAGGGTTCGATATACGGTGTTGAGGCGAATCGTAAGATGAATTTAGGGTTTAAAGTTCCTAAAACCTCTACGTTTTATAATAACTTATTTTTTGTAGGAGGCTCAACGAATCCTGGCGGTGGTATGCCAATGGTTGTATTATCTGGTCAGCAAGTAGAAAAACATGTCTTGAGGAGTTTAAAATGAGTAAAGTTGTCTTAATAGGAACAGGATTTGTCGGGATGAGTTTTGCCTATAGTGCACTCAATAAAGGCACCTTTGAAACGCTTGTCTTAATTGATGTCAATAAAGAAAAGGCAGTCGGAGAAGCCATGGATTTAAATCATGGTTTGGTATTTGCGCCTAGAAAAATGGATATTTATGCAGGAGAATATCGTGACTGTAAAGATGCAGATATCGTTGTCATCACTGCAGGTGTCAATCAAAAACCTGGTGAAACAAGACTTGATTTATTAAAACGCAATGCAGCGATTATGAAATCCGTTGTCAAAGAGGTGATGGCCTCTGGTTTTAACGGGATTTTCTTAGTTGCAACCAATCCAGTTGATATTTTAACGTATGTGGTTTATGAAGCATCTGGTTTACCTAAATCAAAAGTCATCGGTAGTGGAACTTCTCTTGATACCGCAAGACTTCGTTATGAAATCGCCAAACGGATTCATATTGACGTAAGAAATGTTCATGCGTACATTTTAGGTGAACACGGTGATAGTGAATTTGTAAGCTGGTCAAATGCGAATGTTGGATCAAAACCAATTGGCGATGTCATTGAAACCATCGATACTTTGAAATTTGAAGATTTAAAGATTATTGAAGATGATGTGAGACATGCAGCTTATGAAATCATTTCAAGGAAACAAGCTACCTATTATGGTATTGGCATGGCACTCAATAGAATTGTTGTTGCAATACTTAATAATGAAAATGCGATTCTCCCACTATCTGTACTCAATGAAGACGAATATGATTGTGACAAAGTTTTTATCGGACTTCCAGCAGTCGTCAACAAAGACGGTATCCATCATATTGTTAAACTTAAGCTCAATGATGAAGAAAAAGTATTACTTAAAAAATCTGCGACAATATTAAAAGAAGCACATATTCATCTAACATAAAAAAAGATGCACATTACGATGTGCATCTTTTATTTTAGTATTTTTTTAATGAGTTTCTCTTTTTTCTTTGTATAGGGTGGATACGCAATCGGTGGATCAATTTTTACTGAATGATTGACATATGATTTCATGTGTGAAAACACTTCGAATGAAGCTTTTCCATGGTATTGACCAATACCACTTGAGCCAATACCTCCAAATGGAATATGTGGATTAACGACTTGCATAATGGTATCGTTTATCGCGCCATTTCCAAAAGAGATTTCACTGAAGATACGTTTGATGTTTTTCTTATTGGTAGAAAACATATACAAGGCGAGTGGTTGATCTTTTTCATGTAATATTTGGATCACTTCTTCTAATGTTTCAAATGTTAAAATTGGTAAAATAGGACCGAAAATCTCATTTTGCATCACGTTATCTTCCCACGTAACATTGCTCATGATGATTGGTTCAATATGTCTATCTGTAATGTTTCCTCCATGAATCACTTTTTTCTTATCGATTAATTTTTTTAATCTTTCCACATGTTGATCAGATACAACATGTGTCATTGATTCATAATCAGGATAAAATTCTGATAATGTCTCGAGTAAGACATTTTCAAATGCTTTTTGAATGGACTTTTGAACATAGATATAATCTGGTGCGATACACGTTTGACCAGCATTTAAAAACTTACCATAAATAATGCGTCGCGCTGTTACTTTAAGATGCGCTGTTTCATCGACAATCGTAGGACTTTTTCCTCCAAGTTCTAATGTCACAGGGATTAGTTTTTTTGCAGCTTTTTCATAGATGATTTGGCCAACGTTGGTTGATCCTGTAAAAAAGATATGATTAAACGGTAATTCTAGAAGTGCTTGATTGACTTCAATGCCACCTTGAATGACTTTAATATAATTTTCATCAAATGTTTCCTTGATGATTTTCTCAATGATATTTGCGACATTTGGTGTAAATTCACTTGGCTTGATCATCACGGTATTACCTGCAGCGATTGCACCTATTAATGGTTCAATAACAAGTTGAAATGGATAATTATATGGGCCAATAATTAAGACTTGTCCTTTGGGTTCTGGCTGTATGTATGATGTTGTGAATAGTTGAAAAGAAGGTGTTTTAACCTTCTTTATTTTCATCCATGACTTTAAATGTTTTTGAAAAAAAGTAATCGATTTTAAAATATATCCAATTTCAGTTACATATGCCTCAAACGTTGATTTATGTAAGTCTTTATAAAGTGCTTTAATAATATCATCTTGATTTTGTTTGACAGCACTTTTTAATTTATCGAGTTGTTGATATCTAAATTCAAAAGATTTTGTTACTTGCGTCAGATAAAAAGAGCGCTGAGCTTTAAATATTACGTCCATTAAATCTCCTTATATGCTTTAAGTCTAGTAATTCCTATCGTTATGAAAATTATAATCCATCCAATGATGAAAAGTCCAATGGTAACTCCTGAAATAGAATTACCGAAAAATGTGGTTGTGACACCATACGCTTCTTTATATCCCTCTAAACTTGATACTGGTGCACCTTCAAATACAATCTCTAAATAAGGTGTCATCATAATGGATCGTAATAATGTGACCACTTGAGCTGCTGGATTGACTTCCAATATTTGACGTAATAACGCACTATTAAAAGCACCAAATGGAACATAAATCCCTGCAAAAAAACCAATCATCGTTCCGATTAATGTATTAATCGTGCCTGCAGCTGATGTTGTTTTAACAAAAGATAAGACAACAAAACTTAAACTTGCAAATAACGTTGATGATAAGATAATGACGATAAACATCTGAAATATAGAAAATACAGAAATCCAAATACCTGAGCTGATCCCAACGTAAATCATACCTAATAAGAAAGTAAGTGTTGCCATCATCACACCAATAATTACTGACGAGATAAGATATGCAAAGACGATCGCTGATCGTTTGATTGGTGCAATATAAAAATCTTGGAAGACCTTGTTTTCTCTATCTGTAACAATGTCACTCATGGTCGCCATAGGAACCGTGACTGAAGAGGTAACGATTAGACCAGCAACCAACCAACTATTAATAAGTCCACTGATTCCATCAATATCACCGACTTCTTCAATGACAGTATTCACTTGAAGTTGACCTAAAAATAAGACATAAACAAGAATAAGTAGAAAGACACTTAACATACTAAAAAAGATTGATGTTTTATCATAGAAGTAATTGATCATATTTCTTTTTACTAAATTATAGATGACGTTCATCTTCATCACCTTTATTGATGATATCTAAAAAGACATCATCTAATGTTGCTTGAATCATTTCAAATCCGGTCATCAGTTCTTTTAAATCTTGAATGATGTTTATCGCATGTAAACTTGATGTTTCAATATAAATAACATCATTTTTTTGTTCAAATATAAGGCCGTTTTCAACACAATAATTGATCATTGCCTCTATGTTACCTGCAAGTCTAAGTGTATCTTTAGCATACGCTTTCTTTAGTTGATCAGGAGATCCTTCAGCAACAATTTCTCCTTTGTTGATAATCACAATTTTATCCGCGTTTGCAGCTTCTTCCATATAATGCGTTGTTAAAAAAATCGTCATCTTCTTTTTTCTTAATGTGTCAATCACTTCCCACACATCTTTTCTTGTTTTAGGATCTAATCCAGTTGTGGGTTCATCTAAAATTAAAATTTGTGGTTCATGAATGAGTGCTCGAGCAATATCAGCACGTCTTTTTTGGCCACCCGATAATGTTCCATATGCCTGATCAAGATAATCAATATTTAGTAATAGTTGAAGATTATGAATTCTTTTTTGTATCTCGTCCTTACTTAAATGATAAAAAGATCCTCTAATCATCAAGTTTTGTCTAATCGTTAATTTTCTATCTAACATATACTGTTGAAAGACAACACCAATAAGCTTTCGAATGTGATCATCTTCTTTACCTAATTCATACTTTCCTATTTGAATATTCCCACTGTTTTTTTCAAGTAAGGTACATAGTATATTGATGGTTGTTGACTTCCCTGCACCATTGGGTCCTAAAAATGCAAAAAAACTACCTTTTTCTACTTGAAAAGAGATGTTTTTAACTGCATCAATCAGTCCATAAGATTTTTTTAATTTTTCTATTACAATCATATAACCTTCCCAAATAAAAAAACCGGTTCCCCGGTTTCATTATAACATGTGTTTTTATATGTTTTTAGTAAATATTATGAGAATTTGTCGTAGTAGACATTTTCTTTTTGAATGTCATGCTTATTTAAGACTTTAATACATGCATCAATCATTCCTGGTGATCCACATAAATACGCTTCGTGATCTTTTAAATCACCTGTCATACGGTCTAATACATCTGTAATAAGACCTGTTGCACCTTGCCAGTTATCTTCTTCAAGTGGTTCTGATAACGCTGGAATGTATTCAAAGTTTGGGAATTCTTTTTGAAGTTGCATGAGTTCTTCAGTATAATACAAGTCTCTTACAGCACGTGCGCCAAAGAAATATTTGACTTTTCTTGTCATACCGAGTTCTTTTAATCTAAATAAGATCGAACGAATTGGCGCTTTTCCTGAGCCACCTGCGATACATACAATTGGACGTTCTGATTTTTCTTGTAAGAAGAAGTCTCCATAAGGTCCGGTTAAAATGATTTTATCTTGCTCTTCTAAAGCTTTATGAACAAATGTTGTTGCTGCACCATTTGGCACATAGCGAATAAGCATCTCAACATAGTTTTTTTCACTCGCATTAGATGCTAGTGAATACGCACGGATGATATCAATACCAGGTACTTTAATTTGCATATATTGACCTGGTTTAAAATCAACAGTTTTAGGCTCTATCATTTCAAAACGAACAAGCTTAATATCATAGGTTAAATCTTCAACGTGAGAAACAACTGTTTGATATTCTTTTGCAGTTAAAAGTGATGATGGAAGTTCGATGTTAAGTGATTCTTTAACTTTGACTTGACAAGATAAACGAACACCATGATCTCTTTCTTCTTTAGATAAAAATGGTTCTTCAGTTGGTTTTACGTCTGGAGCATTATCAATGAGTCTAAACTTACAAAAGCCACATGTCGCTTTACCACCACATGCAGATGGAATGAATATTTTATTGCTCGCAAGTGTGGAAAGAACAGTATCATCTCCATACACAGCGATTTGAGTATCGTTATTAATGGTGATCATTTTCTCGCTACTTCCGCCCATCACTTTGTCTAAGACGATTAAGATTAAAGTAATGACAGTCAGTACACCAATAATGACAACCGGGAAAAATAAATTCATATGTTGTTTTCCTCCTTAAGCATTAGAATGATAATCCTCTAAATCCAATAAATGCGAGTGATAAAATTCCTAAAATTAAAAATACAATTGCTTTTCCTCGTAACCCTTTAGGTAAATCACCATATACTGCTAATTTTTCTCTAAGTGAAGCAACTAATACAATCGCAAGTAACCAACCAACACCACTACCAAACGCAAATGTTGTTGTCTCAACAAAATTATAATCTCTATTCACAAAGAATTGTGACACTGCAAGAACGACACAGTTCACAGTAATGAGTGGTAAGTAAATACCAAATGCGTTATATAGTTGTGGTAAGAATTTTTCCATTAATATTTCTAAGATTTGAACGGTTGCTGCAATTGTAATAATGAATGCAAGTAACATTACTTGTTCTGTATTTGTTGTTTTTAATAACTGGAAGATTGGCCAATTGATCATCGCTGTTAATGTCACAACTAAGACAACTGCAATTCCCATCCCTCTAGCATTTTTGACATTTGTAGAAATCGCAATGAGTGGACACATCCCCAAAATAAAGGTTAGTGCAATATTACTACTTAGTATTGAATCTAATAATAAATCAAACATGTCTTTCTCCTTTATTCATATGTTTTAGCCCAGTCTCTAAGTATCCAAATGAAGACACCAAGAATGAAAAATCCACCTGGCGCAATTGCCATGGTTACCCAAGGCGTAAATCCTTCAGGCATTACTTGATATCCTAGCAATGTACCAAAAGCAAGCGGCTCCCTAATAATTGATACTAAAATTAACACAAACATATATCCCATACCACTTGCAAATCCATCAACAAGTGTATATCTTACCGGGTTTTTTACTGCAAACGCTTCTGCACGTCCCATGACAATACAATTGGTAATGATTAATCCTACATAAGCACCAAGTGCTGAATATATGTCAGGGAAATATGCTTGTAAAAACATTTGAACGGCAATCGTATAGGTTGAGATGATGACCATGTATGTCACCATTCTCACTTTAGACGGAATAAAACTTCTTAAAAGTGACACTGTTGCCGAACTTAACATGACAACAAATGTAACACCAAGTCCCATCGCGATTGCATTTGCAACTGTATTCGTAATGGCAAGTGAACTACAAATCCCAAGTACTGCAACAAATACTGGGTTATTTGATTTAAATCCATCTCTTAAAACATTAAACCATTTTTTATATCTTAAACGTATCAGTTTCATGATGCTCCTCCACGATTAAGCCATAAATCACGGTAAATTTGATAACTATCATTCAGTAATCTTTCAAATGCAGTTGAAGTTCCAGTAGCACCAGAAATTTCATCAACTTCATTTGCTTTATTTGCTGCTGCGTCTTTATTCACTTCAACAGGTCTTTCAAGTTCTGGAAGTAGTTGTAACCCTATGAATTGATCTAAAAATTCTCTATTTTTAACTTTTCCACCAAGACCTGGTGTTTCTTGCTCTTCTAATACGGTAACATTTACAATGGTTTGAAAATCACTTTCTAAGGTGATCACACCACGAACTGGTCCCCATAATCCACCCAATGAAAATACACCATAAAGAAATGAAACGTTCCCATTCACTTCATTGATGTAAAAAGAGAGCAATTGACCGTTGTAAGTTACTTCTTCTACAGTAATATTGTCATTAAATACTTCTGCTAAATTCCCTGAATTATACGTGATGTCATTGTGTGTAAGGACTGCAGAATAAATCGCTGCATCTTTGTTCATTTCAATTCTTTCTGCAGTTAAAGCGTCCATGCCTACAAATACAATTGAGGTTAGAAAACCCATAATGAAAACAAACGATAACATTTTAATGTATTGTTTCATGCTGTAACCTCCTTAGGTTGAACCCATTTCATAGAATCAATCATTGGTGCGATTGAATTCATAATGATGATTGCAAAAATAAACCCTTCTGGAAATGCAGCAAGTCCTCGAATAATCACTGTAATGAATGCAATTCCAACACCATAAATCACTTTGCCCCAATTTGTAAACGGTGCAGACACAGGGTCAGTTGCGACAAAGAATGCTGCAAATAATGATCCACCGACAAAAATAGACATGAGCCCTTCATGGAATTTTTCAGGATAAATCGCATCGAATAAAAATGTGAACACAACAAGTGATACTAATATCGATAATGGTATACGCCAATCACTGATTTTTAATACGACTAACCCTAATCCTAAAATGATAACGCCTAACTTAAATGTATTACCAATGGTTCCGGCATATCCCCCAAGTAAAACATCGCTAATGTTGGTGAGTGATAAACCAAAACTTCTATCACGAAGTAACGTCGCTGATGTAAACAAATCTGTTCCAGGAACAATATACTGCGTCGTAAGTTCTACAGGAAATGTAATAATTAAGAATAAATAGCCAACAATTGCTGGATTAAATAAATTTTTTCCTAATCCTCCAAAAATCATTTTTCCGAAAAATACTGAGAAAAATGATCCGACAGCGACCATAAATATAGGCAGTTCTGGTGGCATCAGTAACGTCAAAATAAGTGGTGTTACAAAAATGCCTGTCATTTCAAATGGCTTTTTTCTAAAGTAAGAAAACAAGTACTCTACTACTACAGCAACAACCACGGCAACAAGACCTAATATCACAACATAAAAACTATAAATAAATGCTGAAATAATAAGTAAAGTTACTAAAAACGCTGTAAGAATGTACATGTTTTTGTTATTTAGGATGTGTCCTAAATGACGGTGTTCTTGATTTTGCATAAATGCCTCCATGTAATTATAAAAACATACGTAACTTTCACGAAAATATTATAACACATCGCCTTTTTGTTGTCTTGTAAAGTTATAAAAAATAAATCTTGTAAAGTCATTCAAATAGACTTATCTGATTTTTTTATATATGATGAATTTAGTGAGGTCATCATGCAACAATCAAATTTAACTCAGGGATCCATCTCAAAACACATTAAACGTATCGCAATCCCTACATCGATTGGTTTTTTGTTTAATACTTTTTTTAATGTTGTCGATACTATTTTCGCAGGCCAAATCTCAACCGATGCTTTATCTGGATTAACGTTATCATTTCCTATATTCTTTATTATCATTGCCATAGCATCGGGGTTTGGAAATGGTCTTACTGCTTTAATTTCTGTTGCACTTGGTAAAAAAGAAATTCATGATTTTCATAAACTCATTTTAAATGCGCTCCTCATCAGTTTATTCTTTGGATTGCTATTTATTTTTGTGTTACCTAATATCATCACACCTCTGTTTGAACTTGCTGGTGCTTCAGGTCAAGCACTTCAATACGGACTAGACTATACAAATACGATTTTTATTGGAGCCATTTTCTTTTTATTGAATTTTGTCTTTAATGCGATACTTTCGTCTCAAGGTAATACAAAACCTTTTAGAAATTACTTAGTCATCGGGTTTTTCTTAAATCTAATTTTGGATCCTCTTTTTATATTTGGATGGTTTGGACTTCCTGAACTTGGAACCCAAGGTGTTGCGTTAGCAACCATTCTTGTTCAATCTTTCGGCACAATTTATATGGGGTCTCACGTATTAAAATCAGAACTATTTGACATTAAAAAGATGTCTATTAAAGATTCATCTCCAAAAGTTATGTTAGATATCTTTGTTCAAGGTATCCCTTCTTCATTAAACTTAGCAGCGATTGCAATTGGTGTTTTTATTATTAATTACTATGTTTTATTATATGGAGGCGATATTTCAGTTGCATCTTATGGTGCAGCTTTAAGAATCCAACAAGTCGCGCTTCTCCCTTCGATTGGACTCAACGTTGCCATTATTACGATTATTGGACAAAACTTAGGCGCTAAACAGTTTGATCGAATGGCTGAAACTAAAAAAACAGCCATGAAAATGGGGCTGCTGTTGGTGATCACGGGTGGTGTCATCGTCTTTATTTTTGCACCACTACTCATGTCCATCTTCAATTCTAATCCTGATGTTATTAGAATTGGTGCTCGGTATTTAAGAATTGATACGATAGGGTTTGTCACGTACTTGATCATCAATGTCAATACATCCGCTTTACAAGGAATTAAAAAACCTCTATTTGCACTTATCATTGGGATATTTAGACAACTATTACCACTACTTATTTTTCCACTTTTAGGTACAACTTTTAATTTGGGAATTGACGGTGTATGGTACGGGATTGTTGTGATTAACTGGCTCGCTACCTTCTTACTCTATTTTATTACACTTGCAATCTTTAAAAAGTTAAAAAAAACGATGTCTTAGACATCGCTTTTTTTTATTCAACTGTTTGATCATCTTTGAATTTTAAAACGTTATATGTTAAAGCTGCAAGAACTGCGCCAGATAAGGTCCCTATCAAATAAGCAAAGTATACATGTAATCCTTGACTCATTAAAAGCGCTGCAAAAATAACCGCTGGATTAAGTGCTGCGCCAGTCACACTGGCACTTACTAAAATCAAACCGACTAACGTCAATCCAATAATAAATGCAACGTGTGGCGCGAAGTGTTTTCTTTGAGAAACTGCAAGAATCACATACACAAACACATACGTCACAAACATTTCAAATAAAATGATGACGATATTTGTGTTTGGCGCAACAAATGCATCGACTTCAGGAGATGCCACAAGTAATAAGGCGAGTCCAAATAATGCACCTGCAAACTGAGAGACGACATAAACTGCAAACTCTTTAAGTGTTAATCTTTTATCAATCAGCATCGCCGTTGAAACCGCTGGATTAAATTGTCCTCCAGAAATATGACCTAATGTAAATATCCCAGCAGCAACTGCCAAACCAAATGCGAGCGCAACTGTTAATGTATTCGCATCGCTTGCAAAGTAAACTGTTCCTAAACCGATAAAAACAATCATGAATGTACCAAAAAATTCTGCTAAACTTTTTCTCATCAATAATGGGAGTTTCATCTTAAACCTCTGACGTTATCTTTTCTTTAATTACTTTCTTTTTTCTATCAAATGCATTGGATGCATAAGCTAGTAAAAACCCAAAACTTAATACACAAACAAAAACAACATAATTTAGAATTGTTTCTGATCCTGAAAATGTAGGTAATATTTGAAATACCGATCCTACAAGTAGTCCGACAATCGTTGCATACGTGACATGATAGGCATGTTTTAATAAAAAACTAATGAGTTTTGCTGCAAAAACAAGCCCTAACGCCATTCCAAAAAATAAAACAATTAAAATCGGTATATTAAACTCTTCTAACGCATAGGTAAATGTTGGATACATGCCAATGGCAAGTTGCACCATAGAGCCACTCACACCCGGAATGATGGCGGTTGCTGAAGCGATCACCCCTGTAAAGAAAATTAAAAAACTATTACCAAGCGTAAGTGTTCGTATTGGTTCAGCATTGGTATTTTCACCTGTAAATATATTGAGTAAAATTAAAAACCCAGCACTTAACATAAAAGGAATGATGAGTTTCCAAGTAAATATATTCGTTTTGCCTTGAGCTTGAATTTTATTAATGATAAGTGGCATACTCCCAATAATAAGTCCAATAAAAAAGAGTCTCATTTCATTAGGGAAATTCTCAAGTAAATCATTCATAGGGCCAGCTAATGTAAATAACGCGATGAAGTTACCACCATAAATTAATACGATAAATATACCAGCAGCAATAAACCCTTTTTTTAAACTCACAATGGTATCGACTGCTTCAACAAGTTTGTCATAAAACTTCAGTAAAACAGCAACCGTACCTGAGGATACACCAGGAATGATTGCCGCAATTCCCATGAGAAATCCTTGAAATACAGTTTTTATATACGTGATCATATTTTTCATATTAGATCGTTGAATTGAAGATGATATGAATCACAATTAAAACAACAGTAACAGGTCCCATGATGCGATGTGCGACATACATCCAAGGTTTCTTTTTAGTTGCAAAAAGTGCACCGAATAAACCTGTTGACAGTAATGCTAATAACGTCATTGCACCTGTCGGTCTTAATTGACCTTGAGAAACAGAATATCCCATATGGATAAATGCGGAAAGTGTTGCGAATATTCCAAATATTCGATGTTGCTTTGCAATTGCATCAATAATTGGAGACTTAACAAATTGTTTTATGCCGTTCACTGAAGCTAATAAAAAAAATAAAACAATGAATGCACCCGTTATAGAATATGTAGTAATCATAAAAATACTCCTTTTCACAAAATATTATATCACTTCACATCCTTTAAAGGCGATATTTTTACGATAAAATTGAAATCCAAAATACTTTGAAAACGTTTTTATTTCTTTTTACTTGATATATCAACATTATCATTTATAATTACATCATACAATTTAAGAGCATTAGAGGCTGCGGTGTAAATAAGTACAATTTGGAGAAGGCATTCTTAGAAAAATTGGAAAGGTAATCATCGCCGAATAATTCAATTAGGCATAGTTGAATTATGGGACTGTAAGAAATACTTACGGTACTCCTACATTTGTAGAGGCGCTAATCAATTTAACCCATTGATCGTTAGGTGTCCTCTTGGATGCTTTTTTTGTTAAAAAAACAAAGAAAAGAGGAAGAGAGTATGAGAAAAATATTGTTACTCATCGTTTTATTCACTGCTGTGGTTACAGTTAGTGCATGTAGTACAGAGAGTGGTTTTGATATCACCTCAGAAACTGAGATTGTTGTAGGTTTAGAGGCTGCTTATGCACCTTTTAACTGGGCAACGCCTACAGAAAATGGTTTTACAGTTCCAATCGCAAACCAAACCGGATTTTATGCAGATGGGTTTGACGTTGTGATGGCACAAGAAATTGCAGATGCGCTTGGGTTAACGCTTGTAATTCGTGCAATCGAATGGGACGGATTAATTCCAGCATTACTCGCTGGCGAAATTGATTTAATCATTGCAGGGATGTCACCAACATCAGAACGTGCACAAACAGTTGCATTTAGTGATCCATATTTCCAAAGTGAACAAGTCATGGTTGTTCGTAATGATGGTAACTATGCAGATGCAACATCTTTAGATGATTTTAATGGTGCAAGAATTGTTGCTCAATTAGGGACACTTCAAGATGATCTTATCGATCAAATTACGGGTGTGAATCATCAAGCAGCACTTAATGATTATGCATCGCTTGTGACTGCGTTATTAAATAATGCAAGTGATGGATTTGTTGCAGAATTGCCTGTCGCAATGGGTATTGTTGCGGCGAATTCAAATTTAAGTTTTATCACATTTACGGATGGTTCTGGCTTTACTGTCACACCTGAAGATGTGACAGTATCGGTTGCATTGCGTCAAGAAGATACGGCGTTATTATCAGCCATTAATGATGCCTTAAATGCAATTTCAACAGAAACTAGAAATGATTATATGGAAGCTGCGTTAACGCGTCAACCACAATAATGATTCTTGCTTCTTTACCTCCTAGAGATGCTTTTTTTGAGACTGTTTGGTATTTAATTACAACCTATCAACAATTCTTTTTTACAGGCATTTTCTATACCATTATGTTATCGGTCATTGGAACAGTTGGCGGTTTTATCATCGCCTTCTTTTTCACGATTGTAAGGACAACAAAAATAGATACTTTGAGACAATCCAAAGTATCTATTTTCTTTACCATTGTCTCTCAAAAATTCATCAATATTTATATTACGATCTTTAGAGGGACACCGATGATGGTTCAAGCAATGATCTTTTATTATGGGTTATCAAGACTTCAAATCAGTTTTTGGACACCACTGGTTGCTGGATTTGTTGTTGTCACGTTAAATACAACTGCCTATATTACTGAGGTATTAAGAAGTGGTATTAATGGTGTTGATCATGGTCAACTTGAAGCCTCAAGATCGTTAGGGTTTTCTCACGCTCAGTCGATGAAATTGATTGTGTTGCCACAAGCAATCAGACAATCTTTACCTGCGATCGGCAATGAATTCATTATTAATTTAAAAGATACCTCTGTTTTATCTGTCATTGGTGTCACAGAATTATTTAGAGCAACGCAACTTGCAACCTCTCCTAATTACAGAACAACTGAAGGCTTTTTTATTGCAGCGATTTTATATTTAAGTATGACACTCATTGCATCACTACTTGTAAACAAGTTTGAAAAAACGTCTCTAAGAAAGGAAGCAATGGTATGAGTGATGTGTTATTAAAAGTTGAAAACCTAGAAAAATCCTTTGGAGACAATCTTGTTTTAAATCGGGTTTCTTTAGATATCAACAAAGGTGAAGTTGTTTCGATTATTGGTGCTTCTGGTTCTGGTAAAACCACATTATTAAGATGTTTAAATTTATTAGAACACCCCAATAGTGGCTCAATTTTATATCATAATCAAAATTTAATGGATCCAACCATTGATATCAATAAACACCGCATGAATATGGGCATGGTGTTTCAAAGTTTCAATTTATTCAATCATTTAAATGTGATCGATAATCTCATTTTAGCGCCAAAAAAATTACTACAGAAAAGTCATGAAGAAACGTGTAAAGAGGCAATAGATAAATTATCACTTGTTGGTCTTGAAAGCTTTGCCTATCAATCTGTTCAAACATTATCAGGTGGTCAAAAACAGCGTGTTGCAATTGCAAGAGCCCTGATGATGCATCCAGATATTATGCTATTTGATGAGCCTACAAGTGCACTTGATCCAGAAATGGTAGGTGACGTTTTAAAGGTCATTAAAGATGTTGCCAAAACAGGGATGACGATGGTAATTGTCACGCATGAGATGGCGTTTGCTAAAGAAATATCAGATCGTGTTGTCTATATGGACCAAGGTGAAATTATTGAGATTCAACCTCAAGATCAACTTTTTATATCTCCAAAAAAAGAGAGAACGAAAACATTTTTATCCCGTTTTATGAACATATAAAAAAATAGCCAATTAATTTGGCTATTTTTTTATCATCATTATCTTCAATGTATTATGATCTGGATCTTCTAACTCAACAAAGGATGAACCATCATTGCCTTGATGAATCATATTTTCAAAGAGTATGCCGAGATCTAACCATTTTTTTGAGCGTACCTTAAATTCACGTTCATCTAATGCTAGATGAAAATCAATGGAGCCACCTAACGTTCTTTCACCACCACCAAGTTTAACTTGATATAATGCAAAAGGGATTCCGTCTAGATCAAATTGAGCCCATCCATATGTTTCCTCGAAAAAAATATTGTTGATATTTAAATGTTCCTCATAAAATTTTAACGATTCCGTAATATTACTTACAGGAATTTTAATGAGTGCTAGATGATATTTCACTTGAATCTCCTTTAATTAAAAATGATTTTACCGCTAATACTGTTTTTGTTTGCGATAAGTATGTGTTTTGTTTTGTCTTTGTTGCTGAATTTTACGTTACCTGAAATGGTATTTAATGATAGTTTTTCAGGATAACACTCTTTGCTTTCGATATGTCCACTCACTGTATTGATTTTGAGTTCTTGTGGCATGGTTTCAGTGAGATTGACATGCGCAGAAACAGTTGTAATACTCATTTTTTCATTGACATCATTATGTTCTATTTCTAGTTTTCCAGACACTGTTTTTGCATTAAGTGTGTCAGAAAAGTTTTTTTGAATCCATGTTTTCGCATTGACACCATCAAATTTAATTTCTAAAAACTCATTTTCAGCGAGTTTTGTTAACCCATTTACACTATAGGCTTTTAATTGATTGCCTGTGATATTTGAAACTACGATTTCACCGTTGATACTCCCTACTGCCACTGTATTTAAACGTACTTGCTTAGGAACATATAGATAAAACGATAATTTGTTTCTTTCTTTTTTAAAGCCATGGTATTTTTTTCTGTTTTTTATCGTGAGTGTTTGATTTTGTACCTCAATTAAAATTCGATTTTTATCTAATATACCATCATACGTTAACTTAAAATAAGATTCATCGTGTGTGGATAGTTTAATGTCTTCGTTGACTAAATCAATATCAATGTCTTTAATTTCATCAATATTATATGACTGAACTTCTTCTCCGATATCTTCTAACTGTTTTGGATGATGGTCAGATTTAATTTCATCAACAATTTGCTTCACGGTTCCAAACGTGTCTTCTATCGAATGTTCACTTAAGCCTTGTCTCATCGCTTGAGAAATCATTTCTTCATAGTCTTTTAAAATTTCTTCTACTTCTTTTGATGAAAATCCTGAAACTAATAATTCATTTTTTAATGCGTTTAAGAATGTGTTCATAATCCAACTCCTTTAAATTTAATATGTGATAGACACCACCAATAAACTGATCCCAGGTTTGTCTTAATGCTGTAAGATGATTAAGTCCTTTATGACTGATTTGATACATTTTTCTAGGTGCGCCTTCATTGGATGGCACTAAATATGTTTCAAAATATTGTTCTAGTGTGAGTCTTCTAAGAATGGGATAAACCGTATTATCACTCACATCGATCACATTTTCAAATGACTTTATGATTTGATAACCATACATGTCTTCATGTGCAATAAGTGTTAAAATGCATAATTCAATGATTCCTTTTTTAAATTGAGCTTCCATAAATTCTCCTACCATGATTATAACACAGTGTTGTGTATTACACAATACTGTGCATTACATTCATGTGAAAATATGCTTTTTCTATTTAATATCGCAAAATATAAATAAATATCCCTTAAATAGTGTAAAATATAAGTAAGTCCACTTTAGGTAGGTCTTTTATGAAAAACCAATTGTATTTTACAGGCATCCCAACACAAGTTGTTGGTCCTATTTATTTTGCAGACATGCATTATTTAACTCAATCTCAATCGCATATCGAGCTTGCGCCACCGATTACTACTTACGAAACAACGTTGTTTCATTCTGTAGGACGTGGTGCGAAAATTACTAGGCTTGCAAAAACCTTAACCACGACCGTGTTATCAGATATGATGACACGTTCTATTTTGTTAGAAGCACCTAATGCGCGTGTTGCGAAGCGTGTGTTAGATGATGTTCAATCCAAAAAAGACTATTTTCAAGAAACGATTATTTCTAAGCAATCTAAATATGCTTTTTTAAAACAAATCGATGCGAAAATTGTCGGTAATTTATTATATTTACGTTTCGGATATGAGACCGGCAATGCATCGGGTCATAATATGACAACATTTGCTTCAGATCAATTAGCTGAAGCTATTTTAACGTTATATCCTGAACTCAACTATATTAGCGTTTCTGGAAATTACTGTACCGATAAAAAAGTATCTGCAGTTAATTCAATTTTGGGACGTGGTAAACATGTGATTGCTGAGATTACGATTCCAAGAGAAATTGTTGAACAATCATTACGAACAACACCTGAAAAAATTGTGGACTTAAACATTAAAAAGAATTTAATTGGTTCTATTGCCTCAGGTGGTCTTCTTACAGCGAACGCACATTATGCAAATATGCTTCTTGCCTTTTACTTAGCAACTGGTCAAGATGCTGCAAACATTGTTGAAGGGTCTCAAGGCATTACACACTGTGAAGTGAAAAATGGTGACTTATACTTTTCAGTATCTCTACCTAATATTATTGTTGGCAGCGTAGGACATGGAAAAGATGCATTAGATGCACAAAAAAACTTAGATTTACTTGGAGTCTCTGATGCATTAGGCGCACAAAAACTTGCTCAAATTGCTGCAGCTGTTGTTTTATGTGGAGAATTATCATTAATGGCAGCATTAACAAATACCAATGAGCTTACACAATCTCACAAGCGTATTGAAAGGAAACAACCATGAAAATTGGAATAGACAAAATAGGGTTTTATGTCCCAAGATATTATTTAGATATGACCTCACTTGCAAAAGTCAGAAATCAAGACGTTAATAAATATAAAATAGGAATTGGTCAACATAAAATGTCTGTGATATCTCCTGCAGAAGATATTGTTACCATGGCACTAGAGGCTGCTAATAGTATTTTAACAAAAGAAGATAAAGCAGCCATTGATACCATCTTATTCGCAACAGAAACAGCCATTGATTATTCAAAAGCTGCGGGTAATTATGTTCACCGGATGCTAGGACTTCAACATAACATTCGTATTTTAGAATTAAAACAAGCATGCTATGCTGCAACGGGCTCACTTCAACTTGCACTTGATTATGTTCAAATGCAACCAGATAAAAAAGTACTTGTTTTATCTTCTGATGTTGCGTGGTATGGATTTAACACGCCAGGAGAGGCAACTCAAGGTGCTGGGGCAATTGCCATGCTCGTAAGTAGTCATCCAAAACTTGCTGAAGTTCATAAAGGAACCTTTACAACTGAAGAACTACCTGATTTTTACAGACCTTCTTATCAAGAAGTTCCTACCGTGGATGGACATTTATCCATTCGTTGCTATAACGACATGTTAAAAAAAGTTGATCCTCATAAAAACTTTTTATATACATGTTTCCACATGCCTTTTGCAAATATGGCAGTTAAAGCAAACAAAGTCTATTCACATCCAATCAGTGATGAAAAAATAGACATTGTTAAAGCGTTCACCCAAGAAGTTGGAAACATCTATAACGGATCCTTATTTTTAAGTTTAATTTCTGTATTATCTTTAGCAAAAGAGTCCCTAGAAAACGAAACCATTGGAATGTTTTCATATGGTTCAGGGGCCATTGGAGAATTCTTCTCTTTAACGATTCAAGAAGGGTATGAAAAAGTTTTTAATAAACAAATGATGTTAAAGCACTTGGATGACAGAGATGAGATTGATTTTGAAACATATCAACGTTATATGAGTTTTTACAAAGAAAAAGAAGTCACGCATCAATTCATAGAATCAGATTTTAAACCACATCCTCACAATACATTTGTTTTAGAACAAATGATTCAAGGACATAGAATCTATAAAAAAGTAAGCGAATAATCGCTTACTTTTTTCTTTGATTGATAAATTCTAAGACAGTGCCATGATAAATTTTTTGAACATGTTTTAAATCATCTAGAGACTTAACATTTAAAACCGCCATCATACCTTTCACATCTTGAATGAGCGTTTGTACAATTTCTTTCACATCTTCGATAGAATGTTGCATCACAAGTTTTAGAAAGTAACCACTCATGCCAACCATCGTTGCACCTAATGATATGGCTTTTACAATATCAAATGCATCTCTAATCCCACCACTCGCAAAAATGTGTATTTCTTGATGATGTTGATTATCTAGTAAGGATTC
Organism: Acholeplasmataceae bacterium; assembly: GCA_965657915.1. GTDB lineage: Bacteria > Bacillota_I > Bacilli_A > Acholeplasmatales > Acholeplasmataceae > UBA8290. Next base: position 1,361 of record CBFHPN010000006.1, on the reverse strand, counting down.
AACTGTAGAAAGGCCGTATTGTTCAAAAGATAAAAGTCGTTGATCTCTTCTATCATTTTCAATCGAGATGAAATTTGTTCCGCCTTTACCAGAAACATCAACATACTTTACACCGATTGATTTTAAATACGAAACGGTTTCATACGTCATACCAAATCCTACTTCTTTAACAATGACTGGAACATTGACAAAAGAAAGTATTTCTTTAATACGATCTCCCCAATGCTTAAATTGGCGATCTCCTTCTGGCATCGTAATTTCTTGAGCAACATTTAAATGAATTTGGAGTGCATCTGCTTGTAAAATATCGATTGCTTTTTGTGCATCTTCTTTTGTTCTTGATAATCCAATATTTGCAATTTTAAATCCATTTTCCATATTGTTTAAGATGATATTAAAACTTTCTTCCCATGTTGGATCTTTAATTGCAGCGGATAAAGAACCGGTCGCCATAGGAAGTTGAAAATGGGATGCTAATAGAGATAGTTTTTCATTCACTTCTTTGGATAAATCTGATCCACCTGACATCGCATTAATATAAATTGGCGCTGAAAATGTTTGATCAAACATGGTCACCGATATATCAACATCATCCACATCAACAGTTCCAACAGAATTTGAAAGTAGTCTCACAAAATCAAAATCATTATGAGGATGATGTTGTTTTAGTGCTGAATGTATGTGGTCATCTTTTCTATTCGACATGAATAACTCCTTTAATGTAATTATTGATAATTGGGTAAGAATTTGGTATTTCTGAAAGTACTTGATGTATCTTATCTCGTGTGGTCGCGATCATCATATTATCGCCTCCACCCGCACCAGAAAATTTAAATCCAATTTCAGGAACTTCTATATGAGAAATAATATCTTGCATGTTATGTGTATAAAGTGGCTTTTTAACTTTTAGTTTTAATAATACATGATGATGTTCTCTCATAAGTGGATACAATTGATCATATTGTGTTGATTGAATTACTTCGTATATTCGTAATGTAATTCGATTAATTTCTTCCAATAACTCTATATTCTCTTTAGATGAAAACACTGTTGAAACAAGCTTATAGGATGATGCGGTTTGGTTTGTATGAACAATAAGAATTGGTAATTCTCTAAGTTCAATCGGATGAATAATGAGATCATCCCATTCTTTTTGAACATCTTGATACAATGGTTGACTTAATTTCTTTGGGTTAAATTTCTTATATAGCACTGGTTCTTGAAAGGCGCTCATCGCTAAATCTCCAAAAGAACTTTTTTCCATTAAATCCCTCTGAGTGACAACCCCTAATTTATATAGTTCAAGTGGCTTGAAATGGATACTGTGAAATTGTAGTACAGCATCAATTAACGCGATAGTT
>CBFHPN010000005.1:0-94832 GCA_965657915.1 Acholeplasmataceae bacterium | reverse complement strand
TGTATCTGCATCAGGCGTTGATTCTTCGATGTTAATATTATCAAAATGCATGGTTGCATTGACAGCATTACCATTAACTGTACCTAATCCAAAGATAATCCCACCGTTTTCTCCGTTGCCATCAACGTCTAACACTTGGTCATTTTGGACTGTAAATTTATAAGAATACGTTGTCCATTCTGTTGTGATTGTTCTGTAAAAGATATCTTCTGGTTTTCTTAAATAATCGTTATAGTAGCCAAAATCTTGTCCTACAATTTCACCAACTTGAAGTGCAATTTCTTTTTCTACAGTTGATTTTGCATCAAATGTGACTTCATAAGTTTTTCCAGTTTCAAAAGCCATGTTCATTTGACCAAATCGAGGTGTGAAGAAATTAGTACCCGCAACAACTTCAGCTTTTAATGCACCATCTTCAGAAGATAATGTCATTGTTGCACCATCTGCAACATACACAACTGCTGGATCATTCCATCCACCAATGCCAGATGCCATGTCGCCGTTGACAACAAGTTCACCTTCAACAGCAACAGGTGCTTTGACCGTAATGTTTCTGGATTGTTGTGCGACAAGTTCACCAACGCGAACTTCATAGCGTACGAAATGCACACCTGCTTGTAATGTATCAAGTGCGCCTGTTGATGTGTTGACTGCTGATGAGGTCGTAACTAAAGTGATTTGATCTGAATAATCAACTTCGTCATTACCTAATGCAACAACACCATCTAAAACGTTAAATGTTGCACCGTTGTCGACAGAAATATCTGCAACGCCAGTAAATGTAATTGCCGTCAACTCAGCTTCTGTTTCACAAGATGCTAAGCCAAACACTGCAAATACAGCAATAAATAAAAGCAATAATTTTTTTGACATATGTCCCTCCAAGACAATTTTTTTTGGTTTCCTTTAACGGAAACCGATTTCCTTGTTTCTATTATAACGATAATTTTCTAATTTGTAAAGAAAAAAGTAAATCGCTTACATCATTTTTTGTGAGAACGTTCACAACCGCTTTACGAACGTTCTTTTAGTGTCACTAAAATTTCTTTTATTTGTTGGTTACGTATCATTTCAGCATGCGCTCCGATGACGCTTTCACCAACATATTCATATCGTTGTTGATGCTCATCAAATAATTCATATTTTTCTACATACACATCATGTTCAAATGTATCTTTGATTCCTTGATATTGATACGTGATTTTAATATTTGAAAATAGTGTTGTTTGTAATTGTCCTTGATCAAACCATGACGCTTTAACAACCGGCTTTAACTGAAAGGAAAGTTGCTCGTCCGTTAACGTAAAGATTGTTTTTCCTAAAAACATGTAACGCCACATCGATAACATCTCAGCAGTTGAGCCAGAGAGTCTTGCGACAAACCCTTGACCATGAAGTCTTTCATCGGGATTTTTTGAACTTGCTAAGAATGAACTGTTTTCAAGTGTACTTCTTCCGTAAACATCCTCATCCAAGAAACAAATCATGTTTGTTTGAATCGCGTCATAAAATGCATCATAAGCCCCACTAACAAGCAGACCCAGTAAATATTTGTACGTCATATGTAAGAAAATGGATTCTCTTTCTAACCAACCAGCAGTAAATGCTTTGATACGCCCTAATTCATAAGAGGCATGATCTAAAGGTGCACTCGTTTTAAACATCTTTAGTTTTTGATCATAAATATCAGATGATACAACGTGTTGATGAAGTTGAACAGCTTGTTCTTTTGTTGCAACTGATTTTAAAAATCTTGCATGTGATTCTAAAAAGTACGGAACGCTAACTTGTTTAAATGATGTGACATCCACAAATGTGACATCATCTTCTACACTTAATACGTTGTATTCTTCAGCTTCATATGTTAAATATGTCGGAATTAATGGTTGTGTTTGATAATATGCGATCGTTTGATTTAAATGGTGTTCCATTTTATCTAACGCTTCTTGTAAACTACCTAAAGAAAGTTTAGATGACTCAAGAGGTAATTCAATCGCATCACGGTAGGATTCAAGTAACGTCATACGTGCATCAAAATCATTTAGATCAATCTTGATTAATGATTCAACAAGGGTCACAAAAGGTTTTAAAACACTGACAAATTCTGGTTGAAAGCGTTTCGTTTGTACATTTAAGAATGACATCAATTTATAAAGTTCAAATAACTCTGACACGCCTGAACCAAATAAACCTGGCAATCCATTCATTGCATCATTCCAACCTGGCTTACCACCCTCATACATGAGTCCTTTTGATTCCGGATCTAAATGCATGAATTTATTCACCACAAGGGTCAACAATTTTGTATACACTTGGTGCTTAATCACTTGGCCACTTTGATCACGTAATGCATGTGATGTTCGATGCACATGTCGCTCAGAGCGGTACTGTCTAATGCGACCATCCGGAAGTTTCATGTATTTGTTTTTTCTAGGTTGAACAACTGCATCTGATAAAAAATACGAGACGTGATGATCGAAAAGCATCGATGCCATTTGATCAGGATATATTGCTTGATATGTTTCAATGAGATCATAAATATAGGTGAAATGATCTTCCCAATATCCTTCATGAAAGTGGGCGACAAATGACACACGACTCTCTTTTAAAATGGCTTCAAATAAATGTTTTTGGTTGTGGGTTGTTAACACCTTGAGGAGTTGTCCTGGTGTAAATGCATGTTGTAATAATGCATCAATTTCCTTCGACACTGAATCTCCTTCGTAATGAAAAGAAAGTCCAGCGATATTAAGTGGATTATAGCCATCAGCTTGTATAAAAGAAGCGAATTGTAAAATGTTAAATGCTTTGATTTTTGGTTCAAAAAAGAGATCATTTCTTCGGTTTTGCAACACATCTCTAAAATTCCCATTACCTTGACTCATCACATTCGCTTCAATTGAGAAAAAGTTGTAATCACGCTCTAGGTCACCGTGTTTACGAGAGTAAACATAATATGGAATGTGTCCATCTTTAGTTTCTAGCATCAGTGGTGTGCCACCACGTAAAACATTATCCATATATGAGTATTCTAAATAGTCATTAAAATGTGCATCTGACGTTGTGGTTTGAACCACTTTTGTCAGTGCATCGTGAAGTCTTTGATTCTCTTTTTCTTTTTCTAATACATACATTAAATTAAAGTCTTTTGTATGTGTTTGATACTCCGATTGGTGTTCTGCATATGAAAACATTGAAATGAACGTTGTTGTCTCTTTAAGTTGTGTATATGTCATTGCAGCGGGTATATGATTGACTTCACTTTGAGATTGAAACGATAACGCATCATCAAATGCATGTGGATATGATAACGTTGTATCTTGACCAAATAAAATGGATAGATCATAAATATATGTTTTGTCTTTGAGTCCAAACGTTTGATACGTATTGACATCATCAATCATTTGAACTTCTGCTGTATCACCAATGGATGCGCTCAATTTGTAATACATCGTTTCTTCAGTCGGGACACATACCATCCAACTTCTCAGTGTATGTGACATATTTTTGAGCAGTCCCGCATCAAGCTTAGCAGGTAAAATATGGGTTAATCCATCCACAACCTCAATGGATGCTGGCGCGTTTTTACCAAATTCGATTGTGACTTTACGTAAAAACCCTGCAAGCGGTGCTTCAGGTAATGTAAAATAAGTCACACGAATTGTAAGATCTAATGCTTGAATGTATTCAACAATGGAAACATCATGCTTTGTGACATGAAGGGTTTGATTGTGCGCATTGTCGACTTTAAAACATTCAATAACGTTGCCATCAGCTTTAATAAACGTACGAAATCCTCGTTGTGATACAAGTTCATACGCTTGATTGGCTGGCACAAATTCTAACATCGCACCGTTTTTATCTCTTAAACCAAAACTTGAGATCAGTTGGCCTTTGTTCACGTAATAGACCCACATTGGTATGCCTTGAATGCCGGCCACACCACTTAAAAAGCTTGAGAATGGTTTCTTTAATGCGTAACTTTGTTGTTGATAAGACATAATTTTCTCCTTTAATGTGTTGATTCACGTACAATCATTTTGACTGGTATACGTGTGACTTCATCTAATGTAATTTCTGGATTTTCAATTTTCGCAATTAAGATTTTTGCAGCCATTTCACCAAGTGCGAGTCGATCTTGAGCAATGGTTGTAAGTGTTGGTGTGAAATGCTTTGAAAACGGCATATCATCAAACCCTATAATTTGAACATCTTCTGGGACGCGAATTTTTAAATCTCTGAGTCCTTTTAAAACCCCTAATGCAATATCATCTGAGGAAACAAAGATGACCTCAGGTTTTTCTTTAATGAGTGCCATCATTTCTAAGACAGCACGATATCCTGAAGTATCTCCAAAGGATTCAGTAAATACGACGCTACTTTTTTCTTGATACCATCCTTCTTTTTTTATATAGGATTGATATGCTTCATAACGTTCTTGAAATTGTTTCGCTTTAAGTGGTCCTGAAATATATGCGACTTGATTTTTCTTTAAATCATTTTTGATGTAGTCTAATGCTAGGTAAACACCTGTTTCATTATCTGAAACAACCGAATGTAATCCTTCAAAAATTAAGTCATTGGACACGGATGGAATGTGTGAATCAATGAGTTCAATGAGTGCTTGATCTTGATCATTACCGGTTACGATATACACACCATCAACACGTTTGTTCATACACCATTCTAAATACGACATCTCGTGTCCACCTAATCTTCTTACGATAAAACTCAGTTCATACCCAAATTTCTCAACATATGACTTAAAGTGTTGAAGTAAACTTGAGAAAAACGCGTGTTCCAGTCCAATGTTTAGTGCTTCTGTAAACACGACACCAATGGTAAATGTGCGTTTTGATTTTAAATTTCTTGCACTTTTTGCTGGGACATAACCGACTTCTTTAATGTATTTGAGGACACGTTCTCTTGTTGCTTCTGATACATTGCCGTTTTGATTAAGGACTTTAGAAATGGTTCCTGGCGATAAATCAAGTGCCTCAGCAATCGTATAGATTGTTTTTTTGTCTTTCATTTAAGACTCCTGATAATATGACACGCGGTGAATGTGCATGTGCGTCGGAAGAATAGAATCATCAATCGGTCCTCCCCATGATCCTCCAAGTGCAGTGTTAAAGATTAAATAAAAAGCTTGATTGAATGGCCATTCAATTTCTGTTTCACCTTCTTGTTTTTGAAAGGAGGCAACTTCTTTCCCGTCAAGTAAAAACGTGATGTGGTTTTCTTTCCAAATCATGCCATAAACATGAGGTTTTTCGTAAACATCATCAATGACTTCGACATGTGTGAGTTGATTTCCTTGCGTAAAATGTCTTGCTTTTGAATGTAAACTGAAATGAATATGATTCGGGTTACTACCGACATGCTCCATTAAATCAATTTCCCCACACAATGGCCAAGGCGTGCCTTCTTTAAAGTTTTGACCAAGTAACCATATTGCTGGCCAAGTGCCTTTGCCTTTTGGCAGTATTGCCTCTACTTCTAATTTTCCATATGTAAAAAGTCGATTTGGATAACTGGTAATTTTGGCACTTGTATAATGGTTTTTTTCATAATCTTCTTTTCTACCAATGATGGTTAATCGTCCATTAGATAATGCAACGTTATGTGGATATGGTGTATAGTATTGAGACTCTTTATTTCCAAATCCATGTCCACCTGTTTCAAACGTCCATGTATTTAAATCGACATGTCCTTCATTAAATCGATCTTCAAAAATAAGCTTATATCCCATGTTTTTCTCCTAAATAGACATGAATCGTCTTATAATGTTTATCCAGCGGTAATGTGTGTGCTTCGTTATCTGCGATAATTTTTTTTATGTGGTAGTTTGAGGTGTGATCTTCAAGGTGATATGTAATGCTTGTATGACTTCCAAATGTTTTTGTTTCAATGGTTGCTTTTTGATCTATAAAATCATCAAGCACAAGTTTTGGATTTAAATATAATTTCCCGAAATGAAAGTGTAATCCAAACACTTGTTGTCTTAAAATGTAAAGTAACCATGAAGCTGAACCAGTCAAATACAAATACTTGCCTTTGCCTTCATCATTAAAATATTCTGGGATCCCTTCATATACTTGACTGTGTGGTTGCATCGATTGATTCAATATCGAAAACCACGCTTCTCTCGCTTCTACGTTCAAATCATATTGATATAATCCATACGCATACATCATGGCCATATGAGAGAAAACTGCACCATTTTCTTTATGTCCATAAGCAAAATAAAACGCACGTCCTAAGGGATGCTTATCCACTTCATAATGACTATTTAGTTGATATCCACCTAAGTGTTTTTGATATAAGGCCTCTTTTGTTTTTTTAGCAATTTTGATGGCTTGATCTTTTGTTGCAATGTGATTGAGTAACGCCATCGCTTGTCCTGTCAACATCACGGTGTTTGAATCATCAAGAAGGCGTCCTTGATGGTCGTAATAACTTTGGAAAACGTCATCTTTAAACGCGAATTGTAAGTGGTCATAGTGAGTTTGATAAAGCGACTCTAATGCTTTTATCAGATCTAACTTAGATATGGTACTTACTGTGATTTCGCGTATGTTAAAGTATGTCTCCAAATTGATCTGATTTAAGATGAGTTGTTGGAGTGGCGCAAATAATTCAAATGATGTTTCATTCAATGTTTCAATAAGCTCAATTAAAGATTTGATATTGTTTACATACATCATGGTAAACGCAATCGTCTCACCTTGTTCATGACCCATATCAAGTCCATCATTCCAATCAGCATCCATCAGTTTGATATAGCCATGTGTGCCAACATGATGCAACGCAACGACATGCTGTATTAAAAGGTGTTCTAAAATGGTGCCTTCATACGTTGTAAAACTCGGCTTTTCTTGTGTTTTAAATTGACCATATCCATATAAGTGGTCACTAAAATACGCTTGTTTTCTCATTAAGAAATCAACATCACCCGTTTCGTGAATGTACATCATTAATGTAATGAGCGGCCATGCACCATGATCAGACCATACTCTAGCAATTGCATTTCGATCCGCTTTAAATGAGCCTGGTTGATCTCCAATAATCGTCGCATTAGACCCATCTAAGCGTACACCTTTAAAATACTGGAATAACATGTCATAAACTTGTGGGTCATAATACATATTAAGTGCGATGAGATCTTGCCAAAGATCTCGCCATCCTCTACCACCTTTTCCATAATCATGATGTGGCAAGTAAGAATTCCCCATCACACGTCTAAATAGTGGTTGAAGTGACACAAATTGTAGGCGATTGGAAACATCTTCTGAAATGAGTTTAAATGATAAATCTTGAACATATGGTTGATAAAACATTTCACTTTGTTGACGTTCAGATATAAATGTTTGAGGATTCAATGCTTGATTGAGCGCATGTGTTAATCTTGCCTTGTCATCATCAACACCGATTGAGAATACAATCTCTTTTTCTTCATGAGGCGTTAACATGATCGATTCTGTTTGAAATGCTGCAATCGTTTCATATCCGTAAAAAATACCTGAAGTAATCACATCATCAAGACCTCGAGGATACATAAAAGACCCTTCACCAATAAATCGATCAAGTGAAGGTGAGGCCCCTATGTTTTCATGACCAACCATCTGAAAAGATACACCATATGAAAGGTCATTTTTATGATGTCCTGTTTCATCAAAATGTAGTGTCGGTGTCATGACTAATGTATTTTTTGTAAATTCAGACACATTCAGTAGTGAGGTCACGTGTCTGTGGTCGCGTTGATTTTCTGCTGATCTTCCATAAAGTTCAATCGCAGAAACTGCTTTGAATGTCACGGGTTGATCATGTTTATTTTTAATTTTTATTAAGTGTCGTTCAATATTTGTTTCGGAAACAAGGAAACTTGTTGTCTCAATCGATATGTTGCCTTCTTCACGTGTCACTTTTTGATAACTTAACCCTGTTTCATACATGACAGTTGTATCTTGTTGATGTTCTAATTGACCATTCAGATCAAATCTTTTTCCATCAATAAAAAACATGACATTACGTGATGTTTGTTTATACAAATCTCGTTCTGAGGTTGGTTCTAATATGTAATGATCATGATCAATTGCTAAATGACCAGCAAAAAAGGGGGTGATAAAACCTTTCAGCCCCTTTTGATTCATCAGTGGGAAATAAATCCCTTGATTATATTTGATAAGTTGTTTTTTCTTCATCATTGACCCTCTTTGGAAACCGATTTCCTAAAACCATTATAAATAAAATCAGTTCAAATGTAAAGGGTTACATATTTTTTATGAAAGAATCAATGTTTGGATACTATGCGGAGGTAAAAATGTATCAAAAGTGACGCTTGAATGTTTTGAAAAAACATGTTGACCTTCATCCGTTTCATTCATGATGACAACAACATATTTACCATCTGGTCTTAAAAAGACATTATGTAAAACATGGTTTGCAGATGATTGTCTTCTAATTGAACCTTTTGTCACATGTTTTGAAAAATGTTTGATATAAAAATAAGAAGGATTTCGTATTTCTTTTTCAGGGAAGATATCGATCATGACTGGGGATGAACATAAATTGTTCACATGATTAGGACCACCTGTGGTATCTAAAAAAAGATTCCAATCAATATATCCTTCGGTCCCATGATGGATATCATGCATCATATTTCTACCGTATCGTTGTGCAACTTCATATGAATGTAGATGTGGTCCACCTTCTTGACACCCTTCTGTAAAAAGGAGATGCTTGTCTTTAAAGGCGTCATGCGTTTTTTTAACTTCTAAAAATTGTTGATCATCATACCAATGAAACGCAATACCATACACATAGGATGATGCGTGTGGATCTTTTAAAATGTGTGATGCACGTTCAAACATCTCGTCGCGATTGTGATCCCAAATATAAATCTTCGTGTCTAAGTTTGCTTCTTTTAATGTTTGACCTAATATGAGGACCATTTCTTTTTCATCTTCAGCCTCGTAGATGCATGATTCCCATCGTTGATTCGCCATGGGTTCATTTTGAATGGTTAAAGCCTTGATATTGATGCCTTTTTCTTGGTAAGCCATGATGAATTTCACGATGTATGTCGCCCATAACTTATAATATTTTTTTAATAGCTTCCCGCCTTTGATTGCTGATTGATTATCTTTCATCCAATATGGTGGTGACCAAGGAGAAGCAAGTATTTCTATTTCTTTTCCAGCGATTTTTTGAGCTTCTAAAATCACATCAATAATATGTTGATCTCTAGACATATCAAAGGATGCTAAGGTTTCATCAAAAGCATCGACATAATCATAGGTAGAAAGTCCAAAATCACTACTATTGATTGAAATTCTTCCGAGTGTATATCCTATTCCCTCATTAGGATCAAAGTATGACCGCATAAGTTTGTTTCTAACGTCTTTGTTGATTCGACTTAAATTGTATGCAGAAGCTTCTGTAAATGCACCACCAAATCCTTGCATGGTTTGATCGAAATCATCAAAAATGATGATTTCATCATGGTTCGTGGTTTCTACATGCTGTGGTGTAACTTCTTCATGTCTTTTTCCTAACTTAGTTGTTTCAAATATTTGAATCATTGTGTTCGTCTCCTTAAGATGATGCTGATGATGATTGCAATCAATAGATCAATGCCTGCAAAAATGAATAGGCGATTGATAAGTGCTGATGTGATGGCTTCATCAGCGTTAATACGTGCTTCAATTTCTTCTTCTGACATACCTTCAACAAATGTTTCTAATTCAAATTGATGCGTGACGATAACTTCTGTATCTATGATAAGACTTCCATCATAATCATAAAGTGAAATAGATCCATTCAGATCTTCTTCGATCGTAAGCGCATAATAATAAAACCCAAGCGTTTCAATGCCTACACTTAGCGCATAATCTTTTAATGATGGATCTTCTTTAGAATCAAATGTTAATGTAGGGGCATTTAATAGGAGTTGACTTTCATCATTTCTATCTGATACATCACTTGCATAGTTGATATTTTCTTTATCTTTTGGAATCACAAACACAACAAGTTGGTGTAAATCCACCCCTTCATTTGAGCCTAAAGCTTGAATGATTTCAATGACATATAATGAGGTTTCTTCTCTGTAAATAGGTTCATACCCTCGTGTAGAGTAACGCGTGAATGCTTCTATATCTTTTGTTTCATATACGTCATTTGTAAGTGATAAAAATGCTTCATTTGTTTTTTCTTGAGAAATTTGGAAGAGCGTAATTAAATAAATAATGGCACCAAATAATAAACTAATGATTACATAATACATAACCCATCTTTTCATAGAAATTGACCTTTTTGATTCATGATTTTACTTGCTGAACCTAATAACTTAAGGTGTTGGTTGTGAATAAATATCGCGCCATCGTCTGGAATTGCGTAGACATCGATGTGTTTTTCATGAACAACTCTTCTGATCGCTTTATCTTGTTGGTTACGTCTTCTATAATGCACACTGATATCAAACCCGTCTACATACCCGAGTCCTTGGATATATTGGAATTTATCGTAATCGTCATCTTTATAAAGATGTGGTTTTTTTAAATGAATCATGGCACCCGCCGATGAACCGATGGTCAAGCCTTTAAATGCTTTAAGTGGTTGTATGAGTTGATGCTGATCAAAACGTTTCATCATTTGATCTGGCGCACCACCTGGAAAATATAGAACCGTTGCGTCACTTATTTTTTTAAGTCGTGTTGCTTTATCATCTTGATAATAATTTAAAAACTCAACATCATGGATATCATATCGTCCAAATTGACGTCTCATTTTCTGAATATAGTCATTATTTTCAGCGTAATATGCTTGATAGTGAGATGCCGTTGGAAACCAAACATCAAAAAAAGAATACAACAGTACTAATACTTTATCATGATTTTTGAGATGTTCTTTCATCTCTGAGTAAATATCTGGATGATCCAAAATGGTTCTACTTAATAGTAAATGTTTCATGATGCCTCTTCTAATAAAAAAGCCCAACAGGGCTTATTAATTTTGTTTAACTTCACCTTGGCCAAGTTTATAACCATAACCCCAAACAGTTTCAATGACTTGTGGATGTTTATCATTTAGTTCGATTTTCTTTCTTAAATGTCTTATATGGACATTAATTACATTTTCCGTGAAATATAAATCTTTATTCCACAGGTGATAAAAAATTTCTTCCTTAGACAAGGTAATGTTTGGATTTGATAAAAACAATTGCAACAATTCAAATTCTTTTACTGTTAAATTAATGCGTTTATTCCCATGTAATACTTGTCGATTACTCAAGCGTACTGTTAAATGTTGAAATTGAATGGTTCCTGTTTGGAGATGTTGAATCACTTTAATTCGCTTCAGTAAATTATGAATTTTAAATTTAATATAATCGATGTCTTCTTCGATATGAAAAAATTCGTCGATGCCTTGTTTGATGCGTTCTAACTTTCTTTGAACTTGATGTAATGTTGAAACAATCACAACAGGAATATGCCTCAAAGATTGAATATGCTCAATCAATATAGATTCTAATTCCAAATCTAGATCATATAGCATGACCATATCACAGCATTTTTGATACATTTTTTTAATATCATCTTTAGAATCTACTTTTTGATAATGAAATTCAAGATTGTGCAAAACATCATTAGCAATGATCCCTTCAGGCATCACACCTTGATAAAAAACATGAATAATGCTTGACATTAGACTCCCCCCAGAGCTTTTTCAATATTATAACATAATTTAATGTCTTATATAAAAAAGAAAGTCTCGACAGCTGGGGGGATGTGCCATCGAGACAGCCACATTTATAAGCATGCTTATAATTATGGTATGTATAGTATATCATGACTCACGTTCAAAAAAAACTTAAATCCTTAAAAAAATCTTAAGATATCTTGATACTTTGGCAATGCTTCCATTGCACCTTTTTTAGTGATGGTAAGCGCGCCAGCGTAACTTGCAACTTCAAGTGCTTTAGGAATCCAATTTGTGTTTATAAATGGTTGCTCTTCTTTTGAGAGTGACCATAAAAAGGCACCCATAAATGCATCTCCAGCACCAGTCGTATCAATGACCTCAACTTGAAATGCTTGTTGATAAAAGACATCTTCTTTATAAAATACATGGACACCTTTTGCTCCATTTGTAACAATAACCATTTGATCGTTTAATTGAAATAATGTTGAAACCATATCATTTAATGGTTGCTCTTCACCATGTAAATACACGATTTCTTCAAACGAACATTTTATAAGTTTACTTTTTTTAATATACCTATGAATCGTTGCTTGATGATGTTGTTCGTCTTTAACAAGCATTAATCTAATATTGACATCAAAACTGATGATCTTATCATGTAAGATAGCGTCTTCAATAAGTAAATCTGTACTCATTTTTAAAGGATATTCTGCTAATCCAACAGATCCAAAATGTACGATATCATACTGGATTTGCTTGAGTGTTTGTTGGTTGAGTGATACATACTGATCCGCTGAAGGGTCTCTATAAAACATGAATTGTCTTTCTCCAAATGCATCTAAACTCACAAATGCTAATGAGGTTTGATGCGTTTTATCCAACGAAATATAGTGGACATCCATACCTTCTTGAACCAATGTATTTTTAAGCATATGTCCAAAAATATCGTCACCAACTTGTGCAATTGGTATCACATCACCATTTAAGCGATGAATCGCAACAGCGACATTCATGGGTGCACCACCAGGTTTAGGTTGAAATCCTTGTTCATATGGCATCATATCGATTAAATATTCACCAATTGTAATAATTTTTTTCATCATTTCCTCTTTACATCAATCGTCGTCATGATCATACACGTGACAATCGTATTTTAACTTGATTTATTTTTATGTTGTGTCTCCAATGACCAATTTTACAGGCGTAATTTGAGAGGGTTCAATACTTGTATTTTTATAATAATGTTCAATAATATCAACAATTGCTTTTGCAGATAGATGCGGTTGTTGATCGATGGATGTGATCGTTTTACCTAAATTAAGAAAACTTCTTCCGCCATCATAACCGATCACTTTTACATCATTAGGGACACTTTTCCCTGCTAATTCAAGTGTTTTAATCACTCTTGCAGCAACAGCATCTGAAATACAAAAAATGCCGTCAACATCTTCATGTTCTAAGACTTGTTGTTGAACTGCTTCAGGAATATCAATATAGTTTCCAAGAGGGTATTCAATTTCAATAACTTTATCAATTCCATTGGACTTCAATGTTTCAATAAATGCTTGCTTTCTTTTGGAAACTTCTGTTTTCACAATACTATGCACACCTTGCTGATCATCACCAACAAACATCAATTTCGTTGCGCCACGTTCAATTAAATGTAATGCAGCAAGTCTGCCACCTTCATAATTATCTGAGGCCACATAAGGGATACCCTCAAAAATACGATCAAAAGAAATGATGCGATACTTTTTATCTAACAAATGTTCGATATCATTATTCGTTAGTAAAATCATTGAATCTACACGATTCGTTTTCAACATCTCGATATACGCCAACTCTTTTTCAATGCGTTCACTAGAATTACAAACCATCAACTTGTAATTTTTTTCATAAAGTGCAGACTCAATTTCGTAAAGGAGTTCACCAAAAAAAAGATGTTTTGTATTAGGGAGAATAAATGCGACGATATGATTTTTTTGTTGTGTCATTGAACGTGCAATTTCATTGGGTTTAAATCCAAGTTCCTCAATGACTTTTTCGATGCGTTCTTTCGTTTCTTGTTTCACATACCCTGACTTGTTAATGACTCTAGAAACCGTAGCAATTCCTACACCAGCTTTCGCTGCAACATCTTTTATACTCGACATGACGACTCCTTAATCTTATTATAACTTAATATTATGGAAATCTTTCCATAAAAAAAATCGTATGACTACGATTTTAATGTTTGAATGACTTGTAGTGCTTCTTTTAATACGTCGTCTTCACTCTTGTCATTCGTATCAATGACATGATAAGGAATACCATATACAGAGCATTGTGACACAATTTTTTGTGTGTAATCCGCAATCAACGCTTTAAAATAGGACTGATTGAGTTCAAAGTTTTCAATTTCTTGTTCTCGACCACGTTTTAAGACACGATCTTTGAATTGATCCCAATTCACATCTAAGATGATATAAACATCTGGATGTTTGATTTGATTCATGTAAGAATGAAAAACACCATTATACATATTCATAATCGTCGGCATATTACGTAAATTGTGATACGCAAACAGCCAATGTTCAATAAGGTCACGATCGACGATGAAATGGCCTTCATATTTTTGTTGATTCAACCAATGATTGTGAATGAAATAAATTTGTAAAAGCATTTCTACATTATCTTTTTTTTCATACAACCATTTTAGTAATGTATTAAAAACCTCATCATCTTTTTCAAATTCTTCCATCACCGGTAATCCTAAAGCTTCACCTAATTTTTTTACAAGTGTAGATTTACCTGATGCGATCATACCACCAACTGAAATTTTCATGAATTCTCCTTAATTAATTTTCCTCTTTGATATGGTTTTGGAAATTCAAAACTCTCTATATTCCTTAAAAAATAAAAGGGATCTCTAAGTAGTAATCGACCATAAAACACCATATCACAATCATTTCTTTGAAGTGCTAATTCACCTTCATCATGATGATTTAAAAGTCCGCCACCGATCGTCTTGATTTGTAATTCTTGTTTAATCTTACGTGCTAATGGTAGTTGATAACCAGATTCTAATTTTAAAATATTAGGTCGAATGTTACCACCACTACTTACATGGATGAGATCAATCCGAGACAAGTCACATGCCTTTAAAATATCAATGACATCATCGATATCAAATCCATCGGGATGATATTCAGTACCACTGATGCGAATTGAAATACTTTTATGACTTGGCCATACCTCATAGATTGCTTGAATCGTATCTTTTAGAAATTGATGTTTGACGCCGTATTGATCGTCTCTTTGGTTACTTAATGGAGACATAAATTGAGAAATCAAATATCCGTGGGCTGCATGAATTTCAATCATCTCAAAACCTGCGTCATTTGCTCTGATCGCTGCTTTTTGAAAATCGCTAATTGTCTCTTTAATGTCTAATAAACTCATTGCTTTAGGAAGTTCATCTTTTCCATCCATTTTAATTTGAGATGGTGCAATAGGATCTTGACCTACTGATTTTCTTCCTGCATGATTGATTTGAATGCAAGACGTACTTCCAGCTTCTTTGATGCGTTCTGAAATGACTTTTAATCCTTGAATCTGTTCATCTGACCAAATCCCTAAATCATTGACAGAAATACGACCATGTTTACTAATTGCGGTTGCCTCTACCATCACAAGACCAATTCCACCAAGTGCATGCATGTAATAATGTGCTTCATGAAAAGGTTTCACAACACCTGTGTCATCGGATTGATACATACACATGGGTGCCATGACAATTCTATTTTTTATACTTAAATGTTTTAGTTGTATTGGGGTTTCTAGTTTCATTTCCATATACATATAGTATCATGAAACATATCAAAATTAAACTTAAAAAAAAGATAAATCAAATGATTTATCTTTTCGTAACTTCTGGTTTTAATAATCCACTATCTAATGCTTCTGGATAAGGATAAGCTTGTTCTCTCATCCGTTTATGTAAAACGAAAATGACACCTTTATTGACATCAATACGTGTGATGACACCAACTTTTTTTTCACCTTCAATTTTAACTCTTTCACCGATTAAATATGTGATGTTATTCCAAGACATGTTTTCCACCTCTTATCCATTATACATTAATTTGACATTTTATATGATACTTTTTCAAACACTTGTTGCTTTGTCAGTTTTTTATAGATTGGTCCTTCTATCAGTATTAATGATTCTTTTTGTAAAAGTTGTTTGATTTCTTTATTTAACACATTTCGAATTACAAATTCAACGTGAAAAGATGCCATCATTTTTTGAATGGATGTTAAATAAGACATCATTTTTTCATCTGGATATTTGACATCAAAATGTAAGGCTTGTACTGGATAATATAATGCAACCTTTAATGAACTTGTTTGAATCCCAATGCCTAAACCAAGTAAATCTTTAATTAAATTGATATATGTCGATGCCTTTAAATCACCCATGATGTTTAAATGAATGATATGTTTAGGAATTTTATATTGAATCATATACTGTGTGATGAAAGCATTAAAATTCGGGTGTTTAATGGTTTCGACGTCGATCGGAACGACAATCTTAATATAGCTACTTGTTTCGTTATAAAGTTTAATAAGCATTTCAAAAACGACTTTGATATGTGCCATATCTAAATCAAATAGTCGATGACGTTTTTTTGCAATGACCACCATATCTTGATGAGAAACATTAAGATTTTTTAAATAAATAAACGACTCATACATCCACATCTTATTCGATGATTGATCAATGATTTGATGAAATCCAATTTCAAATTGATCATGATTGATGGCGTCGTGCATCTGATCGAGTAAATATTGTTCTTTTAAATCATTTTCATAGTCAGCATAAGAAAAATCATATCGTTTAAGTTGGGATAATTTCGCTTGATACAATGCAATATGAAGGTAGTGCATGATCGATTCAAAATCTTGTTGTTTTGTTGAAACAGGATATCTTAATATCCCGATATGCATGACATATGTTTCACTTGATATGGCATTAGAGTAATAATGTGCTATCTTTTTTTGATATGCAATTAAATGCTTCTCAATGGTACGAATATCATTTCCAGGCATGACTGCTATGAGTTGATGATCATTATGAACATAGAGTTGTTCTTCTGAAAAAAACTTACTGCTTTCTTTACAAAAATCTAAAAAATAAGCATGATATTTTTTCATCCCATAAAGATAGATGATATGTGGCTGAATATCGATCATTAAAAATGTAACTTTATGCTTAACAAGAGAAACAAAATCTCTTTTAAATGCATTAAAATTCATGATGTTGGTTAATGGATCTCTCATCGCATGGTTTTGAATATCTTCAATCGCCTGAAACTGTGCCGCTACATTTTCAAAACTAGAAATGATGATCATTTCATGATCGATAAAACTCGCATACATGACTTCTTTGACTTGTGTTTTAGAAATCGTATAGGTGATGTCAATATGGTCAACTTCTAAATTGGTTAATTGATGCATTGCTTCTTGGTACCTTTGACGATCTTCAAAAACGATTTTTTCAAGATAACTTTGCAATGTTTCTTCTTCTTCCACTTGAAGTAATTGAATCGCTTGTTTCCCGTGTTTCATTCGACCTTGAACATAATACTTCACTGGAAATGTCACGTTCGATAAAAAAGCGTTTAAAATGATGTCTTGTTTGACAAGTGTGACATGTTGATCTTGAATGGAGAATTCATATCCTATATATTGTGAGGCTAATCGTAAGATGTCATCATCTTCAGCGTAGGTTTCGATCGGTTTCGCATAGTAAAACATCATCATCATTCCTTCAACGCGATACACATACATGTGTGTGATGTTTTCATATTTTTTTTGGGTTAATATATCTTGATACCCTTCAAAGAGCGGATGCTCAATAAATCCATCGCGCTTTTGATGCATGATATGTTTTAAAAAGGTATGTTCTAATTGTTCTGGCTTTATTTTTTTGTCATACAAACGTTCTTTTTTATAAAAATAAAGTGTTCTCGATGACGGTTTATACATGACATATGTCTCAAATTGGCACATACGATTGAGTAAGATTGACTTCAAACGTATGGCATCTCTGTATGATAAGTCATGATGTATTGTAAACATATCTTTCATGACGAGTTGAATACGTTCTAGTGTCTTGATTGACTGTGTTTTTGGTTGATTCACAAGCTCAATGTTCACTTTTTGATCGTTTGCTTGAGTCTCTATTTTTGATGTTTTTTCTTGAGTTTTTAATGCCTTTAATTTTTGTTGATAAATCTTAACTGATAATGCATTTTGAATATGCTCATAAAAACGAAGTAACATTTCATAATACTCAAATTTAAATGGATGGATTTGATCCATCAAGACTTCATGATCAACTTCTAAATTGATGACTTTTTGTTCTTCACCTAATGCAATATATGTTTTTGATAAATAGAAAATATCAAAATGGGTATATGTTTGATCACTTTTTTCTTTATATTCCGTTAGGATTTCATCATATAATTTAAGTGCGTCTAATAAGATAATATACGTATTAAAAGATGCTTTCTTTTCTTCTTTACTAAAACTTTGAATAAGTTCATATGCACGTTGATATTCTTTTTCTTGAATGTAGGTGTTTAATAAAACAGCGTTTATCTTTGTTTGAACATGATTTGGTATGTGATCTTGAAATTGTTCTAATACCCAACGAGATGTGAGTTGATTTAAAGCTTCTAAATATTTATATTCTTGCTCAAAGGTAAGATATTGTTTTAAAAGTGGAAGTCTTTTTTTTCTTTGCTCTAACATTTTTTTAACATCTTGAAAACGATCTAAAGCCTGCGCAGCATCAATATATAAACCCATCATGTGATCGAATCGTTCATCATAATCCGCTGTGAGGTATCGATCAAAAAAAAGGTCGACTTCTTTGATGAGTACATCATATGAAAATAAATGAAATAAGATCGAGGTATAATGCGAAAAAGCCGCAATTTGATCATGATAATCAAGCGGCTGATTTAAGTATGTCTTGATAAGCTGAAGACTATTCACATCTTTAGGTAACTGTAATACCTCTTTTAATGTCATCTTAAACGTCTAAATATGCTTTAAAACTTTCGGCAATTTGCAAGTATTTTAAAGCAAGTGCCTTAAAATCAACTTGTATTTTATCGCCTAAACCAATATTGTGTTTATATAATGCGACTTGATGCCATTGTAACGTTTGAAACATGCGATAAAATCTGACATGGTTTTGTTCTTCTAAACTAGCTTTTCTACCTAAGTAATGATCAAGTAAAATCAGCGCATCATTAAAATCTACATTCCCAAAAGACGCAATATCGTAATAAAATTCATTGAGTCCTGCATACTCCCAGTCAAGTAAATAGAGACGCGATTCTCCAATCACGATATTTGAACGTTGGGCGTCATTATGACAAAATACTTTTGGATTTGTTTCGTATTCTTTTTGATATTTTTCTATCCAAAATGTCTTTAATGTTTGATAGAGTGGTGTTCTTTGGTTGGTATAACTTTCATATAATGATAACCTGTTAATCAATCCGTAATCAACAACATCTTTTGTATCTGATTGATGTAGTTTTTTTAATGTTGAAACAACGGCATCTAAATGCGCATGATAATCAAGTAGTGTGAGTGGTGTCCCTTTTACATATTTTGATATTTTCTCACCTGTTTCGACATCGAAAACAACAACATCTGAGTTAATGTCTAACGGTACAATTTTATTAATCATTTGAAATTCGGTTTTACGATCAACAAACAAGTTTCCACCTTCACCAATCTTTCGGTAGGTATAGGAAACATCATTTACTGTAACATGATAGGTGTAGTGACTCACACCACCTTTAAGACGTTCAACGATTTTTACGTCATCCTCTGAGACATTTAACCCCAAGGCTACTCGTTCAATGACTTCTTTTTCAATATTATGACGCATATGATTTCTCCTTTAAAAATTGTATTAATTGCGTGATTGCGATGCCACGATGTGATACCTTTAATTTATCTTCTGGTTGCATACAAGAAAACGTTTCTAAATATCCATTAGGGATGAAAATAGAATCATATCCAAACCCTTGATGGCCTACTTCTTTAAAACTAATACGACCATCGACTCGAGCTTCAAAATCATATATTCCTGACGCATCTATATACGTAAGATGCGTGATCATTTGAGCCTCTCTAGAAGAGATACCTTCAAGTTTATTTAAGATGATTTGTCTTCTTTTTTCATCATTTTCACCAATTCTTGCTGAATATATCCCTGGATAATGTTGAAGTGAGATGACTTCTAAACCTGAATCATCTGCAATTACCGGTACATGATATTTTTCATAAAAATAAATTGCTTTTAGATGCGCATTTTCTTGATACGTCATCCCGTTTTCTTCGACTTCATCTTGATCACTGAATGACTTTAATGAAAGAAATACATCGAAAAAAGATGAAAGTGCAATTTCAAACTCTTTAAGTTTTCCTAAATTTTGAGTTGCAATCAATATTTTCTTTTTCATATGACCACCAATATTTTATCATAATCATGAGTCAAACTATATTATGTGGATAATTTTGTTATAATATGGATAGGAGTCAATCATGAGTCAAATAAACTTTTCAGAGTTATTTAAAACAACACACGACGAACATCATTCAACACCTGTCAATAAAAGTCGCTTTATACTTTCGATTGGATACTATTTTTTTGTCATGTTGATTGTGGCTTCTTTTGTATTTTTATTATTTGATCAATTAGGAGATTCTTCTGTACCATCGCTCAAAGAAACAATTACACCACAAGTTGAAGTCGAACGCCTATTTGATCAATATGAAAACCTTGTTGTTGTACTACCAAATACGATGATTTTAGACTTTACGATGTATACAACGTTTGCATTTAATGATGATTATTTTATGATGGTTGATGACACATTTGATGCCTTTATTGTTGTGGATGGTGCTAATACATTACCGCCTTCATATGTCATTTCATCCTTATCTACTGGATATTTAGATGTGGCAACACAAGCTTCATTTATTCCCGAAGCGTTGCTCGGATATGAGGTGATCGATACAATTTTAGGGACGAATTATACTGCTTTTACATCACTAGCAAATAGTCTAATAAATTTTGTGATTTATATCTTGTTGTTTCCGGTCTTATTTTTCTTATTAAAACCTTACATTTATAAAGACTTTCTTGATGCTAAAACCTATTCTTCTAAGTGGATTGGACTCATTATTGCTGGCTATTTATATGTACTTGCAGGTAATATTTTCGCGAATGTTTTATCACAGCTTGTATATCTAATCACGGGTAGAGAACAAATCGAATCTGTGAATCAAACGATTATCATGGATTCACTTCAAGGAAATGGTGTGTTTTTCATGGTGTTCTCGGCTGTTATATTAGGACCAATTGTCGAAGAGTTAATTTTTAGAAAAGCGTTTTTTGGAATCATTTCTAATCAAAAAATAGCGGTGGTTCTTTCTTCCTTAACATTTGGTCTCATTCATGTATTAGCTGAACCTACTTTTACCGATTTAGTCATTAATATTATCCCTTATGTTGTCATTGGATTCGTCTTTGGATACATTTATACAAAACAAAACAAAAACTTATTGATTGTGACGATTGTTCATATGCTGACAAACTTAATTTCAATCATTTCAATATTACTCATTTATTAGGAGGCATCATGTATCATTTTCAACCAGCAATCTGTTACTCAGGGTATCGTGAAGGGCAAAGTCCAAGAACTCAAATATATCCTACAGATGAAGACGTTTTAGAAGATTTAATGCATCTACAAACCTTTGTCAAACACATCCGTATGTATGATACATCGTTTCATGTTAAACAGGTTTGTAAACTCATCGTTCAACATAATATTGACTTAAAAATCATGCTTGGTGTTGAACCAAAAGGTGAATTAGATAATCCAAATTGTCATTTTGGTGGACGTTACTCACCAGAAGACATCAAAGCAAATAAAAAAACGAACTATCAACAACTTGATGAGATGATTGAATTAGCAACCACGTATAAAGACATTGTATTTGCAGTTTCTGTAGGAAATGAAAATACATCGGATTGGCATCCGAATTTAATGCCTGAAACAGCACTCATCGAACATGTTCATTATGTACGTCAAAACATAGAAGTTCCAGTGACATTTTGTGAAGGTCAATATTTTTGGTTACACAATAAAAAACTTGGTGAAGTCGTTGATTTCATTAGTATACATTCTTATCCTCAATGGCAAAGTCTGTCTTTAGAGAATGCCATTATAAAAACCAAACAAGATATCAAAGAAGCTAAAGAAACGTTTTTAAATAAACCTGTCATCATCACAGAATTTGGATGGGCAACTAAAGCTAACCATCAAATGATCATTCATGAGGCGACAGAAGAAAATCAAGCGATTTATTTAGAGGCTGTGTATCAACATTTAAAAGAAGAAAATATGCTTGCATATTTATTTGAGGCGTACGATGAAACTTGGAAAGGTTCTCTTAATCCTGATGAACAAGAAAAACATTGGGGTATTTTTAATGAAGATCGTACACCTAAACAGTGGCAAAAAGAAAAGCCCCATTACGAGCTTTCTAATTTAAATAAAGATTGAAATTGATAGTGCATGATATAGTCATGCGCTTTTTTTTGATACCTGTCAAATGGATCTTGATCTTTAAGTGAAACGAGTTTAGAAAATAATTGTTTGTCTCGATTGAGGACTGCTAAAATTTTTTGATATTTGGACATTTGATTTTCATATGACGGTGTAAATTTATATTCCGTGAACATATTTTTCAATTCAATAAAATCTTGAGCTTCATCTTCCGGTGTCACTTTAAATTTGTTCATAATATTCATAAATGCAAAATGACTTAACAATTGTTGAATGGCGTCAATATTTTGATGTCTTACCGCAATATGAAGTGGCGTGTCATAATCTCTTGTAAGTCCATTCATATCAACATCACAGTCAATTAAATATTCAATCATATCAACACTCGATGTCATGACACCATAATGTAATAAGTTAAGTCGATCATGTGTCAAAATAAAAACAGATTGTTCATCAACTTCAACAAAATATTTAAGCGCGAGTAATTTTCCATTTAAAACAGCTTCATGTATTGGACTTTTTCCTAACAAATCAACTTGATGTGTGGCATCATTTTCTCTTAATAATTGAATCATTTCAACATGGCCACTCATCGCTGCAATATGAAGTGGTGTTTGTCCTAAATCATTACTTTGCTTAATGTCGACTTGAAGTGCAATTAATTTCTTTAATAAATCAAAGCGTGCACGTCTTATCACTTCAAATACAATGGTTTCTCCTTGATCATCACGTGCAGATAATCGCGCACCTCGTGAGACGTAATCGGATAAAACATCATCACGATGGGTTTGAACAGCATAAAAAAGCAGTGATTTACCACTTGCATCTTGTGCATGAACATCTCGATATCTTGATTTAATCGTATCTAATGAACATGTATTCAAATCATTAATTAATAAAATAGGTTCAAGCATAATTCTATTGTATATGAAAATAAAAAAAAAGATAAAAAAAACACACAATTTCTTGTGTGTTTTTTACTTGATCAATTATTTAACTGCTGCTTTTAATAATTTACCAGCTCTGAAAGCAGGTGTATTTTGTGCAGGTACAGTAATTGGTTGACCTGTACGAGGATTTTTACCTTGACGTGCAACACGATGTCTCACTTCAAAAGTACCAAAACCTGTAACAACAACTTTTTCGCCTTTTTGTAAAGTTTCAGAGACAGTATTTGTTAATGCTCTTAAAACTTCTTCAGCTACTTTTTGAGTCACTTTAGCTTCGTTTGCTAAAACTGCAATGAGTTCTGTTTTGTTCATAGAATTTCCTCCCTTTATTTTATCTATATTATAGCACCATTAAGGCAAGAATGCAATATAAGATGCTTTTTTTATGAATTTTGTTCTAATTTGACCCGATGATCGAGTATTTTTTCAATAATTTCACTGATTTTCCGCTCATTAAAGATGATTTCATATGCTGTTTCGATGATAGGAAGATGAAGTTGGTGTTGTTTTCCAAATGCATATAATGCTTGAATTGTTAAAAAACCTTCAATGGTTTGTTTTTCATGTGCTTCAATGGATTCCTTGTCCATACCTTGACCAATTTTAAGTCCTGCTTTGAAATTTCTTGAATGTAAGGATAATCCCGTCACAATTAAATCCCCAATACCTGTAAGTCCTGTTACAGTTTCTTCTTTGCCACCAAACGCTAAAATGATCGATTTCATTTCATGTAACCCTTTTGTTAAAAGCGCAGCTCTTGCATTTTCTCCGTATTCTAAAGCAGTTAATATACCTGAAGTCACCGCAATTGCATTTTTTGTTGCACCAGCAACTTCACTTCCAATAAGATCATCAGACATATATAGTCTCATATATCGATTGTTAAATGCCGATGCAATGATTTCTCTACTTTCAACTGACGCTCCAGAACAAACAAGGGATGTTAAATTTCTTTCGATCACCTCTTCAGCATGCGAAGGTCCTGTTAAACTGAAATAATGTTCAACTTTATCTTTCATATGAGCATTCATGTATTGACTCATTGTCATTAAATCAGGCAGAATAAATCCCTTAGAAACGTTAATGAATATTTTTGGTTTTTTTAATACATTGTTGATGTCTTGTACTAAATTTTTAAAAAACTTTGTTGGGACAGCTAATAAAACGTAATCAGAAAATTCAAGCGCTTCTGTAAGTTGATCTGTGACTTTAATACCGTAAGGTAACGTGACTTTGAAAAACGGATGTTGATGTTTTTCTAATAACGCGCGATGTGATGGGTTGATTTCATATATCATGACTTCATGACCATTATCTAATAAGACTTGAGCAAGCGTGGCTCCCCATGCGCCACCTCCGATGAAACTAAATGTCATCTGAAACCTTCTTTCTAAGAATAAATTTTATTGGCGTACCAGTAAAATCAATGGATTCGCGATACGCATTTTGTAAATATCTTTCATAAGAAAAATGCACATAATCAGGTTGGTTAACGAACAATTGGAATGTTGGTGGTTTCACACCTGATTGCGTAATATAAGTAAAGTTTGCACGTCCATGATTGAAAATTGCCGGTGGGTGTTTTAACGTTGCATCATGTAACACTTCATTAAGTACGGATGTTTTGATTTCTTTGTTATAATTTGCGGAAGCTAAATCAATCGCATCAAATAATGGATTCAGTCTCGTCTTATCCTTTGCTGATAAAAAGACAACAGGTGCATACCCGAAAAATTGGAATTTATCTCGAATTGTTTTTTCCATTTTGGCCATGGTCTTATCATCTTTTTCAATAAGATCCCACTTATTCACAACAATTACAACTGCCTTGAAATAGTCTTCGATCAGTCCACCGACATGTAAATCTTGCTCAATGACGCCTTCATGACCATCAATCACGAGTAGTGCAACATCTGCTCTTTCTAATGCGGAACGTGCTCTAATTAATGCATATTTATCAAAGCTTTCATAGATTTTACCGCGTTTTTTGATCCCTGCGGTATCAATGACAACATACTCTTTTTGATGACGCTTAAATGTCGTATCAATTGCATCGCGCGTTGTTCCACTAAGAGGTGATGCAATGACGCGTTCTTGATTTAAAATCGCATTCATCAAAGAGGATTTTCCAACATTAGGTCTCCCGACAATTGCAAACTGAATCGCATGTTCATCATAGGTGTCTTCAGGTAATTGGTGCATGGCCATAATTTTATCTAAAACATCACCTATTCCAATTCCATGAATGGTTGAAATACCAATGGGATCTCCTAAACCAAGTGCATAAAATTCATAAATGCTGGGCATTTTAGAAGCATCATCAATTTTATTCACAACGACGATGACTTCTTTTTGTCGTTTCATTAAAATTTTAGCAACCATTTCATCGGCATCTTGAATCCCTGAAACACCGTCAACAACAAATAAGATCACATCTGCTTCATCCATTGCAATCTCTGCTTGAACTCTGATTTCAGTTAAAAAAGGAGCATCAACATAGTCGATGCCCCCTGTATCAATGACTTCAAATGGTTGATTCAACCATTCAGCTCGACCATACAATCGATCTCTGGTAATCCCTGGTTGATCATCTGTAATTGCATGTCTTTGACCAATCAGACGATTAAATAAACTTGATTTTCCGACGTTTGGACGTCCTACAATCGCGATTTTAAATCCCATTATTTTTTCTTCTTAAATTTATCTTCAAAAAGTTCTCCAAGATTTGTACCTGATTCATCCACTTTTTCTTGTTCCATAAACTTTTCAAAATCTGCACGTAATTCTTTTTCTTTGATACGTTTAATCGATAGTTCCATGGTCCACGTATTTTTATCAGCAACTAAAACGATGGCTTCCACTGAATCACCAACTGTAAATAATTCATCAATTTTTGCGACACGATCAATACTTAACTCATCTTGTTTGATGATACCGTCTGCACCTTGAACATTGACAAGTATCATATTACGTTCAATACCCGTAATTGGAACTTGAATGACGTCACCTCTTCTAACCGTTACATCTTTCCATGGATTATCTAGTAATACGCGTCTAGAGAGGGCGATTTTTTCTTTTTTAACATCGATACTTAAAATGCCTACTGGAATGGTTTCACCAATTTTAACATACGCATCGTAATTATCATTAGGATTCCAAGAAAATTCTGATTGATGAAGAAGACCACGAATATCTCGATCTAACTCAACAATAATACCAAATGGTAATTTTTGGACGACCGTACCTTCAACTGTTTCACCTTTATGATGCACTTTCGCATATTCTTCATATGGTGTAGGCATCAATGCTTTTACGGATAAGTCTAAGCGGTTGCCTTCTTTTTTAATGACTTTAACTTCTACTTCTTGTCCAACAGCTAATACATCTTCTAGTTGATCAATACGATAATGACTGACTTGAGAAATTCGTAATAATCCAGCAACATGTCCAAATTTAACGGTTGCAGCATACGCTTCAATTTTATCAACGATGCCTTTTAAAACATCGCCAGTTTTAATTTGTTGTAACGCTTCTTCACGTGCTTTAATACGTGCATCATATGCTTCTTGTCGTGCTTGTTCAAAAATCTTTTTACGAGAAGCAATGATTTTTTGAAAACGTCCACGCTTTGTAGCTTCTAAAAGTTGAACTTCTAGTTTTTTTCCACGTAATTGTTCTTTGTTTTTTACTAAGTCATAATCTAAGTGGCTATAAGGTAGAAATGCTTCAAAACCCTCAATATTTAGTAATAATCCTTTTTCATCTGCTTTTTTAACAGTTGCTGAAACAACGGATTCATTTTTAACAGCTTCTTCTAGTTTCTTAAAAGATTCTTCTTCGATAAGAGGTAATCTTGAAAGTAAAATTTGTGCAGGCTCATCCGTTATTTTTTGAATTCGAGCTTTGACTGTGTCACCAATCGCAATCAAACCTATAAATGTTTGAGGTGCTGGTTTTGCATAATTATCTAAATGGATTTTACCTTCGGTCATCGCATTTAAATCAACATATAACGTATTGTCTTCTACTTTAATGACATTACCTTCTACGATTTGACCAACTCGGGGGATATTAATGTTTTGCATGTTGTCTCTTCCTTTTATCAATTTCAATCAAAATTGCTTGAATGACTTCTTCTTTTGTTAAATATGTTGTGTCAATCACGATGGCATCACTCGCTTTTGTCAATGGAGAAATTTTTCTTGTTGAATCTTTTAAATCTCTACTTGCGATATCATCAATCATTTGTTTAAGTGGGATATCAATTCCCAATTCATGAATACGTCTTTTTGCACGTTCTTCGATTTCAGCAGTTAAAAATATTTTAACTTGAGCATTGGGTAATACAACGGATCCGATATCTCTGCCATCCATCACAACATCGTACTTTTTTGCAAGGTGTTGTTGTACTTCAACAAGTTTTTTTCTGACATATTCAATGCTAGAAACTAAACTTACATGTTGATTAATGTGTGTTTCTCTAATGACATCTGTTAAATCTTCATCATTGAGATAAATGGATTCTTTTTGGTATTCAAATATTGAAGATTCTAAAAACTGATACGTTTTCACATCATCTAAAGGTGTCTGATTTCTAAGTGCGATGGCAGTTACAGCTCGATACATTGCACCTGTATCGATATGAACGCAATGAAGTTGATTCGCGAGCTCTTTACTAATTGAACTCTTTCCTGAACCGGCTGGGCCATCAATTGCAATATGAAACGGCTGCATAGTTCCTCCAATATCTCTATTATTATAACATATTTATACGTCTAGGCTCAATATGATCATTTGAGTTTAAACTGATATCCAAATAATTTTTTGACTTCATGAACTTTTAAATATCGGTATAATCCTCGTTGAATGCCTTCAGAATCTAAAAATGCATATCGAGTTCTCGTAAGTTTTGTAACTGGGTATCCAACACTTGCAAACATTTCTTTGACTTGATGATACTTTCCATCGACTAAGGTGATTTCAACATAGGAAGTTTTCGTTGGTATTCTTCTTTCTAAAACTCGAACGTGAACACCTTTAACAACGTGTTTGCCACCGATTGGGACACCTGTTCTTAATTGTTTCATTGCTTCTCTAGAAATGATACCTTGGCATACGACACGATATACTTTATCAACGAGATGTTTAGGATGCGTTAATCTCTGAGTAAGCGCACCATCATTGGTCATGAGTAAAAGTCCGGCAGTATCGTAATCCAGTCTTCCAACAGGATATAAACGCGCCTCTTGATCTTCTTTTAACAATAAATCAAAGACCGTTTTACGACCTTTTTCATCTGAAACCGAAGAAATAATCCCTCTCGGTTTATTCATTAAAATATATGTATAGTCTTGTTTGAAAAGTTTTTTACCATCCACTTCAATATCATCTGAAGAAGAAACTTTTGTGCCAAGTTCAGTGATCACTTGACCATTGACTTTAACTCGACCTTCTAAAATGATCGTCTCACATTTTCTTCTTGAAGCGATTTGGTGGTTGGCAAGGACTTTTTGTAGTCTTTCTAACATATGTGTATTATACCATAAAAAAAGGCTTCAAAGCCTTATTTTTCTCTTGAAACATAACTTGCATCATGGGTCGAAACGACAACCCTTTCGCCTTGAGCAATAAACATTGGTACTTTGATTACAAGTCCTGTTTGTAATTTAGCATCTTTCATTGCATTTGTTTTTGTGTCGCCTTTCACTGCATCCATGGTTTCAACAATTTCAAGTGTGACTTTATCAGGTAAAGAAACACCTAACATTTCTTTTCCATCGTAAAACATGATTTCTACGGTCATACCCTCATAAATAAACTGAATTTCATGGTCAATTTGTTTTTTAGTAAGTTCAATTTGTTCATATGTTTCTGCATTCATAAACGCATAGGTATCCCCATTTTGATACAAGTATTGCATAGGCAATTTATCAATCTGTGCACGATCTACTTTGACACCAGCGTTAAAGGTGTGATCAATCACTGCACCAGATCGTAAATTTCTTAATTTTGTACGAACAAATGCTGCACCTTTACCAGGTTTCACATGCATAAACTCTAAAATTTGAAAAATATTTTGATCATATAAAATTGTTAATCCGGTTTTAAATTCACTCGTTGATATCATCTTTGACTCCTTTTTTCGTGTAATCCTTAAATATTATAACAAATTTAATCCAAAAGTGTTTGACAATAATCAATTGCCTTCGTGTAACTTAACAATTTTTCGCCCATAAATGTTTTTTTAGTGAGCCCATCTAAAATATTGATTTGACGAAACGCTTCACGTTTTGTTAAATCCGATAAATGAACATCCACAATGATTTTATTTGTTAATTCTAAAGCATCTCTTATGGCATATGCATAATGTGTCCATGCCCCTAAATTCACAACGATGGCATCCACATCTTGAGTTTGTTGAATAACATCAATCATTTCTCCTTCATGATTCGTTTGATAAAATGTAAAATCAATGTCTTGATATGTTTGTACTAAATGATTGAAAATTGACGCTTGTGATATCCCGCCATAATGCTTTTGATCGCGCTTTTCAAGCATGTTCAAATTTGGTCCGTGCAAGATTAATACATTCATGTTAGTTGCTCCTTTAAGTATTGATGAATCGTTTTTACGGTGTCTTCAATAGATTGATCATTTTGAAAATGGACATGAGCGAAATCTTGATACTTCAAAAATCGGTCTTCCATCAGTTTTTCTAAGGTGTTTTTTAATAAGATTGGTCTTTCATAACTACTTTTCTGTCTCTCTTTAAGTGTTTCTAGATCATTCATAATATGAATGACATGACCTTGATGCATGATTGACTTATGTGCTTTATTTAATACAATCCCACCGCCACATGCAATCACCGCGTGTTGGTCTTTTAATCGGTTTAAAGTTTCTGTTTCTAATTGTCTAAAATAAGGTTCACCAAAAACTTCAAAAATCTCATCTATAAACATATGTGCATGTTTCTCTATTTCTTTGTCTATATCTAGAAACGGAACATCCATTAATTGTGCAACTTTTTTTGCAATGGTGGATTTACCAGATAATGGCATACCAATAAAATAAATAGGATATGTTATTTTAGCCATGTATCGATCTCCTTTATACAATCTTTCAACGTATTCGTTGACGCATTGATGATCACAGGTTGCATTTGATTTAAAAACCATGTCTTTTGACGTTTTGCAAATGCTAAACTTTTCTTGATAATGCTTGCTTTTGCTTCTTCTAAAGTCAGTTCTTGATTTAAATATTGGTTGATTTCTCGATATCCGATGACATCTTTAATCGGACCTAATGTTTTAAGATATTGGACCTCTTCTACAAATCCTTCTTCTAGTTGCTGATCTAACCGTATGGTTAGTTTTTCTTTTAGTATGTCTTTTGGAATATCTAAATAAAGCGTGAGGATATCGTATAATGGTTGATCTTTATACTGATTTTCAGATGGTTTTTGACCCATTAAAACTTTTTGATACATGTTTTTTAAACGCTTTATATTATGTATATCAACCATTGCCTTGGGATCAAATTTTAAAATTTCTTCATACATTGTGTTTGAATCTGGAAATGACGCTAAAGCTTTAGCGATATTTTTTTCAAATCGATAATCATAGAGTGCTGCTTTAATGTATAATCCTGTGCCGCCAACAATCATACTAATTGGCTGTTGATTAATACGTGTTCGTGCATCTTGTTGAAACCTTGCAACGTCATAATGCTCGACAGGTTCAATGATATCCATGAGATGATGCGTGATGCCTTCTTTTTGTTTTTCCTTGATTTTTGCTGAACCAACATTATAATTTTTATAAACTTGGACAGAATCTCCGTTGATAATATCGAGATGATACTTTTTAGCGAGTGCAATACTTAATGCAGTTTTACCAGATGCAGTCGGTCCACAAATCACAAGTACTTTTTTCATGATGGAATCCGTTGAAACATTTTTTCGATGTCTTCATACGTGATGGAAATAATGGTGGGTCTACCATGTGGACAATGATATGGTTCTTGACATGTTTTAAGTGTATGCATCAAATACTCAAATTCATGTTGACTAATTTTTTGATTCGCTTTAATGGATCCTTTGCAACTTATATCTTTTGCAAGGGCATCTCTAAATTCAGACATTGTGAACGATTGATGTGTTGAAATGATATCAATTGCTCGATAAATATCATCCTCTTGAATACTTTGAGGATGTGCATGTATACCATCTATTGATATTTCAAATTGAAAAGATTCAAAAGTTGCTTTCATTGTTAATAACTCTTGAATACGTTTTGAATCAATACGCCATGGAAGCGGTATAAGCTTTTGAATTTTAGTTGTATTTAATACATCGAATTTATGGTGATAATATTCAAAACGTACCCGTTCTTGAGCGGCATGTGCGTCGACTAAATACATGCCGTCATGATTTTGGAAAATACCATATGTTCCACCAATCATTCCAACGTATTCCATAGATGGCAATTTTGAAGATGATTGAAACGTGGAAGCTTCTTCAATGACATCTTCAAAGTTTAAAGATTGCACTTGATACTGATCATCTTTAATTTGCATGGGTCTTATAATCGGTCTTGCTTCTTCATTGAAAATATGTTTGATCGTCTCACCAATATGATAGGTTAACACTGATTCATTGGTTAATTTTACATGTAACTTTTGAGGATGAATATTCACATCGACTCGATTTGGATCAATCTCAATATAACAAACAACAAAAGGATAACGTTTCACCATTAAACGACCTTCATATCCAGTCAGTATACTTTCTTGAAGTCCATAATGTTTTACAAATCTTTGATTAATAAACACATTCATGAATGTTTTTGTAGAAAAATTTAAATCTGGTGATCCTAAGTACATCGTGATGTTTGTATGTGCAATTTTTGTTTCATGAACTTGAATCATCCTCGCATATTGCGTACCATAAAGTTCTTCGATGAGTGTCAAAACATGATTTGATCCTGACGTTGTTTTATAAGGTTTTTCATTTTCTATTAGTTTAAATGCAATGTCTGGATGCGACAACGCCATTTCTAAAAAGAGTTGTCTCACATGTTTTTGTTGCTGAAACGATGATTTCATAAACTTAAAACGTGCAGGGGTGTTATAAAAAAGTTGGTCAATTTCTACAGAAGTTCCTTGATTCATTGCAAACGGCGCAATCGATTGAATGACACCTGATTCAACAATCATTTTAAGACCTTCAGTTTGCTTAGTTTTAGACGTGATTTGCATTTTAGAAACTGAAGCAATCGCTGCTAAGGCTTCTCCTCTAAATCCTAATGTTTGCATCGATGAAAGTTCTTTAATTTCTGATATTTTTGATGTTGCATGTCTTAAGATAGACATTTTTAGATCGACTTCATCCATTCCGATACCATCGTCTTCAACACGTATTTTTGTAAGACCTTCATCCGTCACTTCAATTAAAATATGTTTAGCATGAGCATCAATGGCATTTTCAATTAATTCTTTAATGACATGCTGAGGATGCTCAACAACTTCACCAGCTGCTATCATATTCGCAAGCTGAGGGGACATTAGCTTAATACTCGACATCCTGTTCCTCCGCTTCTTCAATTAATTCTGATAATAGTGTTAACGCTTGTAAAGGCGTGACATCATTGATATTGATCTTTTTAATTTTTTCTATTATCGCGTGTGTATCTTGACTGTCATCTTGATTTTGATACGTAAACAAATCTGTTGATTGTCTAATATGCATCGCTTCATAGGATTTGAGAATCATTTGACTACGTGAAATGATTTTTTCTGGTAATCGAGCTAATGAAGCAACTGCAACACCATAAGATTGATCACTTTTTCCTGGTTTAACTACGTGTAAAAAGGTCATGGTTTGCCCTTGTTTTTTTGCTGCAACATGGTAGTTTTTTAACCCTTTTAAATGATGTTCTAAGTCTGTGAGTTCATGATAATGTGTAGAAAACAGCGTATGACAACCAATGTCATCATGAATATATTCTAATATACCTTGTGCAAGTGCCATCCCATCATAAGTAGATGTCCCGCGTCCGATTTCATCAAAAAGTAATAAACTATGTTTTGTCGCATGCATGAGTGCATGATTCGTTTCCGTCATTTCAGTCATGAATGTGGAGAGTCCTTTTGAGATATCATCACTTGCACCAATACGTGTAAAAATCGCGTCATAAATTGGAATATTTGCGAATGAAGCTGGAACAAAGAGCCCACATTGTGCCATATATGCAATGATCGCAACCATACGCATGTATGTTGATTTACCACTCATATTCGGTCCTGTTATTAACATCATAGGATCATTTTTGGTCAGATGAATATGATTTTTGATGAAACGTGTATGTTTTTCAACAATCGGATGTCTCGCATCCTTTAGTTCAATTTCAAAAGATGAATTAAATTTCGGTCTTACGTATTGATCTTTTTTAAAAACAAACGCTAAAGACCATATCACATCTAAATATGCAATCGTTTGTGATGCTTTTGATAATTCTAAATAATGATGTTGAATATGTAAGACAACTTTTTCATACAATGATCGTTCAATCTCAAGTTTCTTACTTTCGGATTCTAAGTATGTTCTTTCTATTTCTTTTAAACGTTTTGTCGAATATCTTTCAACATTTTTTAATGTTTGTTTACGTTCAAACATCTCAAATTGATCGACTTGATCATTATAAATTTTACTAATTTCAAAATAATACCCTACAAGTTTTTGATAGCCAAGTTTGATATGTTTAATTGAGGTAATGTGTTTAACTTCCTCTAAATAGGTATCTAATATAGATTGATGATGTTCCATCGTGTGTAAAAGTTGATCAAAATTGGTATCAAACCCTTTTTTGATAAATCCACCATCATGAATGAATGTTGGAGGGTCTTCAACAATTGCTTGATCTAAATAATGATATAAAGCTGGATCGATATTAAGCGAGGCAACTTCAGATTCAAAAAACGTATATTCGATAAGTCTCTCTTTAATACGTTCAATTTGTTTTAAAGAGTGTTTTAACTGAATCACATCTTTTGGATTTGCACGTTGATACATGAATCGTTGAAGGAGTCTATACATATCATAAATAGAACTAAAATGATCGTGAATATGTGAGAGGTGCGACTGTTGGCTGGCTTGCTCAATATCATTCAAACGTTGAGTTATAATTTGTAAATCTTTGCTTGGTGTTTTTAAGAAATGGGCGAGTAGTCGACTTCCCATTGTTGTTTTTGTTTCATTCAAATAATAATACAAGGATTGTTTTTTCTCTTGATGAAAGATATCTAAATGGGACATGACACGTGATTCTACAAACATGTTTTCTTCTAATTTGATCTCTTCAAAAGGAAGGATATGTGAAACGGGGTGCTGCTGGGTTTGTTGGACATAATATAGTAATAATTGAACACTTTGTTTCGTTTGTTGATTAAGATTTTTTGTTGCGTGAATTTCAAATGATTTCGGAACTTTTAGTACCGTTTTTTTAATATCTGAAAACCACGGTATATCCATGTTGACAATGACTTCTTTTGCTCCATAGGATAAAAAAAGTGTTTTTGCTTCTTCTATATCGTGACACGCATACACAAACCCTTGTCCTGTTGACATATCAAAAAAACTCAATCCAATTGTGGTCTCATCGATTGATAATCCAGCAAGATAATTGTGTGCGGTTGGGTCTAATAACCCTTCTTCAAGAACAGTTCCAGGTGTAATGAGTCGTGTGACTTTTCTTTCAACTAAACCTTTACCAGGTGCAGTAACTTGTTCTGCAATCGCAACACTAAATCCTTCTTTTATAAGCTTTTGGATATATAATACAGACGCATGATATGGAATGCCACACATCGGAATATTAGATTCTTTGTGTCTTGAGGTAAGCGTAATATCTAAAACTTCAGAAGCAAGTTTCGCATCATCAAAAAACATCTCATAAAAATCACCAAGTCTAAAAAAGACTATCGCGTCAGCGTAGTCTTCTTTGATGTCTAAGTATTGTTGTATCATTGGCGTATGTTTGATATTTTCAGACATGATACAAATCAGTTTCCTTTATGTTATATTCCTATTTGACGATAAAAATCAAATAAATGATCAAGTAACCCTTTTCCTAAAAATTCAATGGCATT
The DNA here is from genome assembly GCA_965657915.1 of Acholeplasmataceae bacterium. Taxonomy (GTDB): domain Bacteria; phylum Bacillota_I; class Bacilli_A; order Acholeplasmatales; family Acholeplasmataceae; genus UBA8290. Next base: position 59,386 of record CBFHPN010000005.1, on the reverse strand, counting down.
AATTTGATCATTGATCGTATTAAGTGCTTCTATGTTCAAGAAGTAACTTGCTGTTGCATAACCTACGACTAGTAATCCTAAGACAAAGGCGATTGCAAATGCAAAGATCAGTGTTCTCAACACAACAAGTGCTAAGAGTTTTAGGATCCATAATTCGCCAATTTCGCCATGATGCTTCTTCTGAGAAGAAACATTTCCTAATTGATCTAATTGAACCTTAAATGTTCTTCTTTTTTTATGATATTTCTTGTCGGGTAAAAGCATGAGTTTTTGATTTTTACTAATGGAATAAAGTTTCAAAAACTTAGCTGTTTGACGATCTAATACAAGTGGTACACCATTGGGCGCGACAACATCATCTTGAGGTTGTTGTTTGGATTGTACGTTTGGTTCAGTATGTACGTCTTTTTCTTTTGTTTCAGATGGTTTTACTTTTGTTGATTGATTCTTCACAGGAACAATCGGTATTGGGTTTGGATTTGCTTGCGGTTGTTTTGTTTCTGCTACTTCTTCAAATTCAAAAGGATCATCAATTTCTAGCGCATACACATCTGGTTGTGGATATGAATAAAATGCTTTTGTTTGATGAGAGAACTCTAAAATATATTCGATGATTTCATCTTTTTTAAGTTCTGTTGAAACTTTAATGTCATGATCAACTGCATAGCGTTGAATGAGGACAACCGATTTCTTTTTAAGTTCTGCTTTTAAATCATCTGTTAATAAGCCACGTGATTGTAGCTCTAAATAGATGACATTAAGAAGTTGTTCTTTTTTTAGTCTTCTCGGAACAACGATGCCGTATTTTTCTCCAAATGCTTTGAGTTCTTGTAGTGTTGAGCTTTTGTAAAGTAACGGTCTAATTAAGTTTAATGTAAGTCCATCAATTTCTTCTGCTTTATCTTTGAAAATGTGATTGAATGTGTTGTTATAAAGTAATATGTTTTGAAAATCATAAGGTGCGTTTTGAGATTTTTTTGCATCTCTTAATGATTGAATGATGTCTTCTCGTTTTTGCTCAACTAAATATTCAAACATAGACGTTAATAATTTTTCAACATATGATTTATTAAGGTTTTCATTTTGATAATATACTAATAAATTTACATATTGAAAATCAGAATATTGGTAGAACCATTTTAAGCGGTAATTAAGTTCATCAGCAAGTGCTAATCTTTCTTTTCTTGTTTGTTTCACATGTGATTCTAGTAACAGTCTTAAAACATCCATTCTTAGTTGTCGAGGAAGTGAAAAATTGGCATTTTGAAATACAGTCACATAATGTTCTGCGTTTAAACTTTGAAGCTCATGTAAAAGTGATTCCAAAGAAACAGATTCTTGATTTAGTTTAATTTGCGACTGCAACTGTAGTTTTGCCATTTTTAAAACCTCCAATATTACTTACATTAATCATACATGAAAAAGGCTTGATAATCAATATTTCAATATTAAATATTCATTTTTTTACATCTTTTGAAACCTTGTGAATCCATGATATGTTTTTAGACAAGTTCTCCCATCATATACCACGTTTTTACTTCATTTATTTTAACCTTGACAATCTTTCCAACATGTTCATTTGTTGCTTTAAAATTGACTAATTTTTGATGTGGCGTGTAGCCTGCTAAAATTTCTGGATTATTTTTTGAAGGACCATCAACAAGCACCTCAACAATTTCATTTAAAAATCTTTGATTGCCTTCTAAATATCCTTGGTTGACCAGCTCATTAAGTTTATATAATCTTTCTTTTTTTACTTGAGGATCTAGTGTATCTTCAAATTTAGCAGCAGGTGTGCCTTCTCTTGGTGAATACACAAATGTAAATGCCCCTTCAAACTTCGCTTTTTCAACTAAATCAAGCGTATCTAAAAAATCTTCATCTGTTTCGCCAGGAAATCCAACAATGATGTCTGTTGTGACTGAAATACCCGGTACAATTGTTCTTAGCTGATTTAGTTTTTCTAAATAACTTTCTTTTGTGTAATGACGATTCATCTTTTTAAGAACAGAAGATGAACCTGACTGTACAGGAAGATGAAAAAATGGCATGATGGTATCACAATCACGAATCGCTTCCATTGTTTTCATATCTAAATCATGAGGATGACTCGTCGTAAAACGGATTCGAGGAATACCAATTGTATCTAAATCTCTTAATAAATTTCCAAAAGTGTACTCATTATCTTTGAAATCTTTTCCATATGCGTTGACATTTTGACCTAATAACGTGACCTCTAAATATCCGAGTTGTTTTAACTCAAGCAATTCTTGAATGATGTCATCTTTATGTCTAGAACGTTCCTTACCTCTTGTATATGGGACAATACAATAGGTACAAAACTCATCACATCCAAACATGATATTGACCCAAGCTTTTTTTGAATGATTTCTTGTTTTAGGTAAATTTTCAACAATATGTCCTTCTTGAGAAAATACTTCGATGACACGTTCCTTAGAAAACATTGCTGTTTGAATATATTGTGGTAATTGATCAATATTGTGAGTTCCAAACACTAAATCAACGTGTTGGAACTTCTTTAAAATACGATTGACCACGTTTTCTTCTTGCGCCATACATCCCGAAACTCCCAAAATTAAATCTGGGTGCTCTCTTTTCAACGCCTTTAAACGTCCTAATTCTCCCCATACTCGGTTTTCGGCATTTTCTCTTATGGCACATGTATTAATGATGATGATATCTGCTTCTAACTCATCTTTTGTTTTTTCAAATCCCATGAGCGACAAAATACCCGCCATGGTTTCACCATCTGCTTCATTTGCTTGACATCCGTATGTATCAATTAAGTATTTTTTTCCATGACCAATTGTTTTTAATTGTTCATCTAAGTGAAATTGATCATGTGAAACGTCTTTTCTAGAACGTTTTCTAGCTTCATTTAAATTAGGTTTAAAATATTTCGAAACATCAATATCCATAATTATCCCTCAAATCTATTATAACAAAAGCAAGATTAATTAATTTCATCATGCTCTAAATGAATGAGTTGATGAGTTTTTTGTTGTGTATCAATATACCAACCATTGAGTTGAATCGCACCGTCATCAACAGAATTAGGAAGCGAATATCCATTGATAAAGCGGTCAATAACAATTTCTTTTTTAACACCGATGACACCGTTTAAAGGACCTGTCATTCCTACATCCGTTAAATAATATGTGCCTTGAGGTAAGATTCTACTGTCATGTGTTTGAACGTGGGTATGTGTTCCAAATATAATGTCAATTTTTCCATCAAAGTAATGTCCTAAAGCAACTTTCTCACTTGTTGCTTCAGCATGAATATCTAGTATAGAAAGATCGTGATCGATATCACGAAGTGTTTGTTCAATGGTGAGAAAAGGACTTTGCACGTTTTGGTTCATGAATGCTTGACCAAGTGCATTCATGACTAATATTTTTTTATTATTAAAATTAATGACATGATACCCTTTACCAGGGGCTTGCAAATAATTGAGAGGACGAACAATATTTGATTGATCAATAAATGTTTCTAATTCTTTATTTGCAAAAACATGATTACCCATGGTTAACACATGAATTCCTAGAGACATAAGTGATTTATAAATCGCTTGATTAATGCCTCTACCATTGGCTGCATTTTCAGCATTAACAATAATAAGATGAGGATTATATGTTTGTTTTAATTGTGGTAAGAAATATTCTAATGCCTGAAGTCCGGGTTTTCCGTATACATCACCAATAATTAAAAATTTCATGAGTTCTCCTTATGATAAAAGAGGCAAATGCCTCTTTTATTTTGCTACATCTGATGCTCTTGTTTCTCGTATCACGGTAACTTTAATAGTACCTGGGTAAGTCATATTTTCTTCAATTTGTTCTTTAATAGTTCTTGCAACTTTTATAATTGCGAGATCATCAATTTTTTCTGGCTCTACAATGACTCGAACTTCTCGTCCAGCTTGTATCGCAAATGATTTTTTGACACCTGAAACGGCATTAGAAATGGTTTCTAATTGTTCTAAACGCTTCATGTAGTTTTCCATTGATTCACTTCTAGCGCCAGGTCTAGCAGCAGATAATGCGTCTGCGGCAGCAACTAAAACTGCGATGACTGATTCTGCATCTTTATCACCGTGGTGAGAAGCAATGGCATCAGTAACTACTGCAGGTTCTTTGTATTTACCCACAAGTTTAACGCCTATTTCTACGTGTCCACCTTCGATTTCATGATCCACTGCTTTACCGATATCATGTAAAAGTCCAGCACGTCTTGCTAATATCTCATCTTCACCAATTTCTGCAGCAAGCTTGCCTGCGAGAAATGCAACTTCGATTGAGTGTTTTAACACATTTTGACCATAACTTGTTCTAAATGATAGTCGTCCAATAAGTTTTACTAAATCTGGATGAATTCGACCAATACCTGTTTGGAAAACAGCCTCTTCACCAGCTTCTCTAATAAACATATCCACTTCTTGACGCGCTTTTTCAACAACCTCTTCAATACGTCCAGGATGGATTCTTCCATCTGAAACAAGGGATGTTAGTGCACGTTTTGCAATTTCACGTCTAACTGGGTCAAACCCACTTAATACGACGGCATTCGGTGTATCATCAATGATTAAATCTACACCAGTTAAGGCCTCTAAAGTACGAATGTTTCGTCCTTCTCTACCAATGATACGACCTTTCATATCATCGTTAGGAATATCTACAACTGTGACTGTTCGTTCAGTTGTTGTTTCACTGGCATATTTTTGCATGGCATTTGCCATTAATAATTTTGATCTATTTTGAACTTCAACTTTAGCTTTATCTTCTTCTTCACGAATGAAATTTGCAATCTCATCTGCCATACTGTCCTCAACACGTCTCATGATAATATCATGCGCTTGGTCCACTGACAGATTAGAAATTTCTTGAAGCTTTGTTTCTTGTTCTTTTAATGCGATTTCCATTTTGCTATTTAATTGTTCAAGTTGCTCTTTACGTTCGTCTAGCTTTTGTTCTTTATTTGATATCGACTCTTCGCGTTTATCTAAGTAAACGGAACGATTATTCAGTGCTTCTTCTCTTTGAGAGACTTTGTTCTCAAGTTGTACGACAACTTGACGACGCTCTTTCATATCATTATCAAATTCTTTACGTAACGAAAATAGTTCTTGTTTTGCTTCAATAATACTTTCTTTTTTGTATTTAGAAGCTTCTTTTTTTCCATCTTCAACAATTTGTTCTGCTAATTTTTTTGATGCTTGAATACTTTTTTCGTGATGCCAAACACGAATGAAATATCCAAGAATTAAACTTACAATTAACGTTAGCAAAATGGAGATAATCAATACGATTTCAGTAATCATCATATCCTCCATTTTTAAAATATATAATTAAACTACTATTTCATTATACATTTTTATGTCACTCTTTTCAATCTTTGAATGTTATATTTTTAACTTTATAAATAATCATGTATAATAAAAAAAGAAATCTATGAGTCAGGGGAGCATATATGCCTAAAAGTCTTGATAATATTCAATCTAAACCTAAATTATTTAGCTTGCTTCATAAATATAGAACTAAAATTGCATTATCATTATTTTTAGTTTTAACACCATTACTACTTATTGTTATCGGATATTTAAGCCCTTATTTACAGTCCACTCGTGTCACGTTTGATTTTGAAATCACAGAAGACAGTGATTATGTTAGAAATTTTAAATCTTTAGAGGAGTTAGAAGATCTTACGCTCTATGTTGACTGGATCAGTCTAACAAAACCAACAGAAAACGAAGATGGTACATTAACAAATGGTAGTATGGAATTTAGAATCACTTATGAGGTTGAAAACAATAAAGATCTCAACGACATTACAGTAACATCTGTTCTTCAACCATTATTCTCAAATCATAGAGATATTTCTCAACCGAAAGTAATTCTCCCTTATGGCATTACAACATCTAATACGATATTTAGATTAAATCATAATATACTGTATCCTTATGCACCAATGTTTTTAGTACGCATTTCAGATCCAGTGCTTTATTTAAGAATCACATACAACGAAGTCTTAAGTGATCGCGTTGATCCAGTTTCTGTGACGGAATATGTTTCAATTCGATTAAGTGAATTAAATCCAAGTCGTGTCAATTAAAATATAAAAGCCATTCTTATGAATGGCTTTTTATTTATTCATATGAAATTTGATAATGTTCTAAAATCTTTTTTTCTAATAATTGATAAATGTCTAGATGTTCTTCTAAATATTTTTTTGCGTTGTCTCGACCTTGACCAATTTTTTCATTGTTGTAAGCATACCATGCACCAGCTTTTTGGATAAGTTCTAAATCCGTTGCTAAGTCTAATATTTCACCATACTTAGAAATACCTTCTCCAAAAATAATGTCAACCAATGCTTCTTTAAATGGCGGTGCGACTTTATTTTTAACGACTTTGATTTTAGCCTTATTTCCAATAAAATCTGTACCATTTTTTAATGCTTCAGAACGTCTAATTTCTAATCGAACACTAGAATAAAATTTAAGAGCACGTCCACCAGGCGTTACTTCCGGATTCCCAAACATGACGCCAACTTTTTCACGAATTTGATTAATAAAAATTGCTGTTGTGTGTGTTTTTGAAATGATACCTGAAAGTTTCCTCATTGCTTGACTCATGAGTCTCGCTTGCAAGCCGATGTGAGAATCTCCCATATCACCATTGATTTCAGCTTCTGGTACCAATGCAGCCACTGAGTCAACAACAATCATATCAATTGAGCCACTTCGAACAAGTGCTTCTGCAATTTCTAATGCTTGCTCACCAGTATCTGGCTGTGAAAGCAATAAGTTATCAATATCAACACCAAGTTTTTTTGCATATTGAGCATCTAGAGCATGTTCTGCATCGATAAATGCAACATTTCCACCTAATTTTTGAGAGGATGCAATTGCATGCAATGCAAGTGTGGTTTTACCGGATGATTCTGGACCGTAGAGTTCAATGATTCTTCCTTTAGGATAACCACCGACACCTAAAGCAATGTCTAAGTTGATGGATCCTGATGGTGTCGCTTCTACTTTTCGGTCAGGTTCATCACCCAACCTCATAATTGCACCTTTTCCGTATTGTTTTTCAATACTTTTTAGTGCTTGATCTAATGCTTGACTTCGTTTATCTTTATCCATAGGGTAAACTCCTTATTATTAATAATATGTAACGTGAACTTATTTTACTTAAAACTATTTTTAAAAAGTGTTTTGTGGTGATACATGTATTCTAATCCTGACAATACTGTTAAACTTACAAAAATGAAAATGAGCAATTGAGACGCAAATAATGAAAATTGGTCTAAATTGAGTAAAAAGAACATGATGGCAAACATTGTCCAAGCTGTTTTTTGTTTACCTAAACTACCAGCAGCAATCACTTTTTTTGATTCTACTGCAACAAGTCTAAGTCCACTTACAATAAATTCTCTTAGAAAAATGACAACGATGACCCAATATGGCATATCTCCTAAATATAAAAGATATGTTAATGCTGTTAAAACCAGTGCTTTATCTGCGATAGGATCTAAAAATTTACCAAAAATTGTGATTGTATTTGTTTTACGAGCAATGTAACCATCTAAATAATCTGTGAATGCAGAAACAAAAAATAATATAGAAATTACAAATTGTTCAATACTTAATCCGAGAAAACCAATTGGATCGTCTAATGGTTGAATATATACAATGATCACCATGATTGGGATGATCACAAATCTTGAAAGTGTTAATTTGTTTGCTAAGTTCATTTCAAGTACCTCATAACATTCATATTTTACCATAAAAAAGTTTTTGTTGTTGCTTTTTTGGTCATGTTTTGATAGAATAATATCGCGTAAATTGGAGGTGAAACAATGGCAAACATTAAACAACAAATCAAACGTAATAAAACGAACGAAAAGAGACGTTTATTCAATGCATCTTATAAATCATCAGTTCGTACTGCAATCAAAGCCGTTGAGCGTGCGGTAGAAAGTAAAGATGCCGACGCTGCTAAGACTACCTTAGCTTTCGCAAGTAAAAAGCTAGACAAGGGTCAAGCAAAAGGTATCTTTCATAAAAACTTCGTTGCTCGTAACAAATCACAATTAGCAACACTCGTCAATGGTGTAAAATAAAAGAATGGTAACCATTCTTTTTTTTATAGTTTTGATATCAGCATTAAATCCTTCATGCCGCTTCTTTGAGGTAAATACTTGACATGTGGCAGCTTTAGACCGTAATACGTTCTAAAGGGAGGATATCCAATGATATTTTGATAGGTTTCAATAATGTGCACATTTTCTGTGTGCATTTTTTTTAATACTTCAAATGTAGCGATGACATCATCTAATGCACGATGTGTATTGGGTGTGGTCACTTGATAATAATCCACAGCATCTGAAAGTTTATGGGATGTCGTTGTTAAATCTCGAAAGATTGTTAATACATCAAGAACATCATGCTGGATTGAATACTCAGTTTTTACATATTTTTTAATGAGTGTTTCATAAAAACTCAAATCAAACATGATATTGTAACCACAGATCACAGCATCTTCAGGGATAAATTGAAATAATTGTTGCGCGGCATCGACTCTTGCAATGCCATTTGCTTTGAGCATACCATCTGTGATATGTGTAATTTCAATGATTTTTTGAGGTAATGGTTCATCTCTTTTTATGAAGGTTTGATATGTATCGATGATTTCAAAATCTGAAGTCGAAAATATAAGCGCACCAATTTCAATAATGTCATCTTCACGACCTTTAAAACCTGTCGTCTCAAAATCAATAATGGCGATTGTCTGATGTTTCATGTTCTCCTCCTATTAAAAATAAATAGACTCCTAACGTTTTATCTATCTGTCCAGATTTTATTTTAAAATCTAACATATTGATTGCATCAATTGTCTTTTCAATATCTTTTACGTCGAGTAATTTTGATTCTTTAATTAAATAATATGCTTTCCCATTGGATATATTCATTTTTTCTGAAATTTGTCTTTGATCTAATCCAATTTTTAAATAACGTTTAATATCTTCAATTTCCATAAGCTTCCGGCTTATCATCGATAGAATACTCAGCGGGTCTTCTTGACGAATCAATAAGTCATCAAAAAGTGATATCGATTGCTTAATGTCACCTTGAATGTAACTCGTAACAATATCAAAAATGTTATCTTCTATGGGTGCTGGCACCATTAATACAATATCTTCTTTTGATATGATTTTTTCGTGAATTTTATATGTTTTTAAAATTTTCAAATATGAATACATTGATGCTTCTTGATTTTTTAAACGTTCTAAAAAGAACTGTTGTGTTGAAAAATCCATGCTAAAGCCATCTTCTAATAAATTTGATTGTATATATGTGGCCATATCTTGAACATTCATTTGTGTTGTTTTTTGTATATCCACAAACAAATTGAATGCTTTTTTCAAATCTGAATGTGTTGGCGTTGCATCTAACTGTAGACATAATGTTAAATCTTCTGAAGTTCTTTGTAAAACTTGAATGAATTTTTGTCGATGATCATCATCTTCTAAAATTGCTTCAAGATGGAATAAAATCATAATTTTTGCATCAAAAAATAACGATGGTGTAATCATGGATTCATAAATATCTGAAAAAGAACTATCTTTACAATCAAACTGAATGACATCAACACCATCATGTTTAATCATATCGATATGTTTTTGAATTTGAATTTGTAAATGTTGATTATTTGGACTCATCCAAACATAGTTTTTTATTATCATATAAAGATTATACCAAATTTATGGTGGATAGGTTTCCCATTTTATTTCCCCTTTGAAAATCGTCATTTGAATGCTACCATGTATAGATGTATTAAAATATTTCACACGGAAAATTTCGAGTGCATTGATCACTTCTTCGTGTGGCATCCCATAACGATTATTTTTCGACGAACTTATAATACTGTATTCAGGATTCAAATGATGAAGTAAGTCAATTGAAGTTGACGTTTTTGATCCATGATGGCCAACCTTCAATACATCAATATCCTCTTTGAAATACGTGATAATTTGATGCTCCCTTTTTATGGAAGCATCACCTGTAAACAAAATTTTTTTTCCTAGAAAATTGAGAAGAATAATCAATGAATCATCATTGTCATCAAACATAGAATCTATAGGTCCTAAAACATCTATTTTAATTTCTCCACAAAAATATGTTGAAGGAAATTGAAACGGTGTTGATGTTTGTATCCCATCAATTTGTTGATAAGGACTTGTGATCACTTGTTTTACCAACAGATTTTCAACAAGATGCTTTGCTTCTTTGATATGATCTAAATCACTATGCGTTAAAAATAAATAGTCGATGTGTTGCTTACCATTACTTCGTACATAAGATTCGACATTTGAAAATGCATCAATCACAACAACACACTCTTTATCTATATAAACAGTTGCATCTCCTTGTCCAACATCTAAAAACATTAATGTTGGGACTTGATTTAAAACAAATATATGTCCTGAAATAAAGAAAAATATAAGCAATGTGATCAATCTTTTTACGATTCGTTTTTTATAAGGCGACATATGAATCAAAAAAATGATGATGATAGATAATGAGGTTAATAAAACGGATGGCATCACTAGTTGAAAGCCGCCAACATACCGATGAATCCCTTCAAACAGCGTAAATAGTTGATCAAACCAGTCCATGAAAAAAGTAAATTCAAGTTGTAAAATAAACATGAAAAGTGTTGGCATAAAAATCGTATAAATCACGATAAATACAAACATCGGCATGAAGATGATTGGTATCAACATCAAACGACCATTCAATAAAAAAATAAGTGATGTTGCTAATAAAATGATATGATATTGAGTCAATAAAGCATGTGAAGTTTGATCATGACTTAGATACATATTCATGACCAAAAAGAAACTTATGAATAAGCCAATGTCATATATTTTATAAGGTTGAATTAATAAGATGATGATCCATATTAATGCTAAAATAACATACTTAGGAATTTGAATCCTAAATATTGTCATTAATAACAATGCAGCATTCATCCATAATATTCTAATGATTGAGTAATGAAAAGGTTGAAAAATGAAAAAAAATAAAACAATTATTAATTTTACATATATTTCTATGTGCTTTTGTCTTATTTTAAATATAAAGATGATCCATTGACTTAATGCAAATATGTGTAAACCAGAAACACTAAATAAATAAAATAACCATTGAAAATTAAATGCACGTAGTTCTTTTTGATCATCAAATATAAATGCATCCATCAATGGCTCAATTTCAGTATCACTATATTTCTCTTTCCAATCATAGAGGTACTCTTGCAATGAAGTCTTTTCATTCCAATCGATCACCGTGAGGTCATTGATTCTTCCAACAATGCCTTGACTCAAGTAATAATGCTTCGCGTTGAATCCTTTGGGAATTGTAACATCATCAAAAGGAATGATTTCACCATCAATCGTTAATTTTGTTCCGATAGGATATTCGACTTGAGAATATAATATAAACTTGACTTGTTGATCCTTAACAATGTATTGATACGTATACGACTGTTGTTGTTTATCAATAACAACAATGTCTTTATTTGTAAAAGGCTGATGCGAAATTCTTGAATGCAATACAAATAATCCACTAAAAAAAATAATGATACTTAGAAACAATATTTTGTAAGAAATATCATAACGAAACTTATAAATTAGTATGATGCTTAAAATCAAAAAAAGTGGATAATTGACACTGTAAAATAAACATAAAATGATGATGAGCGTGATGAATATATTACGTCGTAGTAATAAATGGACGAAGATTTTCAATCGTTGCTGCTCCAATATATTTAACATGAATCAACGCTTCAATGGATTCAAAAAAACCATGTGTTCGTCTATAAATAATGAGTTCAGCTGCTCTTGTTTCAGTCATATAAGGAAGACTCAGTAATTGTTGAAACGATGCCGTGTTAATATTTATTTTTACATGATTTTCAGAAACATTATCATTTTTAATCGGCTCTGGAATATGAAGTGTTTGAGACTGCGTAAATACATAGGTAGGTGGTGTGTACTCAATCTCTGAATGACTAAATCCTCCAACATAATTCAATACTTTCTCGTAAGTAACTGGTTCATAAAAAGTTAATGTCTTAGGAAAGACAACAGCTCCTGTCACTGTAATTTGAAATGATGGTTGAGAGTCAAGTCTTGAAACATTCACATCTTGACTCGGTAAAAGCCAGATTGAAACAAGTAACGTTATCACCAATGAATAGATCCATAATAAACGCATAAATCATTCTCCTTTATAAAATATTAGAAAAATAATTTATTTTTACTAAAAAAAATTACCGCTTAGCAACGATAATGTTTTTATTTGGGTCGATGGATGGAAATTGAAATACTTCAAATTCTAATGCTTTAAAAAAACGATAAAAATCTATTTGCAAATGTAAGTATTGTTTGAGTTGAATCGATGTTTTTTCAAATTGGATGAGATGATGAATTTCGTCTTGAACGATGTTTCTTTCCCAAGTGAAAGGAATTGGCTTTTGATGCTGTTCTTTGACATCGGTTAAAGGATTCATAAAGTAATCGAATATAATGATGCCGTTTTCTTCTAATGCCTCTATTGCATGCCTTAAAACCATAATCGGATCTTTTGAAAAATGAATAACATCCATTGAAAGTATAATGATATCAGCATAATAAGGATACGTTTGATGCATGTCATGTATCTTGAACTGAATGTTAGGATACTTTAATTTTGCATAAGAAATCATCTTTTCATCAACATCGATGCCATAAAGAAATTCAGTGTCATGTTCTAACATTGAGAGTAATGTCCCAGTTCCACATCCAACATCTAAAAGACGTGTTTCTGAATCCAAATAAGGTTTAATAATCTCAATATATTGTTCATATATTTCTTTTTTTATTGAAACATCATAAATCTTTTGAAATGTCATCTACTGTATATTCCATAAGTCTTTGATCAAATTGATAAAATTGACGTGATGTTTCATCAAAAATATGAACAATCACATCAAAGCAATCCATAAGTAACCAAGACCCACCTTTACCCTCTGAATGTTTAATTGCTTTTTCACCTAATGCTTTTTTTATATAGTTAATCGCAGCATTAGATTGTCTATCATTTGCAGTTGCTACAATAAAATAATCATAAAATGGTGAGACGCTTTTCAAATTAAATACTTTAATATCTTTTGCTTTTACATTTTCTAGTTGATCAATAATTATTTTTATTTTTGATGACATGATTTTCCTCTATTTTTTCTTTGGCTTTGATAAACCAAGGGTGTATCGTTTGATTTTCATTGATATGTGTTTGATATTTGATCTCAAAAGCCATTTTATATGCAACTTCTAAGTCATTGAGAGCACGTTGATAAAGCATTGTTGTATCCCCATGTTTTCGACTTGGTTCACAAACATCGGCGATGATGAGTAATTTTGCATAGATGTCCAACTCATCATATCCTGTACAATGATACGTGATCGCATTTAAAATGGATGCTTCTTTAATTTCATATTTTTCTTTAGCAACAAACGCTGCAGATAATGCATGTAAATAATATGGATAGTTTTTAAAAATGGATTGGTACGTTGGATAAGAGTTCTCTAAATGCCAACGATCGCTTTCTTTTTTTGTTATATCATGTAAATATGCAATCACAAGAGCTTTTTCTTCATCTAAATGATAATGCTTCGCAAACGATTCCATACACATGGCAACACCTTGTATATGTAATAATCTTTTAGGGTGTGTGCGCATGATTTGATTTACATCTTTAATGATGCTATTTAAGGTCTTTGAATAATCCATGTATTTCTCTTCCATACGCAATTAAAGCATCATTTAATAGCGCTGGATATTTTTTACTCATTCTTTTTAATAAGATGCGTTCTAGTTTTCTATTTGTCCGAGTGAAGATATGATCAGAGCGTTGTTTTAATGGTTTTACTAAAATGGATTCGATATTCATTCTAGATGCACCGAATATATCTGTCATCAATTGGTCTCCAATAAATAGTGACGTTTTAGCTTGAGCTGAAGCTTTTTTAAGGGCTCTTATATATCCTGATTTAAATGGTTTTTTAGCACTATGTATGAACGCATATCCGGCTTGAATACATGCAAATGAAACTCGCTTATATCCACTATTTGATACAATGACAACATTAAAGTCTTTTTTTAATTGTTCAAGAAAAGATAAATTTTCTTTCGATATGATTTTTTCATCATAGCTCATCACTGTATTATCTAAGTCAAAAAACAAGGTTTTTATGCCTTGCTTCTTATAATTTTCATAAGGGATGTCTTGAAATGAATGTACGTATAATTTAGGGTTAAGGTGTGGAATAATTGCCATTATTCAATCGTTAAAATTTCGATGGTTGATACTTTGTTTGTCTCTGACTTAAATGTAATAATATCCCCAATTTCATGACCTTTAAGTGCTTTACCTATTGGTGATTCAATTGATATTTTATTTAATTTAGGATCAACTTCAATACTTGAAATAAAATAGAACTCTTTTTCTTTTCCAGTCTCGTTAAATTTTATTTTTACTTTTTTACCAATGTTGACAACATCTTCGTTACTTGTTTTGATGATTTTTGCATACTTTAAGATATTTTCAATTTCAGTAATTCTTGATTCAATACGCGCTTGCTCAGTACGTGCAGCATCATAATCTGCATTTTCAGATAAATCTCCTTGAGCTCTCGCTTCTTTTAAAGCATCTAAGTTTTCTTGTCTTTTAACATCAACAAGTTCTTTGAGTTCTTCTTTTAAATGATCGTAACCTTCTTGGGTTAATTGATAAACAGGTTTTGTAGCCATAATATCCTCCTAAAATCCTTCTTTTTTATTATAACGTAAAATGGGTTGGAATTGTTAATGTTTTGAGCCTTTTTGATAATTCTTTGTCATTTAAACATAGCTTATGTTGTAAATCATAAAATGACTTTTGATGATGAAACTCTTTCGTATGTGCATATTCATGCATGATCACATACTCGATGAGTTCTGGATCTAGCATATATAAATAACTATTGAGTGTAATTTTATTTTTTAACCGATGATAACTACCATATTTGGACTTTAAATATGTAGTATCAATATGGACTGGGTTTAACCCAAACTTTTTGATATGTACATGAATCTTATCTTTAATGCTGACGATATATTTTTGAAATTCTATCGTTAAAAATAATTTAAATCCAGCATCAAAACTTATCGGATGAGAAATGAAGACATGTTGATTTTTAATCTCATAGTGGAAGGCACCTAATCTAAACGTGATTTCAAATGCATTCCCTAACAAAGTGTAAGAAATGTTTTTTAATTTTTGATATGATTCTATTAATCTCACTTCATTGTTCTTGACATACTGATGAATGAGCTGTTTTGAAAAGCTCTTTGGTGCTGTAATGTGACAACCGGTATCTTTCATGCGTATATACATGTGTTTATTGTTTTTATACTGTATAAATACAGGTAAATGTTTGTGTAAATATGTCATATTTGATCCATGCTTGTTTGGATGATCGATTCGATATCACGATAGTTATCTTGATTCATATAACTGATACTTAAGCCATCTCCATAATCAATGATATGTGAATGAAAGGAAGCATGAGACGATAAAAAAAGTTTGAACTTTTCTATCTTTTTCAAAAGTTGTCGCGTTGGTCTTTTAACGCTTAATGGATCGAGATGATGAAAAAAAATATTATCGACAATCATGAGTCCATTTGGATGTAAATAATGTTGATATTTCTCAAAAAATGTAATGTATTGACTTTTTGCTGCATCAATGAAAATCAGATCGAAATCATTTTCTTTTAATACATGTGTAAGCGCGTCATCAAAAATCAGATGAATTTGAGACTGATAATCAGAATCCTTTAAAAATTTTTTGGCAATTTCATATCTTGAAGTATTTCGTTCAATGGTCCATACATCTGCACCACTACTTGCCATAACATGGGCACTGTAAGATGTTGCGGTTCCAATTTCAAGGACTTTTTTGATACGAAATGTTTCAATGAGTAATTTTAAAATAGAACAAACTTCATCTTGAATAATTGGAATTTGATTTAAGATTGCATGCGCTTTAATTTTCTGTATCGTCGTCGTCTTCATCTAGTTCTTGTTGATAAGACGCTAATGCATCTTCTAATTGTTCCCAAACATAATCATCTTCTATGTCTTTAAATGTTCCTTCACCTTCTTTAGAAGGATTAGGAATGTACTCAGCTGCACTTACTTCATCAGTATCAGGTACAGTAAATATGACATATGAACGATCTTCTATGTCCATCGTAAAAATAATCTCACAAAGTTGTTCATTGCCCTTTTCATCTGTAATGATTAATTGTTTATCTTCCATGTTGATTCTCCTTATAATTTAAATAATTTTGTAAAATGATAAGTGCTGCTTGTGTGTCTTTTTGAGCCTTCTTTTCTTGTGAAGATAAACCAAACATGCGCATCGAATCCATTGCTGATTTAGTCGATAAACGTTCATCCCACAAAATCACTTCTACGTCTTTAAGTTTTTCTTGAAATTGTATGGATAATTGCGCACGATCGCCCATATCATTATTCATATGTTTAGGAAGTCCGAGAATCACATGCGTGACAGAAAACTCTTGGATTAATTTGTTTAAGTATCGAATTGCCATATCGTAATCATGTTCTTTAAAACGATAGGTTTCAAGTGGTGAAGCGATAATTCCTGAATGACTTACTGCGATGCCAAGCGTTTTACTGCCTAAATCTAATCCTAAATAGACACTCATAGTATCAATGCCTTAATCGCATCATCGATTAAATCGAGCCTTGTTGTACCACCTTGTGCAAAATGATCTTGTCCTCCACCTGAACCCTCAGTCATGGACGCAATTTTTTTAACGAGTACGGCAGCAAGTTTATTTGAAGATTTAACGATATATGATGCTTTTTCATCGTCTTTATTGATTAGTATCAATGTTCTTGGGTGTAAATGATCGAAGAGTTGATCTACGAGTGCTTTCATCAATTTTTTCTCGATGTGTTCTACTTGAACGACAGAAATATCTTGATTTTTTTCATAACTTGATACATCTACAAGTGAAAGTACATTTTGTTGGTCTTTCTCAATTTTAGATTTTTCTAATTCTTTTATATTTTTTCTAACGATTTCTAAGTATTTTCTGTATGTAATAATATCTTGGTAAGACCCTTTTATTTCTGGCAATGTTAATTTAAGCTCATATTTTTCTTGATCAATCTTTTCTTGTATCGTTTCAAGTTCAGTTAAAAATGGATGAAGATACGATTCCATGAGTGTTGATACTTCATCACCAGATATTCCTTCCATCCTAAAAATGCCTGAGCCTATTGAACTTAACGCGGTAATGGTGAAATTTTGTATCGATTTCGTATTTTTAACATGTGTACCACCACAAAGTTCAATCGACCAACCCATATCAACAACGCGAACGAGATCGCCATATTTTTCTCCAAAAAGTGCCATTGCACCTTTTTCTTTTGCCGCATCTAATGTTGTTTCATAAATATTAACGTCCAAAGGATTTTCTTTTATATACGAATTCACAAGATTTTCAAGTTGTAAAACTGTTTCATCATTAATTGATTCATAATGATTAAAATCGAATCGGCAACTTTTCGCATTAACTTGTTGACCTTGTTGAATTGCATGTTCTCCAAGGATTTCTTTAATTGCTTGATGAAATAAATGTGCCGAACTGTGGTTTCGTTCAGTTTGCAATCTAAGCTTTTCATCAACAATGGCGAGTGCATGATCGCCTACTTGAAATGTGTCTGTTTCACAAACGTGTAGAGATTGACCGTTAGGTAA
The DNA here is from genome assembly GCA_965657915.1 of Acholeplasmataceae bacterium. Classification (GTDB taxonomy): domain Bacteria; phylum Bacillota_I; class Bacilli_A; order Acholeplasmatales; family Acholeplasmataceae; genus UBA8290. Next base: position 41,483 of record CBFHPN010000005.1, on the reverse strand, counting down.
TTTTTTAACGCGTGCGATTTGAATACCATTAATGACACCTTGATCTGATAATTGACCACCACTTTCAGCATAAAAAGGTGTCTCTTTAAGTACAATGCCTTCATCAAAAACACCAATCACTTCAGTTTCAACTTTTAATTGGTTATAACCAACAAAATTCGATGTTTCAAAGTAATTTAAATACGCATCCTCTTGTTGATGCATACTTGAAGCATGCTTGATTGCTTGACGAGAACGTTCTTTTTGAATATTTAATGCCTCTAAAAATTCTTCCTTATTTACGGTAAATCCCTTTTCTAAAACATATTCTTCAGTAAGCTCAAACGGAAAACCATATGTGTCATACAGTTTAAATGCGACGTCACCAGGCAATACCTGGCCTTGAATGTGTTTTAATTCATGCTCTAATAGTAATTCACCATCTGAAATCGTTTCAAAAAACTTTGTTTCTTCTTGTAAAACAATCTTAGATACAATCTCTAAACGGTCATTTAAATATGGATAAAAAGATTGCATCATATTGATAACAGTCGGAATAAGTTCATGTAAAAAAGGTCGATTTAAATTGAGTTTTAATCCATATTTTACTGCTCTACGAAGAAGTCGTCTTAAAACATATCCTCGACCTTCATTTGATAAAATGGCACCATCTGCGATCGCAAATGTGAGTGCTTTAATGTGGTCAGCAATGACTTTAAAAGCCATTTGACCCTCATATTTGATGGTAGATAATGTTTCAATATGATGGATGATTGGTAAAAATAAGTCTGTTTCAAAGTTTGTTTTTGTGCCTTGTAAAATACAAGCAAATCGTTCGAGTCCAGCGCCTGTATCGATATTTTTCTGAGGAAGCAATGGATATTGATCACGATGAAGTCCTTCTGTTGAATTAAATTGCGAAAATACAACATTCCAAATTTCAATGAATCTTTCGTTTTCAATGTCTTCAGCAATTAATTCTTTTCCTCTTGAATCATACGAGGGTCCGCGATCAAAAAATATTTCCGTATCTGGTCCACATGGTCCTGGTCCTATTTCCCAGAAATTGCCTTCGACTGGAATTAAATGTTCAGGATCAATCCCTAGTTCAATCCATGTATCATATGCAACGTGATCATCTGGGTAGTACGTCATATAAAGTAACTCTTTTGGCATATTAAAATATGATGCTGAAATTAATATTTCATAAGCATATTTAATCGCATCTTTTTTAAAATAATCACCAATCGAGAAATTACCTAACATTTCAAAAAAAGTATGATGTCTAGCCGTTTTACCAACGTTATCAATATCATTCGTTCGTATACATTTTTGAATGTTAGCCAGTCTTGGTTGTGTTGGTTTTTCTCTTCCATCAAAATATTTTTTTAACGGTGCAACACCTGCATTAATCCATAATAATGATTTATCATTTTGGGGAATAAGACTAGAAGAAGGTTCAATTAAATGTCCTTTGTCTTTGAAAAATCTTAACCAAGTATCTCTAATTTCTTGGGCTGTAAAAAACCTCATCATCCACCTCAATTATCATGATATATTGTATCATATTTCACGTTGATATCGCATCTTCACATGTAAAATTCCTTCTTCAATGTAAGGTTCTGATATGACTTTAAATCCAAACTTTTCGTAATACTCGATTAAGTATGCTTGAGCTGAAATCATAAAGTTTTCATTGTATGACGTTAATATAAAGTTTAATATTTCAGATGCATAGCCGTTATGTCGATGTTCCTGAAGCGTAGCAACTCGACCAATCGACATATGATCTTGATAACGTTGGTCTTTTTTTAAAACACGTGCATACGAAACGATCTGTCCATCAATGACATACATGATGTGATCTGCATTTAAATCATCATAATCTGTATCTACATAAACAATGTTTTGTTCCTCTACAAAAACTTTAAGACGTAAATGCATGATGTCATATAGCATTCTAGTTGAGAGTTCATCAAAGGGTTTAATAATCAACATCTTTTAACCTCTTTTATGGATTTTTTTTAAACGCATATTTAAATCTTTTGTTTGCAAATCATGGCGTTTATCATATAATTTCTTACCTTTAGCTAATGCAATTTCTACTTTAGCAAGGCCTTCTTTCATATACATTCTCAAAGGAATAATGGTTAATCCTTGAAGTTTCTTTTTTGATTCAAGTTTATTAATTTCATGTTTATGTAAGAGTAGTTTTCTCCTTCTTGTTTCATCATGATTAAACAAAGAGGAAAAAGCATATGTTGAGATATGCATATTTATAATAAATGCTTCTCCATCTTTTACTAAAATATAAGCATCTGATATATTTACTTTTTTTAAGCGAACAGATTTGATTTCAGATCCTTTTAATGCAATGCCTGCTTCAAAAGTTTCTTCAATAAAGTATTCAAACCTTGCCTTTTTGTTTTGTACGATGAGATCCATGATGGCCCCTTCTTTTTACTTGATTCAAAATTCTAAAATCAATATGTCGTTTTATTATGTCTACTGCAATTAATTCTACTTCGACGCGATCTCCAAGGCGATATAACAATCCTCTTCTATCTGAATAAGAAACCGTATGTTCATGATAAATGACATGCTGTTTAAATGTTCTTAACGAAACAAATCCTTCAATCCCGCTATCTAGTCTAACAAACATTCCTCTAGAAAGGGTTGCGATAATCACACCAGAAAATGTTTTATTGACTTTATCCACCATATATTCACAACTCTTGAGTTGATTGACATCACGTTCTAAAGATAAAGCCATACGTTCTTGAACAGAGGTTTGTTTTGCAATATCCGTGAGATCTATTTTTTCAATGTCGTGATCTTTTAAAATAAACATATGGATAAGTCTATGGATAACTAGATCTGGATATCGTCTAATTGGAGACGTAAAATGCGTATAATAAGTGGCACCTAATCCAAAATGTCCACTTACTTGAGATTCATATTTTGCTTTTTGCATCGCGCGTAAAATAATCATATGGATTAAATCTTTTTGAGGATGTGTTTCGGTTTTTGAAATGATATTTTGTATAAAATGTGCATCTTGATTCGATTGATGTGGAAATGAAACACCAAGTTGCGTTAAGATGTGCAATGCTTTTTGTAATTTTCCGATATCAGGAACATCATGGGTTCGATAAAGTGATGCAATGTGATGATCATTAAAATGTTTTGCAACGGTTTCATTTGCAAGTAACATCAAGGATTCAATCAATTTTTCAGCATCATCTTGTTTGCGAAGAGATACGCCCTTTATTTGATGATTTTCAATGTGAAACTTGATTTCTTCAGTGTGAAAATTCATTTCTCCACGCTGATAACGTATTTTAGATAATCCTTTTGAAACCTCATTCAATTGAAAAAGCATGTTTTGTAAGTCTCTATTTTTATGATTTTTATTCCCTTGGAGAATCAAATTGACGTCATCATATGTTAAACGATATTTAGACATAATGACTGATGAATGGAATGTATGAGAGGTAACTTTGAAATTTGAATCTAATTGCATTAAAATACTTAATGTTTTTTTAGGTTCTAAAGGATTTAATGAGCATACATCATTTGACAAATACTCTGGTAACATTGGAATGACGCGATCTGCTAAATAAACTGATGTTGTTTTTAATAATGCTTGTTGGTCTATGATGTCATTCGGTTTAACATAATGCGAAACATCCGCAATATGAACACCAATCTCATATCCATGATTTGTTTTTTTCAAATGTATCGCATCATCAAGATCTTTTGCATCAGCACCATCAATGGTGATGATTAAAGCATCTTCGAAATCAATATGCTCAACGTTTTCTTTTTTGATTTTTTTTAATGACTCATACACTTCTTTTTGAAAGACTTGAGGCCATTGATAGCTTGATACGATCTTCTTTGTTTCTATATCTGGATCATGCTCATGACCAATGATATGATTCACATATCCATAGATGTTCAATGCATCAATAGAATCTATTTGAATCGTCACTAAGTGTCCATCAACAAGTGGCATATCATACGTAATATGAAGTAATTGTTGTACATCAATTAATGGTTCAAAATATATTGTATCTTTTTGTTTAAGGCAGCGACATAGAAGTAATGTCATCGCTCGACTGATAATATGAATAACTTTAGATTGATAGCCCGTATCATCTACAATCACAAAATCATCTTGCATGGCACCATTCAAGAACTTTTTATCGATATAAATATCATCTTCGGGTTGTCTTAAAAAACCAAATTCTTTTTTGATATCCATTGTACCAATAGAAAATTGTTTTTTTAAACATATCTTATTTCCATTGACATTCATATATTCATTTGTTTTTGCAAGCTTTAGAATCGATTCATCATCAACTTGAATACAATGTTGATACCCATCATTTAATGCTTGAAAAAGTTCTTTAATCTCCATTATTTATTAAAAAGGTAAGAGTGTTATCTCTCACCTTATCCTTTTACTTTAAATTGTAAAATGCGTTTAACCCTAAGTACGTACCAGTTGATTCTAATTGATCTTCAATTCGAATTAATTGATTGTATTTTGCAATACGGTCTGTACGTGAAGCACTTCCGGTTTTAATTTGACCAGCATTGGTTGCAACGGCAATATCTGCAATCGTTGTATCTTCAGATTCACCACTTCGGTGAGAAATGACTGCAGTATAGCCTGCTCTTTTTGCCATTTCAATCGCTTCAAAAGTTTCTGTTAATGTCCCAATTTGATTGACTTTAACTAAAATTGAATTCCCTACATTTGATGCAATACCTTGGCTTAAACGTTTTGTATTCGTGACAAATAAGTCATCACCAACGAGTTGAATTTTTTTACCGAGTGTTTGTGTTAAATATGCCCAACCATCCCAGTCATTTTCATCAAGGCCATCTTCAATTGAAATGATTGGATATTTTTTAACTAGCTCAGCATAGAAATCAGATAACTCTTTAGAAGTAAATGACTTTCCACCCTCTCCAGCAAGTACATATGTTTTCGTTTCTTTATTGTAAAATTCAGAAGATGCAACATCCATTCCTAAGTAAATATCAGAACCAGCTTTGTATCCAGCTTTTTCAATTGCTTCCATAATCACTTGTAAAGCCTCTTCGTTAGATCCTAAGTTAGGTGCAAACCCACCTTCATCACCAACACCAGTATTGTACCCTTTTGATTGTAATACTTTTTTCAAGTTATGGAATACTTCAGCACCCATCCGAATCGCTTCTTTAAATGAAGGTGCACCAACAGGTAAAATCATAAATTCTTGAAAATCTACATTGTTATCAGCGTGTGATCCCCCATTGATGATATTCATCATTGGTACTGGTAATTGACGTGCATTAAACCCGCCTAAATACGTGTATAATTCAACACCTAAAAAGTCAGCTGCTGCTCTAGCGACTGCCATAGAAACGCCTAAAATTGCATTTGCACCTAATTTTGATTTATTTGGTGTACCATCAAGTTCAATCATTGCTTGATCGATGCCTACTTGATTTGTTACATCATAACCAATAAGTTCTGGTGCGATGACTTCATTGACATTATCTACTGCTTTTAGAACACCTTTGCCTAAATAGCGAGCTTTATCTCCATCACGTAATTCAACTGCTTCGTGTTCTCCAGTAGATGCTCCACTTGGAACAATTGCACGCCCAAATGCGCCTGACTCAGTGTAAACTTCAACTTCTACAGTTGGATTTCCACGTGAATCTAATACTTCTCTTGCATAAATATCTGTAATAAATGGCATAATTTTTCTCCTTTATCTTTAACCTTTTATATTATACATGTTTTTATGTGAATTTTAAATACTTTCGAATCAATATTCGATATATTTTAATCTTGGCCAAATCACTAAGAAAATGAGCATAACACTTAAACCTTTCATGATGTTAAATGGCGTATAAGAAATGATGACAGCCCATAAAAATGTTGACATAGAATAGTCTGTTAATGAAACGAAATCAAATACATGAAATGTCAGCCTTTCTGTTAATCCGTAATAAGAGAGTAATAGAGGTGTTGTAACAAAAAAATTAAGGATGATCATCGCAATTGATAACGATGCCGTGATACACATACCAAATATGGCATAATCTTTTTTGGTATTCTTTTGCGTTTCTGCAGGAACTTCAATTACATATGGTTTTTGATGTTTATTCGTCATTTTTGATGCAACATAAAATCCGATAATGATAGACATTGATGCGATCACAGCAATCATATCACCGATTAAATGTTCTGGTATGAAACCTTTGAATGTAAGTCTCACCAATGATCTTAGGATCACGACAATCATTGTATCTTTATATCCAAGTGTCACAAGAGCGACTAAAATTGCAACTTCACTAAAATCTAGTCTTAAAAAGGAAGCAAATGGGCCACTTAAAACAAACCAAGGGATTTCAAATAAACCTAAAACGATTGAAATTGCTGCAAGCGCAACAATATAAACGACTCTTTTCAAGTTGAGATATGAATTCATGATTCCCTCATCATTAACGTGTTTTATTACTTAAATTATAGCATGCATTCTCCTGTTTTCAACATTGAAAACGTTTTAACATGGTTTGTTTTTAAAATCAATATAGGCAGTGTATAATACGTATGTAGGAGGCATTGACATGAAAAAAACAGTTGCATTAATTATTTTAGATGGTTATGGTCTTTCTGATGAAATCACAGGGAACGCTGTGAAGCAAGCACATACACCTTTTTTAGATGAATTATTTAGTAAATATCCACATAATACGTTACAAACGAGTGGTGAAGCAGTTGGCTTACCAGAAGGGCAAATGGGAAACAGCGAAGTCGGTCATTTAAATTTAGGAGCTGGTCGTGTTGTTTATCAATCACTTACACGTATTAATAAAAGTATCAAAGATGGTGATTTTTACACGAATCAAGCTTTTTCCGATGCTTTTACACATGCGAAAAACAATCAAGGAAAGGTCCATGTTTTTGGGCTTGTAAGTGATGGTGGCGTTCACGCATATCCAACACACATCAAAGCATTGTTTTCATTAAAAAAACAACATGATGTTCCAATGTATCTTCATGCTTTTATGGACGGTAGAGATACACCACCTCAGGCTGGTAAAGGTTTCTTAAAAGAATTAATGGATGCTGGTATTCATATTTCTACAGTTTCAGGAAGATACTATGCGATGGATCGTGATAATAATTGGACAAGAATACAAAAATCTGTAGATGCAATGACGCAATTAAAAGGTGATCATTATTCAAATGCTTTAGATGGTATACAAGCATCTTATGATGCTGGCATTACCGATGAATTTATTTTACCCTTTATTGTTGATCCAAAAGGACAAATTAATCAAGGAGATGCGATCATATTTGCAAATTTTAGACCTGATAGAGCCATTCGTATCGCAACAGCATTTTCAAATCCTGATGGCGTCAGCGAATACACAAGTGAAGGAAAGCCAATTTTAGAGACAACGTCGATCCCGTCAAATTTATTTTTTGTTTCCATGATGCATTATGCTGAAACAGTCAAAGGACCCATTGCTTTCCCATTACAGACACTTGATGATATTTATGGCGAAGTCATTGAAAAACACGGAAAAACTCAAGTAAGACTTGCAGAAACCGAAAAATATCCACATGTTACCTTCTTTTTTGATGGTGGGAAAGAACAAAGTTTTTCTGGATCAACACGACTTCTTGTTCAATCTCCTAAAGTTGCAACCTATGATTTAAAACCAGAGATGAGTGCATATGAAGTCAAAGACAAAGCACTTGAAGCCATTCAATCTGGTCATTATGACACCATGATATTAAACTTTGCTAATCCAGATATGGTCGGTCACACAGGGTCATTGGAGGCAACAATTAAAGCTGTGGAAGCAGTTGATCAATGCACAAAAGAAGTTGTTGAATCTCTTCAAAAAAATGGTGGAATCGCGATTGTTTTAGCAGACCATGGCAATGCAGAAAAAATGATAAGTGAAGATGGTAATCCGCATACAGCGCATACAACCAATGATGTTCCGGTTGCGATTACGTCACATGATTATGATTTAAATCATGGTGCACTTTGTGATGTTGCACCAACGCTGCTTGAATTATTACATATTGAAAAACCAGTTTTAATGACTGGGAAATCCTTGATAAAAAAATGAAAACCCTTCATGATTATATACAGGCATTACATCTTGGAAAGACAACATCAGTAGAAATTGTCACTCATTTTTTACATGAAATTCAAACAAAAGATGTTTATTATAATAGCATTGCGTCATTAAATCCACTCGCGTTAGAGGAAGCAAAAAGATTAGATGCCCTTCGTTTGGATGGCATGATCTTGTCTCAATTACATGGGATGCCGATTTTAATTAAAGACAATATTGATGTGATTGGCATGCCAAATACGGCAAATGCTTTCATTTTAAAAGACCATTATCCTAAAAAAGATGCACCACTTATTAAGATTTTAAAAGATGCAGGTTGCATCATTTTAGGAAAGACCAATTTATCTGAATGGGCCTATTTTATGAGTGACGAAAAGATGCCATCAGGATATGGTTCATTGCATGGACAAGTGATTCATCCTTTCAATGCTAGTATCGATCCTCTTGGTTCTTCTACAGGATCTGCAGTCGCAGTCGCGGCATCACTTATTTCAATCGCGATCGGTACTGAAACGAATGGTTCGATTATTGCTCCATGTTACCAAAATCAAATTGTTGGTCTACGCCCGACATTTGGTCAACTCTCTAATGCTGGCATCATCCCAATTAGTCCAACACAAGATACAGCAGGGCCAATGGCTAAAACAGTTTATGATTTAAGTCTTTTATATGACGTCTTAACTCAACAAAATATTACCCAAGAACTTTCAGAACATAATCAAACATATCGTGTAGGTTTTTTAAATCTCAAACCATTTCCTAATGAAAAAGAAGATTTACATGTCTTAGACACCTATAAGACCATACTAAAAGAAAATGGACATGCGGTGATAGATCTTGAGATCCCTTATGCGCCAGTATCAAACAGTGAAACGTTATTTTATGAGTTTAAATATAGTTTAAATCAATATTTAAAAGATGCGAAACATCCGGTAGCAACATCACTTGAAGCCATTATCGACTATAATGAAACCAATAAAGCGCGACTACTAAAATATGGTCAATCCTTATTAATCAAGTCAGAAAAAACATCAGGAGACTTACGTGATCCTCTATATTTACAATTACGAGAACAATTATTAGAAAAAGCATCTCTTTTTGATCAATTACTCAAGGAGCACGACTGTGATGCACTTGTCTCCACACATTGGTTACCTGAATCACCTATTTTTGGACAACCATCTCTTGTTTATCCAATGACGCTTGATTTTAGTAACCCTCTTAAAAGTCTTGTTTTTATCGGTAAAAAACATGATGAAAAAACACTATTAAAATTAGGATACATGATTGAATGTAGAAAAAAAGAAGTTATCAATTAACTTCTTTTTTTCTATCAAGTATCCATTTAACAACATCATTAAGACATTTTTCTTTATCAAGATCATTAAAAATTTCATGATACGCAGACGGATAAATCATGAGTAATTTATCTTTTGAAGGTATGTTTTCAAACATAGATTCACTCATCGATTTCGGAACAATTTTATCTTCTTCTCCGTGAAGAATAAGTGATGGCACATGATGTTTATTTATGTTTTTTTTCAAGTATCTCACACCTAAAACCATCATTTGTCCAATCAGGGATCCATACATTTTCTTCAAATTAAGTGGATCATGAATATAATCTTTTTCAACACTCGGAATGCGTGATAACTTTTCATCTGCAAAATTCGTTTTGACGTGATACCACCCTAATAATTTAGGTCCAATTAATCTTATTGGTAGTACATCTTTAATAAAGTTTGTCGGTGCACCAGATGTGATGATTCCTACGACATCTTGATGCGTCACCGCATACATATGCGTAATCAATCCACCTAGACTATGTCCTAACATAAATACTTGATCTTTTGGATAGGTTTTTTTAACATGATGCACAATATGGTGAACATCTTCTAAGATCAGTTTAAAATCTTTTAATTTTCCTCTTTCACCAGCACTTTGACCATGTCCTCTTAAATCAAATGCAAAACTAGAAATGTCATTGTCATAAAAAAATTGCATCATTTCTTCATATCGTCCACTATGTTCAGCAATTCCATGAACAATAATGACAGTTTGATTACCTTTTGAAGCTCTTTTTTCTCTTGTAAAAAGTAGCGTTTCATTGATTAACATACGTCACATCCTTTGTTATCATTATTTTACTCTATTTTGTGAAAAAAGTCAGTATTATTAGATGATTTAATGTCTTAAAAATAGTATAATATGTAAAAGGAGTTTGACAATGAAAACCACCTCATTACATCAACATCATATTGACCTACAAGCAAAGATGGTTGACTTTGGTGGATTTGATATGCCATTGTATTATTCTAATATTACACAAGAACATTTCGCGGTACGTCAACATGTTGGCATATTTGATGTCTCTCACATGGGTGAAATATTAATTACCGGTGAAGATGCACTTCAGTTTGTTAACCGACTTGTGTCAAATACGATTACTGACAATACAAAAAAAGTAACCTATGCACTGCTTTGTAATCATGATGGTTATATTATCGACGATTTACTCGTTTATGTACTTGAGACAAAAAAAATATTACTCGTTGTGAATGCAAGTAATATAGAAAAAGACTTTAATTGGATCATTTCTCAAAAAAATCAACATCAAGTTGCGTTAAAAAATTTATCTGATGACTATAGTCAAATTGCGATTCAAGGCCCACTTGCTCATGAGATTTGTACAAACATCATCACCATGCCTCAAATCAATCTTAACTTTATGGAATATGCAGTGATACCCTATTCAAATGCATATATCATCATGTCTAGAACGGGCTATACTGGTGAAGATGGTTATGAAATTTATGGAAAACATGAATTGATTAGATCGCTATGGGAAACAGCCATATCACAAGGGGTCATCCCATGTGGTTTAGGCTGTCGTGATACATTACGTTTTGAGGCGAGTTTACCTTTATACGGACATGAATTATCAGACTCCATTCATCCGATTGAAGCCGGTTTAAATTTCGCAGTCAAATCTCATGGTTTTATTGGCGCTGAAAAGATCATGCTTTCTAAAACTACACTCACTAAAAAATTAGTAGGCATTGAAATGCTTGAAAAAGGCATCCCAAGAGCTGATTATGTACTTTATAAAAATGACAAAGAAATTGGTTACATTACCACAGGTTACTTATTACCAACACAAAGCACAGGACTCGCACTTGCATATGTTGAAATCAATGAGGCCTATTTAGAAAATGAGATCCACGTGGATATTCGTGGAAAAAGATTGCAATGCAAAATCGTAAAAAAAGTATTCATGAAAAAGAACTATAAAAAAGGGGAATGACATATGGGAACAAAATGGTATTCATCATCAGATGAATGGATTTTAGTAGAAGTTGATCAAGTTTCGGTCGGTATTACGCAATACGCAGCAGATCAACTAGGTGATATCGTATTTATTGATTTACCTAGTGTCGGACAACATATTGAAAAAGAAGGCATTTTTGGAGCTGTTGAATCAGTGAAAGCAGCAGCCGATTTATATGCCCCACTTTCTGGTGAAGTAACTTCTGTCAATCAAGCATTGCTTGATGCACCAGAACTACTCAATCAAGATCCAGAAAATACCTTTATCATGACATTAAAAATTGATCAATTAGATATTGATGGACTTATGGATGAAGCAACTTACTTAGCTTCTAAAAAATAGGTGATATGATGCACAAATACTTCCCACAAACACAAAAAGACCAACAAAAAATGCTTTTGGATATTGGCGCATCTTCTCTTGATGACCTTTTTCAAGCAATACCTGAATCTTTAAGATATAGAGGCGATTTTGATCTACCTAAATCTTTGGGTGATTTTCAACTTACCAAACTCATGCAAGAAAAACAAGCACTCAATCATCAACTCACAGTTTTTAGAGGTGCGGGTGCTTTTGATCATTACATACCAACTGTTGTTAGAAGTATTACTTCTAGACAAGAATTTTTAACGTCTTATACACCTTATCAACCTGAAGTTGCACAAGGTACCTTACAATATATTTTTGAATATCAAAGTATCGTTTCTGAACTTACAGGGATGGATGTTTCAAATGCTTCGATGTATGATGGTTCAACAGCAACTGCTGAAGCGATGTATATGGCTTATGGAATCACTGGAAAAACAAAAATATGTGTTTCTAAAACACTGAATGATCATACACTTGAAGTCATTAAAACGTATGCCTATTTTAGAAAGATTGATGTTGTTGAAATTGATGAAAAAGATGGTCATATTGATCTTTCTTCTATTCAAGATCATTTAACTGATAGTATGGGTATCATTGTTCAATCTCCAAATAAATATGGCATTATTGAATCTTATGCCAATTTAAGTCAACGTGTTCATGACCAAAAAGGGTTATTGATTATGAATCGGGAAGGTCAATCTTTAGCATTACTTAAAACACCTAAAGATGAAGGTGTTGATATTGCATGTGGTGATTTACAAGCGCTAGGCATTCCTTTATCAGCAGGTGGTCCTTATATCGGATATCTTGCGACCAACCAAGCGTTCATTAGAAAATTACCTGGACGCATTTGTGGGATTACAAAGGATGTTGACGGGAAACGCGCATTTGTATTAACATTACGTGCTAGAGAACAAGATATTAGACGTGATAAAGCAAACTCCAACATTTGTAGTAATCAATCCCTTAATGCACTTGCAGTCACTGTTTATGTTGCTTCCTTAGGTAAAAAAGGATTAAAAGAAGTTGCTTCTGCGTGTTTAAATGGTGCGTATCATTTTAAAAAGATGTTATTGCAAACTGGTCAATTTGAAGATGTTTATCCGCATCCTCATTTCAAAGAATTCACTTTAAAATATAAGGGTGATGCCAATCGTCTTAATCAGCAATTAAAATCACATGGCTTTTTAGGACCTTATGTTCAAAACAATCAATTTTTGACATTTGCAGTGACAGAAAAACGTACATTAGAAGAAATGCACGCATTTGTTGAGGTGATCCAATGAGACCATTTAATCAAGATCTTATCTTTGAAAAATCAACAGAAGATCGACGTGCATCGCATTTTATATTTGAATCTTTTGAAGCTATCAAATTACCAAGTGATCTCTTAAGACATGATGATCCTCTACTTCCTGAAGTCTCAGAATTAGAACTCATGCGTCATTTCATCAATATGTCGACTAAAAATATGGGGATTGAAACTGGGTTTTATCCATTAGGGTCATGTACAATGAAATATAATCCTAAGATCAATGATGAACTTGCAACATTAAAGGGATTTACTGATATTCACCCATTAACAGATGATGAAGATATTCAAGGTGTATTATCTATTTATGATGAAACACAAAAGATGCTTTCGACACTTACTGGTATGGATACTTTTAGTTTAAATCCTTTTGCCGGCGCACATGGTGAACAAACAGGACTCATGATTATTAAAAAATATCATGAAAAGAAAGGCAATCATCATAAAAATATCATCATCGTTCCAGATAATGCCCATGGAACAAATCCTGCTTCTGCAGTCATCTGTGGATTTAAAGTCGTTGAGATTAAATCGAACTTAGATGGGACTGTTAATTTAGAAGCTTTAGATGCGGTTTTAGATGACAATGTTGCTGGACTCATGTTAACCAATCCAAATACAGCTGGCGTCTTTGAAAAAGATATTAGACTCATTGCTGATAAAGTTCATGCAAAAGATGGATTACTTTATTATGATGGTGCGAACTTAAATGCACTTGTCGGTGTTGCAAGACCAGCAGACATGGGGTTCGATGTGATGCACATTAACTTACATAAAACCTTTTCAACACCACATGGTGGTGGAGGTCCTGGTTCTGGCCCAGTTGGGGTTACAGAAACTTTGAAAAATTTCTTACCAAATCCTCAAGTTGTCTTCGTAGACCATCAATACAAACGTATAAACCACAAAGATTCCATCGGACGTGTGGGTGGATTCATTGGTAATACACTCGTTTATTTAAGAGCTTATGTGTACATGCGTTCTTTAGGTAAAGAAAATCTTGTTGAAATAGGACCGCGTGCCGTATTAAATGCGAACTACGTTAAAACACAGTTAAAATCTTATTTTAATATGCCACTTACATCATATTGTATGCATGAATTTGTTTATGATGGGTTAAAAGGCGATACCGATATTAAAACATTAGATATTGCGAAACGTTTACTTGATTTTGGCATGCATGCACCCACCATATATTTCCCGCTTATCTACAAACAAGCCATGATGATAGAACCAACTGAAGCGGAATCTCTTCAAACGCTTGATCATTTCATCGATGTGATGAAACAAATTGTTAAAGAGGCTCATGAAACACCAGAATTATTAAAAACAGCGCCGCATACTGGTTATGTGAAAAGGCTAGATGAAGCAACTGCAGCAAGAAACCCAATATTAAGTTATCGTCAATTAAAAGAAAAAGCACTAGTCGACTAGTGCTTTTTTTAATGGAATGCCTTGTAGCTGAATATTGTTTTCGTTTAGCAATTTTGAAATTGGACATCTTTGATGCGTTTCTTTAACGAGTGCTTCAATTTGATTCATGTCGTTTGTTTCGATATAAAGACGTGCTTCATAATAAAATTGATAGCCTATGGGAGGGCCTTGATCTAACTCCATATGAAAATCGACTTCCGTATAACTTCGATAATTTAAATTTTGGATTTCTAAAATATATCGTAATGTCGATTCTAAACATGTCGCCCATGAAAATGCTAAAAGCTCACCTGGATTATACCCATCTTCTTTTTTCAACGTTGACTTAAAAGGTAATGACCTCCCTGTAGAAGAGACAGCAACGCCATCGTCTGCATGTGTATTTTTTATGGTAATGGAATAGAGTCTTTTTTTCATTGGACACACCTTTTAATGTTATAATTCTTTTGTGAAAAAAGAAATCGTTATTATACTCATCTTAACATTAATTCAAGGTATTGCCCAAAATCTTGCACATCCAATCACACCTAGTTTTGTATCTTATTTAGGGATTGACGATATTATGTTTGGGATTTTTTTCGCGTCTATGAGTTTAGGAATTGTTTTAGGTGCACCATTTTGGGGAATCATTTCTGATAAAGGTCATCATAAAACCTGGATTTTTTTAGGGACCATCATGTATGCCTTTGGACAATTTATTTATGGTTATTCTGAAAATATTACATGGATGGTTCTTGCAAGAATATTTTCTGGTATAGGTGCTTCTTCAGGCATTACAATCTATGCCTCGTTGATTTTAATCGAATCTAAAAAAAATCGAGTCGGTAGAAATTTAGCTTTATTTGGCGGAGCACTTACATTAGGTGCATCGTTAGGTTATTTTATAGGTGGTCAATTATCAATGTTGCAAGACATGTTAAATAGTCCTTCCTATCAATATGTATTCTTAATTCAATCGATATTGACAATAGGGTATGCATGTCTTGTATTTTTACTCATTAAAAATCCCATCATTCAAAAAGCTGAGCAATATATTCCTTTTTATCGACACATTCTCTCAATATTTAAAATGCCACTTTCTCAGTGGCTGTTTTATATTGGACTCTTACTTGCGACGATGAGTTTTACATTTGTCAGTAAGTATTTAGATGTCTATTTTAGAGATTTAGGATACGATCCTAATGTTTTAGGAACATTTATTTTATTCACAGGATTCATGAGCTTAATTACATCACTTGTCATTGTTCCTAAATTATTTACGTTCAATTTTAAATTGACATTCTTCCTCATGACCATTATCGGTGCAACCGCATTGTGGATGACATTTCAGTTTAATCAAATACTCATAAGTTTATATACAGTATTTTCGATTTATATTATTGTTAAAACAGCGCATCAACCGTTTGAACAAAGTCATATTTCTAGTTTCGCAAATGAAGATTTTGGTCGTGTCATGGGGATTCGTCAATTATTCATCGGTTTAGGGATGATCTTAGGACCTATTTTAGGAAGTCTTATATATGCAAGTCAAAGAAAGTTATCCTTTGAAATTGCTTCTTATCTTATTGCAATCAGTATCGTGTTAATGATGTTTAGTATGAAAAAACAAAAAAGTGCATAAGCACTTTTTTTTATCAACAAATCATCATTGCATTGATCAATATGTTTGACATATTTGTTAAAAACGTTTTCATCCGTGATTATCTTTGATTTATCTTATAATACATGTGAGGTACTTATGTCTTTTTTATATCAACATCCATTTATAGGCAATATACGTGCGATCACTGAAACACCTGATGAGGTATTTTCTTTAAAGTTGCTAGGTGATGGGTTTGTTGTCGTCCCTCTAGAATCTGCAATTCATGCACCTATTTCTGGAATCATTGAAACAATTTATGCATCGAAACATATCATCCTTATTAAAAATGATGAGACTACAGTCATGCTACATTTAGGGTTAAAAGCTAGAGAAGACATCGTACAATGGAATGTCAAGATAAAAGATAGAGTCGAAATTGGAGATCCGATTGGACAATTATTACCTAATTTTTATGAGCAGTCACATTTAGATCAATCATGCAATATCGTTTTTTTAGAAAAACAATCATGTTATTATCATAATACTTATATCACTTGTGAGGAACTATGAATTCCTATATATCTGTTGTGACGGGGTATGGTTTTGGTAAGACACTTATTGTTGATGACCTTATCTTAAAACCATCCCTAAAAATTGTTGATGATACGAATCAAGAATTACTCATTTTAGATCAAGCACTTGAGACATTTAGAAAAGAACTTGAAGCGATGCTTCATGATCCTTCTTCTCATGATGTGCTTGCTTTTCAATATGCAATGTCCCTTGATTTAGAATTCATTGATTCCATTAAAAATTATATTATCACGAAAAATATGAATGCAGGGTATGCATTAAGAGTTGCACTTGACTATTATATTTCCGTATTGTCTACTTCTAAAAATGATTATATGAGAGATCGTATTGATGATTTTGAGTCTTTTTATGAACGTATGATTTATGTAATTCAAGGAATTCCATTTGTCGATGTTACGCAAATTCAAGATGATGTCATTGTCATTCTTAAAACATTAAACTTACATATTTTAAATCAATTAAATCCTACGTTTGTAAAAGGGATTGTTGCAGGGTCACAATCATTAACTTCTCATGCTGCTATTATCGCTAAACAAAAAGGAATCCCAACTTTATTTGGTGTTCATCATTTAGAATCATTCGAAAATGATGAACCACTTCTTATCGATGCTTTTGACAAACTTATCCTTAAGAACCCAAACAGTGAAATGTTAACTAAGTATCAAGATAAAACATCACTTTATATAAAAGATCAAACAGATTTATTTAATTTTAAAGATAAACAGACCGTATCAAAAGATGGTCATTCATTACCATTACTTGGAAATATATCGTCATCTGAAGATTTGACATTACTCAACACATATGGTGTCGAAGGCATTGGACTCGTACGAACTGAACTACTTTTTATCGATAAGTTATTAACACCCACACTTGAAGAACAAATTCAACTGTATTCAACAATCATTAAATCAGCGACTCCAAACATCATCACATTTAGATTGTTTGATTTAGGAGGCGATAAACATGTGCCGTTTATTCATTTAAAAAAAGAAGAAAATCCTCTTCTGGGATTACGAGGCATTCGTTTATTTAACGCTTATAAATCTTTGTTTTATACACAAATTAAAGCCTTGCTATTAGCTTCTATCCATGGTGACATCCACATATCAATACCAATGGTTTCAACTAAAAAAGAAGTTGTTGATGTGATTCAACTCATTGATGAGGTTAAATCTGAACTTCTAAAACATCGCATGTCTTTTGGAAACATCAAGATAGGTGTGATGATTGAAGTCCCTTCACTAGCTTTAACAGCACATATGATTGCACCACTTATTGACTTCTTTTCAATTGGTACAAATGATTTGATTCAATATACGATGGCAACGGATCGAATGATGACCCTCGATGAAAAAATTGCGGATCCATATCATCCTTCTATCATTGCTTTATTAAATCATGTGATCGAAAGTGCACTTAACCATAATATTCCAGTAAGTGTTTGTGGTGATATCGCTTCAGAACCACTTTATGCTTCTCTTCTCATCGCATTAGGTGTTACTACACTATCGATGGTTCCACATAAAGTATTAGCCCTTAGAAAATATATTGATCGTCTCGATTTCTCAAATTTGAGGAATTTAAAACGTGAATTATTACGTTTAGAAAATAGACACGATATTCAAACACTTCTAACAAAAAAACCATCCTAAGGATGGTTTTTTTATTCATGTTTTGATTTGTTCATATACGTTTTTAAACGTTTGAATAGTTTTGTTTGTTCATAACTTAATATGGCAACTTTATAAATCGGTGTCACTAAGAAAATCACGATAACGGTAGAAATCATGAGAACGATTAACGCAAGCATCACCTCAAGTGGTGTCAATAATCCAGAAGCAAAAGCTACCGGAGCCGTCATTGGTGCAAAAAATGGGATAAAGGAAGAAATTCTTAAAATTGTATCACCACCTGCTGCAGATGCAAAGATGGATATATAAAATCCTATCACTAACATGATCATAATCGGACCTTGAAATGTTTGATAATCTTCTTGAGTCGTGGAAATTGCAGCTGTTAATGCAGCAATTACTAAATACAATAATGCGCCAACAAAAATAAATAATGCTGAAACGATTAATATTCCTTGCCAATTTGGAAAATATTCAACAAAGACTTCAGTTAAAGATGCTGTTGAAACACCCGTTACATTCGATGATTGATTGCCTATGAATGTTCCGATCAATCCATACATGATCAGTAGTAAACTTTGGATTGTAATGAAGATTAAACTTGCAATAATTTTTGATAAAAAATGAATATTAGCTCTTACACTTGAGATAATGGTTTCAATTGCTTTTGAAGATTTCTCTTCAATGATATCAACACCTACAAATTGAATCCCAAATGTCATAATTAAAAATAACGGTAACGTGAACACTGATGAAATGCCACTGATGATTTCATTGATGACTGGGTCTTCATAATCCTCAGGTAAATATGTTTCTAATAAAGGTGGTAAATACGCTTGATTTTGACTGTATACATCAAGGAATTGAATCGTTTGGGTAATGACAGTATCATATGTTGTTTCAAATCGATACAACTCTAAATTTAAGCGACCCTCACTGGATTGAAGAATGAGTAAGATGTCATATTCAGTCTGATCAAAGAATGTTTCTTTGAGTCCCTCTAATTGTGACGAAAAAATAAAAACATCGTCTTCTAATCCTTGATTTAGTGTTTCTTCAAGTTGATTGACATATACTAAAGACGTCTCATCGACAACATAAGCAATATTTACAAACGCATCCTCTTCGTTATTAAACAACCCAATAATCGTCGGTAAATTAATAATCAGAATTGTCAAGAGTCCAATAATCACATTAGAAATCAAAAAAGACTTTTTAAATACTCTTTTTTTTAGTCCATAAATGATAAGAAATTTAAGCTTTTTCATGATTTTTCACCTTGTCGATAAAGATTTCTGAAAGTGGAGGTTCTAATACATCAAATGTCATCACATCTTCATATGTCTTCACAATGTTAAAGACATCCTTTACAATCTCTTTCGATGCAACTTTAACCATCCATGCATGCGGTTGTTCATCCACTTGAAGGACGCCTTGAATGGATTTAATACCTTCAATATCAATATTTTTGGCTTTAATTTTAATATTTAATTTTTGATATGCTGCTTTTATTTCTTGTATTGGTCCTTCTAAAATAACGTTCCCTTTTTCTAAAACAACGATTTTCTCACAAAATGATTCAACATGGTCAAGTTGATGTGAGGAAAAAATAACCATTGCCCCTTGTTTTTGAAAGTCTCTGATTGCTGAAACGAATATTTCTGTATTGATGGGATCAAGCCCACTAAAAGGTTCGTCTAATATCAGCAATTTAGGATTATTAATTAACGCAGCAATAAACTGTATTTTTTGTTGATTACCTTTTGACAATTCTTTTACTTTTTTCATTTTATAAGAGGTAATATCAAAACGTTCTAACCAATAATCAAGTCGAGTTTCTATGTCTTCTTTGGTAACATCTTTAAGTTGTCCCAAGTACATCATGAGCTCTTTTACTGTGATTTTAGTGAGTAATGAGCGTTCTTCGATCATATACCCAATCGTATTGACATCATCATAACTTACGTCATGATTGAAATATGAGATCGATCCTTCTTTAGGTTTAATGAGTCCCATGATCATTCTAAAAGTTGTGGTTTTACCCGCACCGTTGGTGCCTAGTAAACCAAATATTTCACCAGGTTTTATCGTGAATGATAAATTTTGTACTGCTTTTACGTCACCATACGACATTGCGACATTTTTTACGTCTAACATGTTTCACCTCGAAGATATTGTACATTAATTATCAATAATTATCAATAATTATTTTATATTACATAAAAATATGCATGTTAATCATGCATATTTAGTGTATAGCATAAAGACTTAAAAGCCTCTAGTGACATCGTCTCTTGATCTTGTGTTCCGTATCGTCTTATTGTCACGGTTTGATGTTCAACTTCTTGATCCCCTAAAACAAGTGTGAATGGAATTTTATCGGTTTGAGACGCTCTAATTTTATATCCCATTTTTTCATTTCTTAAATCAAGTTCCACTCTAAATTTAGAAAGTACGTCTTTTACTTGATGCGCGTAAGCTTCATGTAAATCTAAATGTACAGGGATTACCATAATTTGTGTTGGTGATAACCAAAATGGAAATGCACCTTTATATTCTTCGATCAAATAGGCAACAAATCGTTCCATCGTTGATACAATCCCTCGGTGAATGACAACCGGTCTGTGGTCTTTCCCATCTTCACCTACATAGGTTAATTCAAACTTTTCAGGAAGTAAAAAGTCTAATTGAATTGTGGAGAGTGTCTCTTCATGACCAAGTGCTGTTTTAACTTGTACATCTAATTTAGGTCCATAAAATGCTGCTTCACCTTTGGCTTCATAGTAGGCAATACCTAATTCATCCATGGCTTCTTTAAGCATTGTTTCAGCTTTGTTCCACATCGCATCGTTTGGGTAATATTTTTCTTTATCTTCTTGATCACGATAACTTAATCGACACGTGAAATCCGTAATATCAAAATCTTTATAAACATCGAAAAGTAAATGTGTCACGCGTTTAAATTCTTCTTTAATTTGGTCCGGTCTCACAAAGATATGCGCATCATTTAATGTCATTTCTCTCACACGTTGTAATCCAGATAACGCACCACTTTTCTCATACCGATGCATCATGCCTAGTTCAGCAATACGTATCGGAAGTTCTTTATAACTGTGGATGTCTTGTTTATAAATAAGCATATGGTGCGGACAGTTCATTGGTCGTAATACAAGTAGCTCACCATCTCCCATATCCATTGGTGGAAACATATTGTCATGGTAATGATCCCAGTGACCAGATGTCTTATATAAGTCTACGTTTGCCATAATCGGTGTATAGACATGATCGTACCCTAACGCAATTTCTTTATCTGTGATATAGCGTTCAATGACACGTCGAATCGTTGCACCTTTTTTTAACCAAAATGGTAAACCAGCACCAGCTTCTTTCGTTGTCATAAATAAGTTTTGGGCTTTTCCAATTTTACGGTGATCACGTGCTTTTCTTTCTTCTAATAACGTTAAATATGATGCTAAATCTTCGCCACTAAAAAATGCTGTACCGTAAATTCTAGTAAGCATATCATTGTTAGAATCACCTCTGAAATAAGCCCCAGCAAGGGATAATAATTTAAAATGTTTAATTAAACCTGTATGTGACACATGTCCACCACGGCATAAATCCGTAAAATCTCCTTGTCGATAAAAAGACAATTGATCATCTTTATATTGTTCAATAATATCAAGTTTATATTGATCATGTGCAAACATTTTTTTTGCTTCATCATAAGTAGCTTCTATTCTTTCAATTGGAAGTGCTTGATCTTTAAATGCATGCATTTTCTTTTCAATCGTTAATAAATCTTCTTCCGTTATTTGGTAACCGGGAACCATGATATCATAATAAAATCCTTCTTCTATTGCTGGTCCTACACCAAATAAAGCTTGAGGGTAAATCGATAAAACAGCTTGCGCAAGGAGATGCGCCGCAGAATGTCTTAAAAAATAAAGTGCTTCAGGGTCTTTTTTCGTAATGATTTTAAAGGATGCATCTACATCGAGTGGTCTTGATAATTCTACATACGTATCATTCACCATTGCACCAATGGCATCTTTGGCCAAACTTTTTGAAATTGATGATGCAATATCATAAGAAGTCAATCCTTGATCGTATTGTTTTATTGTTCCATCTGGAAAGGTTAAATTCATAAAGTGCCTCTTTCATAAAAACATGCCTTATCAGGAGATAAGACATGGTTATTATAGCATATATCACATTGTTTTTCTATGTTAACTTCACTAAAGTCATCAGATCATGAAGTCTTTTTATAAGTCGTAAAGCCTTTACACGATTGACTTCATCGTGACCGCTCGCTAATACATCCACGAGTTCTGTTAAGGTATAATTTGACGACACATAAACTGGCAAAGATGCACTTAATCGATATTGTATCAGTGGCATCAAAATTTCATCTCTAAACCAAGGAGAATGATATTCACCACCTAAATCATCTAGTATTAGTACGGCTGTTTGCTTTAAGATATTCATTCTTTTTTCAATGGTACCCTCATCAATGCCTTGTTTAAAACCTCGTATTAAATCCGGAACATATGTAAAAATCACATCCACATCGTGAAATGCATATGACGCTGCAATTGCTGATAATAAATAACTTTTTCCAGATCCATAAGGACCATGTACATAAAGTCCTTTTGTTACTTTTTTATCTAAGTAAACAGACATCGATTGTTCCGCTGCCTTTTTGGCTGTCTTTCGGGTCTCTGTTTTTACATGGAAGTCATCTAAACTTGCATCTTGAATATAGATGTCACTATCAAAAAATGATAAGTATTTTCTTAGTTTTAATTGTTTGATTTTGTATGCTTTTTCTTTGGTTGGTCGGTAAACAATTTCTATATAAGGGGAGGTGATTAAAACTGGAAGATACCCATCATATTCTGTTTGATCATATTTATCCATTAGGTATTGATATACTTTCAAGACATCATGATCGACGATCTTTAAATCTTTCGTTTCTTCATCTTTAAGGATGACTTGACGCATGTCATCTAGTGTCATAGCGCTTCCTCTTCTTTTTTAAGTTGTTCCAAGTAACTATCTAACCAGTCAGGTTCTACAGAAACACGAACTGCTTTTTTATATGTTTTTTTCTGAAATCTGGATTCTAATTTTGTTGTCATCTCGATGGCATCATCGGATGTCAATACCCCTTTTGATAACCAGTCATTTAATATTTTTTCTACATAATGAAGATGTGGTAAAATGCCATCTTTTCTTTTCAAAACAAAAATGAGTAAGACATTAATCACACCCATATCGACATGGTTTCTTTCAATTAAAGAAGTGACTGTGTCTAAAGCAGACCCATGGGCTTCAACTTTGGCATATTTTTGAACAATATACATTGGTGATACATGACTAAAATCATTTGAGTTTTGGGGTTTTTTCTCATCGATGGTAAGAAGATGATGTTTTTCAAAATACCGTTTAGATGCCAGTTGAATCGCCTCTTTTTTCATAAGTTGAGTGGGTTGAAGAGAGGTAATAATGGCATTCAAATCTTCATAATTAAACTGATAAATATACACTAAATTTTCTATGAGTTGTCGAATCGATGATTTTAATAATACAGGTTTTTTATATGCAGAAGGTAATTGATCGACCCATCCTTCGTAAGGAAACGTCGATTTTAACAATGGATGATGGACACCTCCATTTTCAAATAATGGTTCATGAATGGACAATCTTTTAATTTGATCGACTTCAAAGACATCATTAAATTGTACATCTTTACGTCGATAACCAAGTGAAGTTTGTGACACTTTAAACTGATCAATAAGTATTACTAATGTTTGTTTCCCAACTTTTTGTTCAAGTGTGATGCCAAATATCGTATCATTTAAAAATTGTTTTGCAGTCATTGGTTTTTTAAGTTGTAAAAGTAAATCATCTTCTTTTTCAAACACATCAAGTAACGCATATGCACTTAACACATTACATGCTTCTTCAAGTTCTTTTTTCGTAATTACAAGCATATTAAGAACAAGTGATTCGTCGATATCTACGCTATCCTTTTGATACGTATATGAAAAGATGAATTGATAGAGTGAAAAAGCTACCGTTCCAATAAGTGGACGATATAAAAGTGATAGTACTTTATGATCATGACCCGATAAATCTATCGGAGAGAATAGTTTAATGGTTTGCATGTAAAATGATGTCAATTTCCTTTTCTAATGCTTGATAAAATGATTCAAACCCTAATGTCCCAGAGACGATATGTTTCGTTTTTTTCATTTTTAATGATTGATTCATTTGAGCTTCAATTCTAGAAAATGCTTGAAGATGAGTATATCCTCGTTTTTTTAATCTGTTTAATTGAATATCTTGATCGACAGTAATTAAAATGACTGCATCTAAATGCTTTTCATATGATGTTTCATAGAGTAAAGGGATGTCAATGAAGACTGGACCTGACAACATGTTCATGCGAGTTTCAATTTCTTGATAAACTTTAGGATGTAAGTAAGATTCTAATTGATGTCTTATGTTTTGATTTTGAAAGACATCTTCAATGAACGCATGTTTTACGTTCAAATCTTTAAAATTACGATCAAACATCGTTGAAAGTTCGATGATGATGTCATCATCTTGCCATAATCTTTTCACGATTTCATCACTATCAATCACATGATAACCTTTGGCTTTTAAATAGATGACAGCCGTAGATTTTCCACTCGCAATATTGCCTGTAATTCCTATCTTTATATTATTGTTTTTGACATGTTGGACAGACATAGGTTCCTCTACCTCCAACTTTGATTTTAATGATTGGTGTATGACACCTTTCACAAGGGATATCTTTTTTTGTATGAACTTTTAATTCATTTTGAAATTTACCATCCACACCATGAATCGCGTGATAGGTTCGAATGGTAGACCCTCCAAGCGCAGTTGCATGATCTAAGACATCGATTGCGTGTTTAATAAGCGCGGATACTTCTTTTTGTGTGATGCGATGACATGGCTTTAATGGATGGATGTTTGCTCTAAAAAGCGTCTCATCCACATAAATATTTCCTAACCCAGCAATGATATGTTGATCTAGTAGCGCCATCTTAATTGGAATATGCTTATTTTTAAGTTTAGAATAAAGCCATTTAGAATCCTGATCTTTTGGTTCTTTCCCTAGTAAAGATAATGGTGGCACTTCTAAATATGTTAATTTAGAAATGAGTTCAAATTTTCCAAACTTTCTTGTATCATGATAGGTTAAATATTCATTTGAGTCTAAATGAAATACAACATGTTCATGATGTGCTTTATTTCGAGGTTGGTGAATATAATATTTGCCTTCCATTCTTAAATGCGAAATCATCACATCATGGTCTAATACAAATACTAAATATTTACCATATCGTCTTAAGTCATGGATTTGTTGGCCTGCAATCTTTTGTTTAAAATCTTTTGTTTTGACACAATTGTCCCAATAAATATCAACATCAACGATGATTTTATTTTTTAATAAGGGTAGTAATGTTTGTCTAACGGTTTCTACTTCTGGTAATTCAGGCATTATTTGACCTCGTACCAACTATGACCAGTATCCATTGAAATATCAAGCGATACTTTCATGTCTATTGCATGTTTCATTGCATCTTCAACAAGTTTAGAAACGGCTTCAAGTTCGTCTTGATACACATTTAGGATGAGTTCGTCATGAACTTGTAAAATCAATGCTGATTTCAGGTTAGCATCTTTAATTTTTTGATGAAGTTCAATCATTGCAAGCTTAATAATATCAGCAGCAGAACCTTGAATTGGCGCATTCATCGCGGTGCGTTCACCGAATGCACGCTGCATAAAAACACTTGAGGTGAGTTCTGGAATGTAGCGTCTTCTTTTTAGGATGGTTTCAACATATCCATTTTTCTTAGCAAATGCGACCGTATCTTCCATATACGTTTTAATTTCAGGATAAATCGTTAAATAGGTATCAATAAATTGTTGTGCTTCTTTTTGAGATACATTGATATCATCAGCTAAGCTCCAGGCGGATATACCGTATATGATGCCAAAATTAACTGCTTTTGCTTGTCTTCTTTGTTCTTTTGATACTGTTTCAACATGAAATACTTTTTTTGCCGTTTGTTCATGAATATCTTCGTTTTGATTAAATGATTCAATGAGCGCTTCGACATTCGCAATATCTGCAAGTACACGTAATTCAATTTGAGAGTAATCTGCACCTAACAACACGGCATCTTGAGAAGCGTGGAAAATTTGACGAATGCGTCTACCTTCTTCTGTTCGAATCGGAATGTTTTGCAAATTAGGATCTGTTGAAGAAAGTCTTCCAGTTGTTGTTAATGCTTGCATATAGATGGTATGAATTTTTCCATCCTCTAATATGAATGGTCTTAATCCTTCGATATATGTTGAATATAATTTTGAAAGACTTCTGTACGTTAAGATATGGTCTATAATTGGATGGTGTTTTTTAAGTTTTTCTAAAACATCTACATTTGTGGAATATCCAGTTTTTGTTTTTTTACCTGAAGGTAACCCTAAATGATCAAATAATACATCACCTAATTGTTTAGGAGACGCAATATTAAATTCAACACCTGCAAGATCAAGAATCGTTTTTTCTAACACATCGATTCTTAATTTTAATGTGTCGCCCAATTCATTGAGCGTTTCTACATTTGCATCAATGCCTTGAAATTCCATATCCGCTAATACAAATGAAAGTGGAAGTTCCACATCATATAATAAATGATCTTGATTTTTTTCTTTTAATAACACATCTTGTTTTTCTTTTAAATCTAATATCGCTTTCGCTTTTGAAACAATGTGTTTTTGATGACGTTGATCTTGAGGAAGACCTTTTTTAACACCTTTCCCATAAATATCTTCTTCATAAGCAATCCCTGTGTAATCAAATGCAGAGACGACACGATTAAATTCTTCTTTTCCTAAATGCGCATTAATAATATAACTCGAAAGTAATAAATCAAAGGTAATTCCTTTAATGTCTAACCCTTTCCATTTGAAAAAAACATCAATTGCTTTCGCATCATACACATACTTTACAATGTTAGGATTTTTTAAAAATTGATGAAATAATGACGATTTTAACGCATATGATGGTTCAATAAAAACAAAGGTATGATCGAAAGCAAGTCCAATTCCCCATAATTCAGCATGATGATAATTACTAGTTGAAAGTTCAACATGCATCGCACATGTTTGAAATGACAATGAAGAAAATTGTTCATCTGTTTGTATCAATTGAAAATCATATTGCGTCACTGTTTCTTCAACATTGACTTTTTTAGCAAGCATATGAAGTTCATATCTTTGTAGAAACTTCACACGTTGTTCTTGATCTAAGGGTTTTCTTTGAATATCGTTAAATTCTAAATTTAGCGAAGCATGCGTGTCAATGGTCACAAGTGTTTTAGATAAAAGTGCTGATTCATGACCTTCTTTTATTTTTTCAGCTAATTTTCCACCAATTTCATCTGCATGCGCTAATACATTTTCTAATGTTCCATAGGTTTTAAGTAGTTTAATCGCTGTTTTTTCACCGACACCAGGAATACCAGGAATATTATCCGAAGGATCTCCCATGAGACCTTTTAAATCAATCATTTGATGATGGGTGAGTTCGTATGTTTCTACAATTTTCTCTGGTGTGAAATGATGAACTTCTTTCATACCTTTTTTAAGTAAATGCACGGTGACATCATTAGAAACAAGTTGGAGTAAATCTTTATCTGAAGAAAAAATATGAATGTCATAATTTGGAGTTTTAGATAATGTCCCGATAATATCATCAGCTTCATAACCTGCCTGACGGTAATGTGACACACCCATGACATCTAAATACTGATTGATGATATCAAGTTGACTTGCAAGTTCTTCAGGCATTTTAGCCCGTCCTGCTTTATAGTCTTGATACATATCATGACGCTTGGTTTTTTCTTTGGTATCAAAAGCAACTAAAATCATATCATCTTGATCCGAAATAATTTGTTCAAACATATTAATAAATGCAAAAAGCGCATTCGTGTATTCACCTTTTGATGTTTGCATTAACGTAGCACCTGGATATGCGGTTGCAAAGTAGGCACGAAAGACGATTGAATTTCCATCAACTAAAATCATTTTTTTATTCATAAACACCTGCTCATTTAAAATTTTATCATAAATTTTTTATGGATTTCCCACGACTTATGTGGATAACTTTAAAAAATAAAAGTCAATATTTAAATCGACCTTTATGTTTACCTTTTCCCTTTTTTATTTTAGGTTGTTGCATATGCTGAGGTTTAAAGTTATGAAGTTGAGACGGATCCATAGACATCATTTGTTTCATCATCATTTTTTGTTTATGAAATGCATCCCTTAAACGATTAACAGCAGCGACAGATAATCCACTACCTCTTGCGATGCGTTCACGTCTTTTTGAAGATTGTTCAATGAGTGCAGGATCTTTACGTTCTTTTAACGTCATAGAATCAATAATGATGCCCATTTCTTTGATCGGTTTATCATCCACATTTGCGGATTGTTTACCAAGTCCAGGAATAAGTCCAACAACTTTTTGAATAGAACCCATGCGCTGAATCATTTTGAATTGTTTTTTTAAATCATTATAGTTAAATGTATTATTTTGAATTTTTGTCATGAGATTTTTCGCATCATCTTCAGAAACTGCCTCTGATGCTTTTTCAACTAAACTCATGACATCGCCCATACCTAAAATTCTTGATGCCATGCGATCAGGATGAAAGACTTCTAAGGTTTCAATTTTTTCACCTGATGCTTGAAATTTAATTGGAATTTGAGCAACACTCGATACAGATAATGCAGCACCACCTCGTGTATCACCGTCTAATTTTGTGAGAATAACACCTGTTGCAACAATTGCTTCATGGAAATTTTTTGCAGTGTTTGCGGCATCTTGTCCTGTCATTGCATCAACGGTTAATAAAATTTCTGATGGTGATGTGAGTGTTTTAATCCGTTTTAATTCATCCAATAATGCTTGATCAATAGAAAGTCGACCTGCCGTATCGATTAACATCACATCAAACGCATGTTCTTTTGCATAAAGCAACGCTTCTTTGATGATCAGATCGACACGTATTTGACCTTTTTCAAAGACATCAATTTCAATACTTTGACCTAAAACTTTTAATTGTTCGATCGCAGCTGGTCTGTAGATGTCTGCTGCAACAAGTAATACTTTTTTCTTATCAGAATCTCGCAAGGTTTTCGCCAGTTTTGCAATGGAGGTTGTTTTTCCTGACCCTTGTAATCCAATCAGCATCATCACTGTTAACCCTGATGGCTGATATGAAATATGGGCTGTTTTTTCACCTAACGTTTTCGTTAAGGTATCCGTGACAATTTTGACAACTTGTTGCGCTGGATTTAAACCTTTTATAATTTTTTCACCAAGTGCTTGATCTTTCACTTGTTCTGTAAATGATTTAATCACGCTTAAATGAACGTCCGCTTCTAAAAGCGCACGTCTTATTTCTTTTAATGCTTCTAATATATCGTTTTCAGTCAAATAGCCTTTACCTGTTAATCGGCGAAGTGCCATTTGCATACGAGAACTTAAGGTTGTTTCAAACATCATTCATCCATCGCTTTAATTTGATCTAATAAGGTGTCATCTTTAGTTTCATGATACGTATTCAAGAGCTGTTGTCTTTTTTGAGCTTTTTCATGTAGTTTTAATTTTTCTTCATAAGAAATCAGATGATCTTCAATTTTATGAATCGCATCATGAACTGCACTTCTTGAAACTTGATAGGCATCTGCAATTTCTTTTAAACTAAAATCTTCTAAGACATACGCCTTAAAATATAGTTTTTGCGTCTCTGTAAGCAGTGCTTCATATTGCAAAAATAATGAGATTAAATAGTCTTTTTTATCAAAATCCATCATTGACTCCATGATTGATGAGTTGTTGCATAAATGCTTCTTTATCAAATGGTTTTAAATCATCGATACCTTCCCCAACTCCGATAAACGCAATCGGTACTTTTAGCATCGATACAATGGGTAACACAATCCCACCCTTAGATGTACCATCTAGTTTTGTGATGACAAGATCGGTAATATCTGTTGCTTCATGAAATAGTTTTGCTTGAGACAATCCGTTTTGTCCTGTGGTTGCATCAATGACTAAAAATGTATGTGTGTCAATCTCTCCATAAGCTTTTGTGATCATGTGTCTCATTTTTGATAATTCAGCCATTAAATGACTCTTATTTTGAAGCCGTCCCGCAGTGTCTATTAGTATGATTTCCGAGTTTAATGCTTTTGCTTTTTTTAATCCATCAAAAATCACAGAACTTGGATCTTTAGAAGGGTTAGAATAAAATTCAACATCACTTTTATTCGCCCAAATTGATAATTGATCAATTGCAGCAGCACGAAATGTATCCGCAGCAATGATCATCACTTTTTTATTGTGTCCATAAAGATGCGCAAGTTTACCAATGGTTGTTGTTTTTCCAACACCATTGACGCCGACAACAAAGATGACGTGTTGGTTGATTAATGGTTTGGATTCTAATAATAGATCATCCACATATTCATACAGTACATCGAGTAACGTTTCATAATTTAAAATCGGTTGTTTTTTATCGATGATTTGAATGTGTTCAATGATGTGTGTGGTTGTTTCCAAACCAACATCTGACATCAACAATGCATCTTCTAAAGCCTCTATGACGTCACTATGTAACGATTTGTGTTGTTCCATTGCTTCTAAAACTGAAAACAAAGAGACCTGGTTTCTTATCAGTGCTTGCTTGTATGAAGATTTCGTTTTTTTTGAAAATAAATTTTTAAAAAATCCCATAAGTGCTCCCGCATCATATTATACCATAAAGAAAAAGACTTCTTTCGGTGAGAAAGTCGTCTTTATTCTTTAGGGAAAAAGGGTCTAAAAATTTCTTTTTAGGACCTCTATATTATCAAATACTTTTAAAAATGTAAAGAGGGATGATTTAATTTTCAGAAACTTCTTCTTTTTTAATATATCGACATTTCGGAAATCCACTGCACGCCACAAATTCACCATATTTTGATTTTCTAATGACGAGCTGACTTCCACATTCAGGACATGTCTCTTCTAACATCACAGGTTGTATTTTTTTCATGTTTTCTTTTGCATCATCAAGCATTGGCATAAACATATCATAAAAGTTCTTTAAAATCGCCATTTTATCATAATCGCCTTCAGCAATTTTATCTAAATGTGATTCCATATCTGCAGTATAATCCGTATTTATGATCGCTTTGAAGAACTTATCCAGTTCATCAGAAGTTAAAATTCCTTGTTCAGTCGGTTGAAGGTTTTTCTCTTTGTTTACATAGCCTCGATCGATGAGCGTTTTAATGATTGAAGCATATGTTGAAGGTCTTCCAATCCCTAATTCATCAAGTTTTTTAATCATACTTGCTTCGTTATATCTTGGTTTAGGTTGTGTTTGTTTTTCAATAGAAATAATGTCATCCATTAAAATTTGTTGACCTTGATTAAACTTAGGTAAGATGACATCTTTGTTTTTTGATTCTTCATATACTTTTAAAAATCCATCAAAGACGAGTCGTATACCTTTCATTGTAAAATCATGCTGATTTGACGTGAATGTCACTTTTGTATGTTCTAAGATCGCAGGTGCCATCAGAGATGCCAGTGTTCTCCCATAAATACGATGATACAGTTTCATTGCATCGTCAAATAGTTTTTCATCTTTAATCGATGCTTTATCCACATGTTGTTTGACATAGTCAGGTGTAAATGATAGTTTTGTTGGACGAATTCCTTCGTGAGCGTCTTGTGCATTGGCGTCTTTTGTCGTTTTATAACTACCTAAGTATTGTTTTCCAAATTCACTTTCGATATGCAACATCGCATCATTCACAAATTCGTCTGATAAACGCGTCACATCCGTTCTCATATACGTAATAAGACCCGTAAGTTCTCCATTGATCTCTATACCCTCATACAAATATTGAGCAAGCATCATCGTTTTTGTGGAACTATAACTTAAATTACTATACGCATCTCTTTGTAATGTTGACGTTTTAAAGGCTTCTTTAGATTTTCTTTCTTTTTCATTGACATCAAGTGCAGAAACGATAAACGGATTCATTGCTTCTTTAAGCACTTGATCTGAGACTTCTTTATTAAGTTGATCTTTATTTTTAATGTAGTCTGCTTTAATACCTTGATACGTGGCTTCAATATCAAAATATGTTTTAGGAATAAATGCTTGAATTTCTTTTTCTAAATCTACAATAAGTTTTAATGCCACACTTTGAACACGACCTGCAGATTTCGATTTAATTTTTGATTGAAGTAACGTCGATAATTTAAAACCGATGATACGATCTAACATCCGTCTCGTTTCTTGAGAATTGACAAGTCCTACATCAATTTTACGAGGTTGTTTGACAGCGTCTAATATTTTTTGCTTCGTAATTTCAGAAAAAACAACTCGATTTTCTTCATCAACATTTAAATCAAGAACTTGAGCAATATGCCAAGCAATTGCTTCACCCTCTCTATCTTGGTCGGTTGCGATTAAGACATCGCGTGATTTCGCTTGTTTTTTTAAATCATTAACAAGGGTTTGTTTTCCTTTGATAATTTGGTAGCTTGGTTCAAAATTAGATTCCACATCAATCCCTAATCCACCTTTTCCAGATGTTGCTAAATCACGAATGTGACCTTTAGAAGATACAACAACGTGACCACTTCCTAAATAGGATTGAATGGCTTTTGCTTTTGATGGAGATTCGACAATAATTAGTTTTTCTTTCATAACCCCTCCGCTTATTCATCATATAAATAAAAAAGTTTGATGTCAAGTAAAAATGACAAGAAACTTTTTATATATTATAAATATATAGATTTATGGAGTTTACTTCGTCCATCTTATCATGGCATCTTTAACAGGTTGAAAACTTTGACGATGAATCGGAGTTGGTCCGTATGTGTGAAGTGCTTCGATGTGTTTTTTGGTTGGATATCCTTTATGTTGATCAAAGCCATATTTTGGAAAAAGCGTGTGCATGTGTCTCATATAAGCATCTCGTGTTGTTTTCGCAATAATCGATGCCGCTGCAATGGAAATAGATTTTTGATCGCCTTTGATGATGGCTTCTAAATTTTTGTATTCTGGAATGGGCATGGCATCGGTTAAAATAAAGTCAGGTTGAATGGATAAACCATGAATGGCTTCTACCATGGCCTCTTTTGTTGCTCGGTAAATATTGATTCGATCAATATCTTCAACAGAACCCAACACAACTTTAATGGCAAGTGCATGTTGTTTCACTTCTTCTAATGCCACTTCGAGTTGTTTTTCTGAGAGCATTTTTGAATCTTTAACATGATGTAAAATTGACCCCGGTTTTAAAATTACGGCAGCAGCAACAACCGGTCCAGCAAGTGGCCCTCTTCCAGCTTCATCCACACCGCATATATATTTTTTACCGATTTGAATGAGCTTGTTTTCAAACTCATACATCGAGGGTGTCAAACGTGAGTCCTCCTAGTTTATTGGAACGAAGATCCGTTAAAAATAAATGATACACTCTATCTTCATCAATGTTACCGCCTTTTAAAAGTGCGCCTCTTTTGGTTGCGATTTGAAATAATGCATCTTCAATGGTTGTAATACCATATCTTGCTTTTAAGGCATCTGGATAGTGTTCAATTAAATATTCTAAGCCGTAAAATACAACGTCATCTAAAGGTAATATTTTATCTTTAATTGCGCCAGTGAGCGCTAGGTTTAACGCAACAACATCATCTTCAAATTTCGGCCATAAAATACCTGGAGAATCTAACAATTCAATCTTAGGATGAATTCGTATCCATTGAAGTTGTTTTGTAACACCTGGTGTATTGCCTGTTTTTGTTGCTTTTTTCTTCGTAAGTGCATTGATAAATGTGGATTTTCCTACGTTAGGTATCCCTGAAATGAGTACTTTATATATTTTATCTTTCAAACCTTTTTGATTTCTTTTTTCTTGAAGTGGTGCCATCATGATATCTAAAGCTTTAATGACTTTCGCAGGCATTCTTGCATCTAACGAAGACACATGAATGGCATGCATGCCTTGGTTTTTAAACGATTGAATAAATAATTGTGTTTGATGCTGATCTGCTAAATCAGATTTATTTAATATATATAAAATTGGTTTATTTGACACAAGATCCAATAGTTTTGGATTCATCGATGATGTTGGAATACGTGCATCTAATAATACAACCACAACATCAACCAGCGATAAAGAGACTTTGAGTTCCTTCATCGTTTTAAACATGTGTCCTGGATACCATTGTATATTTTGATATTTACTCATAAATGCCTCCAAATGGCCATAAACTATAAATTACTTTTCCCATGATATCGTCTTCATAAATGTGTCCAAACTCAATACTATCTAATGAAGCTTGACTATTATCACCTAATACAAAGTATTGCAATAAAACATCATTTTCAATTTGTGTTTCTAAAAAGCGTTGTTGTTGCTCAGTCACAACATATGCATGGCCCGACACAGAAACCACTTTCTCATTATTGATGTAAAGTATTCTTTGTCCATTTTCGATTTCAAACGTGATGATATCTCCAGGTAATCCTACGAGTCTTTTTACAAAATAAATCTTTGATTCACTATTAAATGTGGATGAGGGTATCATTGGATAATCGTCATGATTAACTTCCACAACAACAATATCACCTCTTGTAGGTGTATACATAAAATGAGAGATCAAGATACGGTCACCATCATTTAAGGTAGGCATCATCGACTGCTGATTGACATTAGATGGAATAAAGATAAAACTAAAAATTAGTAAGATAAAACTTAATGAGACGGATAAGAACATCACCCATTCATTGATTTGAATGATGATTTTATTGGTGTTCGATTTTAAAGTGATCGAAACAAAAAATATCACTAAAAAAACGAAAAAGAGAGGCATCGAAAAATAACGAGATGCCTCTGTAAAACGTGTCACATCACTAAATGAGAAAATCAAAAACAACGCTAAGATAATCAGTAATAGCACGTGTTGAACATACGTTTTTAACTGTTTCATTACGATAAAATATCCTTTAAAACATCCTCTAAATCATATAGGTTTATTTGTACTTCTTTAGCTTTGGTTCCTTGTGCATCTTCTACAATCCCAGTATCAATTAGTGACTTCACGATATCTTGTGCTCGATTAAATCCAATTCCAAATTGTTTTTGAATGGAATTCATTGAGCAACTTTGTTGTTCCACCACAAATCTGGCGACTTCAGGAAATAATTCATCGAGTTGTGAGACTTTTTCAATTTTACGTTTTAATTCTTCATGTCCAAAAATATAATTTGTTGGGTGTTGATCTTTAATCATGGAAGTAACCGCATAAATTTCATCATCCGAAATGTATGCGCCTTGCAATCGTAATGGTGCATCACTTATTTTTAACAACATGTCTCCACGTCCAAGAAGTGTTTCAGCACCCGCACCATCTAGAATGGTCGTTGAGTCAACAAATGATGCCACTTTGAATGCAATTCTAACAGGGATATTAGATTTAATGGTGCCTTTAATAACATCGGTTGTTGGTCTTTGTGTTGCAACAATTAAATGAATCCCTGCTGCACGCGCTTTTTGTGTAAGTCGTTGAATTGAATCTTCCACTTCTTTTGATGCTGCCATGATTAAATCAGCAAGCTCATCGATGATCACAACAATACGTGGCATTTTTTCACCTTCAACAAGTCCTTGTTGTATATTATCATTATATGATTGCAAGTTTCTTGCTCTTGATGAGGCGAAAATCATGAAACGTCGTTCCATTTCTTCGACTGCCCAATTTAATGCTTGTGATGCCACTTTACTATCTGTAATGACTGGCGTGATTAAGTGTGGTAAATCGTTATATGGTGCGAGTTCAACCATTTTAGGATCAATTAAAATCAATCGTAATTCTTCAGGTGAATTTTTTAATAACAAACTTACTAATATCGTATTGACACATACACTCTTACCTGAATTGGTTGCACCTGCAATCAGTCCATGCGGCATGGATTCTATATTTGCGTACACATGTGATCCATCAATATCCATACCTAATGCGACTTGTAATGGTTGATTAGATTCTAAAAACTTAGGATCATCAACAATATTACCAAATCGCACCATATCCTTCACTTCATTAGGGACTTCAACCCCAACAAAAGGTTTTCCAGGGATTGGTGCTTCTATACGAACAGAAGTTGCTGCAAGACTCATGGTAATGTTATCTTGGATACCGAGAACTTTTTTAACGTTTACTCCAGGTTCAAGTGCAATTTCGTGTCTTGTAACAGTTGGTCCTTTTTTAGAATCAATGACTTGTCCTTCAATGTTAAAATCCAGTAGTGTTGTATTCAACTGTTCCACTTGATTAAGTAACCATTCTGGCTTTTCAGTTAAATCATTTTCACTTTTTTCAAATAACGAAACATCTGGATATACATAGTCTTGTTTTGTCTTGGTTTGTGGTTTTGAAGGTTCTGGATTCGTTGTTTTTTGAACTTCTTTTTTGTTTTCTGGTTCTTTATCAAATTGTGAAAAGAACGTCGATTCCATGGTAATGGTTGAAGGATCATGTGATTCTTCTGGTTCAAGATCAATGGTATGAACATATTGTTCTACGTTTTGTTGAATTTCTTCACTGTCATCTTTAGAATCAATGTCAACGTGCTGAGACTCTGGAATGGTAGTTTGAGGATCTTTTGAATCGTCATCATTGATATATACTTGATTTGTTTTTTCTGTAGTATCGATATCATTTAATGACGCAATTCTTGATCTTGTAATCGGTGCAATAATCGAAGGCATCTTTTCTTCTAATTGTTGATCGATATTATCTTCAGGAATCTCTTCATGACCAAAATATGCTTTTCTAGTTTCAGATGTTATGAAATTGTTGAATTCATAATATTTAGTCCCATATTTAGATACTGCTTCAGATTCATTGATTTTTTTCTTCGTGCGAAAAGCATCAAGCTCTTTCGTGCGATCTCGATTGGTTGAGGTATCTATTGGTAAAGCAATCACATCTTTTACTTTACGACCAAACATTGGTGACACAAAATGAGAGGTCTGATAGATCAGTTTAGAGCGAATGCCTTTGTGCTTAGATAATTGATATATTTTAAAAGGTTCTTTGACTTGTTGACTATTTTCTGTCATGTGTTGCCTCTTCTAATGTTTGATTAATATCTTCATAGAGTTCATCGACATTACTATGAATGGTTTCTTCTTTTTGAAACACTTTCTTAGAATAAATTTTATATGTTTCTTCACCAACGATTGAAATAATAGCTGCCCCAATTTTGACAAGGATACGGTCAATGATTTGCTCATTCGTAAAGCGTCTAATCCAGTACACTGGATTCATGACATTGAGTGCAGACATCGATGCTTTGAATACTTCATCAACACCTAGTTCCTGTGCTTTTTTAACGATTTTAGAGTCTTTTACTTTTTTCGTGGTTGTCGTAATATCATACAAAGAAGATAATGTATATCTTCTAAATAGTTTTAAAAGTGGATGTTTTGTCATGTGATCGACACGGTCTGTGATGTAATGATTGAGAAGTAATGTTTCATCAAGTGTAAGTTCTAAATATGGTGTTTTTGATTCAGGATAAAATTTATGACTTATATCGAAAATCAGTTCTTGAGAAACTTGATATAAATGCGTTGAAAAACCAACATCATTTCTAAGTTTTTTATCTTTAAATTGATTTTGAGAGCCTTCTATTAATAAGAGGATCATATTTTCATCGATATCTTCTTGGTCCGCTTTTTTAATTTTTGCTTCTTTTCTAATATTTAAAAAGATCGCATACATATAAATTGTGAATAACACTAAAAACCCAGTTAAAATACCGAGAGAAAAACTGATTAAACTCGAAATATTAAGTTCAATAGGTCCAATCGTAATAAAAATCATTGTGTTCCCCTTCATATATTATAGCACGAGAATTGTTAAGATTATAGTATGACTTTTCAGGCTTTCTTTTTTTACGTTTATATGAGATAATATATTGACGGAGGGCATCATGAAGCATTTAATAATTTGTGACTTAGACGGTTCATTATTGAATCATGAGGGCGATGTGACATCTCAATCAAAAAAAGTACTTAGACACTTAGAATCACTCGGTCATAAAGTCATTATTGCAACTGGAAGACCTCATAGTGGGGCGATTCAAATATATGAAGATTTAGGGATTCATAATGTTTTGATTACAGATAATGGTGGCTCCATTCAACATCCTAAAGATCCTTCATTTGCAACTCAAAAAACCTATATTCCAAAAGCAATCACGCATGAACTGTTTAAACATACACATCACTATTTAGATTCTGCTTTTTATAGTGATGAAAAAACAGTGTATGCCTATAAGTATGATCCACGATTGCGCATGTTTTTTTCAAGTTTAGATAAAAGAACTGTCATCGATAAGCCGTTTACTGAGTTTGATGTTGAAGCAACTGGTATTATTTATTTAGTTCAAACGCCTCAGATTGAAACTTTTGAAACTTATTTCAAGTCGACATTTAGTGACACTTTATCGTTTAGAATGTGGGGTCAAGATCATAAACATGCAATTTATGAAATTTATTTAAAACACATCTCTAAAGCTTCTGCCATTGAATATGTTAGAAAATATTACGGCATTGATAAAGCCAATACCATTGCATTTGGAGATGGCGTTAATGATATCGAAATGATTGAGTATGCGACCTTAGGCGTTGCAATGAAGAATGCAATGCCTGAAGTTTTAGCCGTTTGTAATGATATCACCAAAGAAACGAATGACGACCATGGTATTGCCAATTATTTAATCAATCACTTCGATTTGAAGCTATAAAAACACTTCGGTGTTTTTTTTATATTTATTTATTGTGTTATACACATTTATGTGATATACTTTATGTGTATTACACAAAAAAGGAGGCAAATGATGACGACACAGTTAAAAAAAGGGATCATTGAATTATGTGTCTTAAAAATCATTTCTGATGAGCCTTTAAGTGGTGTTCATGTAATTGAGCGGATGAAAGAAATGCTCAATGTTAACGAAAATACAGTGTATCCAATCTTAAGAAGACTGACGGCTCAAGATTATTTTAGAACCCATACTGAAAAAAGTGAGATTGGCGCACCAAAAAAAGTTTATACACTAACAGAACATGGTCAAAACTACTTAGATAAAGGATTATTGGAGTGGAAAGATTTCATGAAAGATGTTTCAACAATATTAGGAGGTCATTATGACAAAAAATAATTATTTAACATTCCTTCAAACATTACTGGATGAATATGTGATGGACAATCAAATCAAAGAAGATATCATTAAAGACTATGATTCGTTGTGGCTCCAATACGAAGAATTAGGCATGGATCCACAAAGTATAATTCATAAATTAGGTCAACCAAAAGATATCATTGGTGAACTTACTGAAGGATACATTAAAAAAGAAACAAAATTATATTATAAAAAGAAATCGTTTAATAATAAGTTTATTGCCTTAACGCCATTTATTGCATTGGTTTTATTTTTTATGATTGGTTTTTTAGTCCCTAATGGTTTTGTTTATGCATGGCAAACATTTCTCTTGATTCCGATGTCAGCCATCATGTTAGAAGGTCCTAAAAAGAATCTAGAAAAATTAACGGCACTTTCGCCATTTATTGCATTAATCATTTTCTTTTCTATATTAGGTTTTGGATTTAATTTATGGCATCCAGGGTGGATGATCTTTCTTATCATTCCAATCATTGGCGGATTGAATCATCCTTCCATATTAAAAAGAGTCTTAATTAGTGGCGGATTATTTGTTACAGCCATCCTTTATCTCATGATTGATCAGCTCAGTTCATTTGGCGTTATTCAAATAAACGCTAATGTATCGTTACCTTACAGTATCTTTGTTTTTATTCCTGTGTTGATTGTCATTTTATATGAATGGCTAAAAAATATTCTTAAAAACGGATGGATGTATTTAATTTTATTAGTCATAAGTACAGCCTTGTATTTTTACATTTCGATTGAATTTAATTTATGGGTCATATCATGGTTAGTTTTCTTTAGTATACCGATCTATGCAATCATGAAACAAGCTCCAAAAAAAGATAAAATTATTGCATTAATGCCATTTATATCGACTTCGTTATTTATGATGTTAGGTTATTTCTTTAATGCATGGGCATTTGCCTGGCTCGTCTTTCTTCTGATTCCAGTGGTAGCAATTATTCAAGGTAAATAAAAAACTCCGTATGGAGTTTTTTTATTGGAAAAGTTCTAATTTTAAGATTTCTTTGAGTTTATTAATATCTTTACTTGTCAGTGAAGAGACTTCAAACCTTATCCCATACTCTACTGGAATTGTAAAAATTTTATGTGTCTTCATGATTTAATTTTCTATAGTCAATGCCTTCTTTTTATGTTAAAAATGTATTAAACTATGGATTTTATTCATACTTTTTATGCTTTCATATACGAACTGATAAAAATAAGTTATAATGCTTTTAAAGAGGAACCATATGAGAATATTAGAACTGTTTGTCTTAATTTTAAGTTTATTGCTTTTTGTGGGATCATATATGAAGTTACATAGGTGGCAATTATATTCAGGAAGTTTACTTGTATTATTGGGAGTACTTAC
Organism: Acholeplasmataceae bacterium; assembly: GCA_965657915.1. Lineage (GTDB taxonomy): Bacteria > Bacillota_I > Bacilli_A > Acholeplasmatales > Acholeplasmataceae > UBA8290. Next base: position 354 of record CBFHPN010000005.1, on the reverse strand, counting down.
CTTAATTTTTGAAGGACTACGTTATGAAGTATTGATCATACTTATACTTTTGGCATTGTCTTATATACCGTATCAACCTTTTTTAAAAGTAAGACGCCTATTCACCGTTATTATCATAGGTGTGATGTTTTTATTAATACTTGCGTTTCCAGTATATCGGATGCCAACACCAACAGGGACTTATGATATTGGAACGACAACCTATCAAGTCAATGATTCAACTCGAAATGAAATTTATGGAGATCAAGAAGGTATCAGAAAGTTTAATTTTCAAATATGGTATCCATTTATTAAAACAGATGAGCAGGAACGTGCTCCTTGGTTACTTGATCAAGAGGTGACCTCTCAAGCGTT
>CBFHPN010000004.1:11741-127308 GCA_965657915.1 Acholeplasmataceae bacterium | reverse complement strand
TTAATGGTAATGCTGTCAATGCAACCATGCATTTTGATAATATTAACATCGAAGAATCAACGCCTGATGCAGATACAGCAGGTCCAGTATTTTCTGGTGTTGCTGAGACATTGAATTTAACGACTGAAGACACGTTTGATCCTAAAGCTGGAATCACTGCACTTGATGCTGGTTTCGGTGATATGACGTATGCGATTGTTGCAGAGATATACAATTCAGATAATGTTAAAATTTCTGAATTAGATATGACAGTTGCTGGTACGTATACGATTAGATATATTGTTTCGGATCCACTTGGAAATCTAACAAGAGCAGAAACTTTATTAACAATTTCTGAACCGGCTGCATTATTGTATGTAGATGCTGAAGAATTTGTTGATGGTGCATTTGCAACAACACCAGCAGTATTACCTGGTGAAACACAAAATGATGCTTACCAAGATATTACAGAAGCAGGTTTCTGGTATATGTATGATGGAAGTTGGTCAGGTGCTGCTGCAACATATGGCGTGACAGAAGGTAAATTTGAAATTGATGTCACCAATGTAGCAGGAGAACTATGGCACTTCATGTTGAAACAAAAAGGCATTAGTCTAGAAAAAGATACCATGTATATGTTAACATTCACTGCATTTGCCAGTGTTGAACGTTCTATTTTAGTTGCTTTCAATCCAGGACTTGCATCAGTAGAGGTCAATTTAACAACAGAAGCGCAAACATTTGAAATTCCTTTCTTCTACACAGGTGAAGATGTTGAATCAAGAATTGAATTCTTATTCGGAGGCGCTGTTGGTAAAGTGACACTTGACGATGTTGTATTGCATGTTGTAAACACACAACCAGAACCAGATTTATTTATCTCTGAATATGTTGAGGGTTCATCTAATAACAAGGCAATTGAACTTTACAATCCAACAGGTGCTGCTTTAGACTTAACGGGTTATGTATTAACATACTATAACAATGGTGCAACACCAGATAATGGTAATGTTAAAGCGTTTGATTTAACAGGAATCACCCTTGGCGCTGGGGAAACATTCACGATTGTTACAGATTCATTTGCTGGCACTGGTACATATGATGAAGTTCAAGCATTTAATGATGCAGATTCAGTTGTATTCTTTAATGGTGACGATACTCTTGTTTTAACTAAAGATGGTGTTGTCATTGATATCGTTGGAGTATTAGGAGAAGATCCTTGGACGCTCAATGGAGAAACAATTGCCTGGTCGAATAACACGTATGTAAGAAATTCAGGAATCACATCAGGCTCAACTGTTTGGGATCCAACTGAATGGACAGAATATGATCAAGATGATTTTAGTCATCTTGGATCTCACACTAGCTAAGAGGTAATGATGAAAAAAATAATAACATTAATATGTATACTATTACTAACAGCAACACTTGTCGCATGTGGTGAGACAGGCGATGGCGGTGGTGGTGGTACTCAACAAATTGAGCTATCATATGCTGACTGGGCCAATCAAGAATTAAATCAACAACTCATTGATGCTTTCATGGAAGAATATCCAGATATTCGTGTTGTTTTAAGAACAGATATCACGGGTTCAGGTGATGCATTTACTGGAAATTTAGTGACTGCAGCTCAAGCTGGATTATTACCAGATGTATTTGCGACAGATAATGTGCCAACTGTAGTCAACTCCGGGTTAACACTTGATGTTGCACAATATTGGGATGCAGATTCTGATGCAGCGCTTGTATATGATAACATTGCTGCAACCGGCGTTTATGAAGGTGAAAGATATGCAGTACCTTCATTCCAATTTTTAAAAGGTATCATGATTAATTTAGATATTTTTGAAGATGCGAATCTTACGTCTGTTGATGGTCAATATCGTATTGATAATGATGGGTATCCAGTCAAAGATTGGACATTTGAAGAATTTGTTAATATTGCTTCAGCAATTAAAGATTTCGATCCAAATGATTATGCAAGTGGATACGCATTAGGTTTAGATACTTGGTACGGTACACCAGATTTTCAACAAGTGTGGCCAATGATGGATGATGCATCTGTTGGGTATGATACATTTGATGGTACTAAGTTTAATTACGCATCATCTGAAAGTTGGAAAGCTGCGATGACTGCTAAAATTGAACTTCATGCTTTAACAGATGGTACAACGACGCGTTTTGATGCAGATTATATCGAAGCAAACCCAGATTTGGCGATTTACCATATTCAAAATGGTACTGCAGCAATGGATATTGAAGGATCATGGCAATTTTGGGTATTAAATGATGCAGCTAAAAATGGAATCAATTTAGGATTCTGGCCTTATCCACAAGGTTCAGATGGATTCTTCCCACCAACAATTTTAGACTATTTAGCTGTTTCTGCTGAAACAGACTTCCCAGAAGAAGCATTCTTGCTTGCGAAGTGGATGAGTTTTGGAAAAGCTGGGTTTGATGCTAGATTAGATATTTTAGAAGCTAACAATTCGCTCGCTGAAACAAATGGCGAAATGCCAACGTATCTTGATCGTTTCCCGGTAGCTGACTATCCTGATGTATGGACACGTGTGGATGGTTTTGTTGAAGATATCGAAGGGATTGATTACATTCTTGATAATATCGAAAATGCAAAACCTGACTTAGATAAATGGTTACCAGGATATAAAGATTTCTGGAGCTGGGCATTTGATCCAGAAAACCCATTTAACTTTGATGCACTTGTTACTGCAGGGGCAGCATCTGTTCCAACTTGGGCAACAGAATGGGAAAGAAAAATAAATGAAATTGTTCAAACCGCATTAGAAAACTTAGGACAACCTGTTGAATAATAAATAATATTGTTAATCAAGAGGGAGAAACTATTCTCCCTCTTGGTTCACTTTTATGAGGTGACACATTGAAAAAACGTCTGAAAATATGGTTTCAATTTTTATCTGTGAAAAAAATTATTGGATCTTCAATCATCTTGATGCTGGTCCTTTTTGTCGTTTTATCTTTTTTTCAGAGACAAAAATTAGATGATGTTGTAAATACATCAACATTACTTGCAAGTGAGACTCAATTGACGTCTTCTCAATATAATTTACCTCTTTATCGTAATTGGATAGACAATATAGATGCTAATCTCATCACGCAATTACCATCATCATTTGATGCCAATCAATATCAAGGACAAATCATCGGTGATGATTTTTTAGCATATTCAGAAATCCTAAAAAATGATGATTTTGATCAAGTATATTTGGTCGATTTCGAACAAGAATTAAATATATCGCTAAATCACATTACACAAGCAGGGCTTTATTATTTAGATATTGAATATTTACTTGCTGATAATAATGTCGATGCCGTTCAATATCAAATAGAAATTAATGGTACGTCGCCATTTTATGAAGCTCAAACATTAATTTTACCTTCATCTTGGGTATTTGAACAAGACACGTTTACGTTAGACAGATACGATAATGACATTCAACCGAGATCAATCAAAGAGATAAAATGGCAGAATACCATCATACAAGATTACAAAGGTATGTATAACGAACCATTTTTATTTTATCTTGAGCCTAATGATGTCATGACAATTTCTTATGTGAATAGCCGTTTTTTAGTTGCAGAAATTAATTTTACTGAATATGAAGCGCCAACTACTTATGAAGCGTTTTTAAACCGGTATTCAAATGCTACCAAGCACGATGCGATGGTTCAAGTTTCTGCACGTGACATGGCTGTTAGAAATGATCCATCGATTCGCTTACGAGTAGAACAAGATCCTTCAAACTTGTATTACAGTACCCAACAATTAAGATTGAATACGATTTTTGGAGACTCTTGGGAATCTGGTGGTCAAACAATTACGTATGATATTGAAGTTGAAGAAGCTGGTCTATACCAATTATCATTTAAATATCGTCAATATTTATTAAAAGATTTACCTGTGTTTAGAAACATCAAGATTAATGGTGCACTTCCATATGAAGAGATGCAAGGTGTTTCGTTTCCACATACCATGTCATTTATTAATAGAACGCTATTAAATGAAAACGATGAACCTTATTATGTGTATTTAAATGCTGGTGTGAATACGATTTCGCTTGAATCAACAAGTCAGCCATACGCTCAAACCATTGAAAATTTAAAATTCATTATGAATGAAATACAAGAATTATCACTTGCAATTAAACGCTATACAAGTGGTGCAACGGATCGATATCGTGACTGGGACATTGAATTATATTTCCCAAATGCAGTCGCTGATATAAGAAGTTGGGTTGAGATTTTAGAAGCGATGTATGATGATCTTTTAAGTGTTGCGTCATCTTCTAATCCGTCTGAAATTGCGAATATGGTCGTTTCGATTAATCGTTTAAATGATATCGCAAATGACATCAATAGTTTGCCATCAAAGATGGTGCAATTTTCTGATGGGGATTCTTCAGTCAATCAAATGCTAGGTCAAATGGTTTCTCAATTAATGCGTTCGAATTTAGAACTAGAGCGTATCATCGTTCATGGAGAGGTGTCGTTACCTAGACCTTATGCAACAATATTTACATCGATTTTTGAAGGGTCAAAACGCCTTGTCTTATCTTTTATTAATAACCCGTATTCAGTCAACAATTCTGATGAAGATTTAAATGTTTGGGTAAATTATCCTAGACAGTATATTGAAATCATGCAAATTATGATTGATCAATCTTTTCCAGGAGATAGAAAAGTAACATTATCACAAATGCCGGATCAAAATAAATTGATTTTATCGAATACATCAGGAAAATCACCTGATGTTGCGATTGGTGTTGATCACTGGATTCCTTATGAATTTTCTATTCGTGGTGCAGCTGTAGATTTAAGACAATTTGAGGGATATGAAGAAGTTGTTTCCCGCTTTTCAAAGGGTGCACTGATTCCGTATGCATTTGAAGAAGGTATGTATGGGTTACCTTCTACTCAAAACTTTTGGGTGACGTTTTATAGAAATGATATTTTAAATAGTATTGGTGTAGAAACGATTCCAAATACATGGGATGATGTCATTGACGCACTTCCACTACTTCAAAGTTATGGACTTAATTATTTTGTTCCACTTGCACAATTTTCAGGACTTAAACCATTTGTTGCAACCATTCCTTATGTCTACCAATTCGGTGGTAATTTGTATACAGAATCAGGGATGCAAACAGGGATCAATTCAACTGAAACGTTAGAGGGTATGGAACTCATGAGTGAGTTATTTACGCTTTACAATGTTCCTAAATTTGTAGGTAACTTCTTTAATAGTTTTAGATATGGTACGTTACCAATTGGAATTGGTGATTTGGCAACCTATATTTTACTCAATAGTGCAGCGGATGAGCTAGATGGCTTATGGTCAATGGCACCACATCCTGGTGTTTATGATCCTGAAACTGACACAGTGAATCGTTATGCCTCTGTTGGTGCGCAATCAAACATGATTTTATCTCAATCGACATATCAAGATGAAGCATGGGCATTTTTAGATTGGTGGTCTTCAACAGAAGTGCAAGCTGAATTTGCATTAACATTATTATCGACTTATGGTAAACAATATTTTTGGAATACAGCCAATTTAGAAGCATTTAATTTAATTCCAATGCCTAGACAACACAAAGAAGTGATTCAAGCTCAATGGGAATATGCGATTGAAGCACCACGAATTCCAGGTAGTTACATGGTTGAACGTGAAATGAGTAATGCTTGGACCAATATTGTCTTTAATGGTGTCAATCCGAGACAAGCTCTTGATGAAGCTGTACGTGTTGCAAATCGTGAGATTTTGTATAAAATGGCCGAGTTTGGTTATGTTGTTAATGGAGAACCAATCAAAGATTATGTCGTACCAACCATTGATAACATTGATGATTGGTTAAAGGAGCATGCATATGATTAAGCGTATGAATGGACCAGCATGGTTTATTGTTCCTTACTGGTCGTTATTTCTTATTTTTATTATTTTGCCAGTGATCGCTGCGATTTATTTATCATTTACATATTTTAATGCCATTCAAACACCAAGATTTGTCGGTATTAATAACTACATCGAGTTGATTACAACAGATACGGTATTCATGCAATATGTTTTATCGAACACCTTGCGTTTTGCACTTATTGTTGGACCTTTTGGATACATCATGGCTTTTTTACTTGCTTGGATGTTGGCTCAAGTTCCTGCGGTTCCTAGAACGATTTTAGCCATTATTTTATACTCACCATCACTCACGATGGGTGTTGCCATGGCTGCCATGTGGCGTATCATATTTTCTGGGGACGCAAACGGTTATTTAAACGCGATATTATTATCAAATAACTTAATTTTAGAACCTTTGCAATTCTTACAATCTCCTGAATATTTAATGACCATTATGATTGTTGTATCACTTTGGAGTTCGATGGGTGTTGGATTTTTAGCCATGCTTGCAGGTGTCTTAAACATCGATCAAACACTATATGAAGCTGCTTATGTGGATGGTCTTAAAAATAGAACTCAAGAAATTTTATATATCACATTACCTTCAATGAAACCACAGCTCCTATTTGGTGCCGTGATGGCAGTTGTTTCGACATTTCAAGCAGGGATGATTGGTGTTCAGCTTGCAGGATCGAATCCGACGCCTCAATATGCTGGGCAGCTCATTGTGAACCACATTGAAGACTTTGGATTCATACGTTATATGATGGGGTATGCAGCAGCAGTGTCTGTGGTGTTACTGATCATTGTATATGCGATATCTAAAGTGACATTTAAAGTGCTTGGAGATAAATCATGAAAAAGCGATATTCTAAATTCCAAGGGATGAAAATTAATCCAAGTCGTTTTCATCCAAGTCAAATTCCATTTTATTCATTTTTGTTACCATTTTCGTTATTGATGTTGCTTCCAATTATTTTTATTTTTAATCATGCGTTTAAACCAATTGGTGAATTATTTGCATTTCCGCCAAGATTTTTTGTTAGACAGCCAACCTTTGATAATTTTGTTGAGCTTGCGCGTATCACATCATCTTCTGGTGTTCCTTTTTCAAGATACATCGTCAATAGTTTACTTGTAACCATTATTGGTGTTACCTTTTCAATTTTAATTACAAGTTTAGCTGCATATGGTTTATCGAAATTAAAGTTTAAAGGAAAAAAACTATTATTTGAAATTAATACGCTTGCATTGATGTTTGTTCCAATTGCGGTACAAATTCCTAGATATTTGATTATTGCACGTATGGGACTTATTGATACGTATTTAGGACATATTTTGCCAGTCATAATATTACCTGTCGCCATGTTTTTATTGAAACAGTTTATAGATCAGACACCCAATGAACTCATTGAATCTGCTAAAATTGATGGTGCTTCTGAAATGGAAATTTTCTTTAAAATTATTTTCCCAATCATCTTACCTGCGATCGCAACCGTTGGAATTTTATCGTTCCAAGTGTTGTGGAACGATACATCAACCTCGATTTTATACATCGATGATGAATCAAAACGAACCCTTGCCTTTTTTATGATGAGTTTAACGTCACTTCAAGGGAATACAGTCGCAGGACAAGGGATGGCAGCAGCAGCATCACTCATTATGTTTATACCTAATTTAGTACTCTTCATTTTCTTACAAAGTCGTGTGATGAATACGATGGCACATTCGGGGATTAAATGATGAAAAAATTATTATTGATCGTCATTATAATGATGACGCTACCTTTATTTGTTGTCGAAGCAAATGGGGTACCGTATTTAACCTTTACCTATTCTTCAACGAATGGGCGTTTTGTTTACACACAAGATGCGTATATACCGTTATCTCGAAAACAAACATTTGAAGATATCACACTTGATAACCCTCAAGACATCACGTTTGATGAGAATGATATCATGTATATCGCAGATAGAGATTTAGGGATTATTCTTGTTTATGATGAAATCAATCAAACCACTAAAACGATTGGTGAAGGTATTTTAGAAGGTCCAACAGGGGTTCATGTTGGCTTTGATGGTCATGTGTATGTTGCAGATTTTATTACGAAAAAAGCATATCAATTTGCACCAAACAATGATGATACATACAACTTGGTACAAACCTATGAAAAACCACTAAATTCACCATTTTTCAGTGATGATGATCCATTTGATCCGACAAAAATTACAACGGATAATGCCAATAATGTGTATGTGTTGCTTGCGGGTAATATCAACGGTTTGGCACAATATAAAAATGACGGAACCTTCTTTGGATATTTTGGAGGAAACAGTATCCCTGCGTCTTGGCAAAATACTGTCACATTCTTATTTTTTGATGAAGAGACACGACGAAATTTATTTCAAATCATTCCTGACCCTGTCTATAACATTGCAACCGATCAAGATGGGTTGATATTAACAACAACAAAAGGATTAGATGGATATTTAAAACTGAATATTGCAAACTTTGTTTTAAATCGTTCTGTATGGGGATTTGACAATAACGAAGATCTTTTTGTTGGACCTTACGAAACCATTTTTTCAGTGACAAGTGAAGGATACATCGTTGAATATGGACCAGATGGTAGTGTGTTATTTATTTTTAGTGGCACAGATACCTCAAATATCCAAGGATTATTTCAAGGTCCTACAAGTATTGCTGTCAATTCTAAAAGCCAAATTTATGTTTTAGATAATCAAACAGCATCACTTCAAGTATTTGTGCCTACTTCATTTGCAAATTTAGTACATTCAGCAATCGAACTTTATCAAGACGGACGTTATGTAGAAGCATTAGAACCTTGGCAACAAGTTCTTGAACAAAATGCACTTTTTGATCTTGCAAATCAAGGGTTAGGCGATGCTTATTTTGCCGAGATGAATTACGAAGAAGCACTTTATTATTATGAAGTTGCACGTAATCAGCAAGGCTATAGTGATGCTTTTTGGGAAGTTAGAAATGATGTCTTACTCAATTCTGGTGCATTTATCATTGTCTTTTTATTTGTTGTGTTACTTTTTTCTATAGGTGGCAAATACCTAAAACTTAATGACATCCTATTGAAACCAGTTAAAGTTGTCAATGAAAAAATAAAAGACTATCCACTTATCAAAGAACTTAAATTTGGATTTTATTTGATGACGCATCCAGTGGATGGTTATTATGGAATCAAACGAGAAAATAAAGCAAGTTATTTATCTGCAACGATTTATTTCTTACTATTTTTCATCATGTATTTGATTTTTATATTTGAAACAAATTTCTTATTTAATCCACTCATACGATCACAAATTGATATTTTTGAACAGATCATCTCCATTTTCTTACCATATATTTTATTTGTGTTAGCAAATTATTTGGTATGTTCGATACGTGATGGTGAGGGATCATTTAAAGATGTTTTTGTTGCGACATCCTATAGTTTATTACCAGCGATTATTGGGTTACCATTAATGACCTTAATCTCACAAGGACTCACACTTAATGAGGCATTCTTATTTGACTTTGGGATGCTTGTGATCTATGTCCTTACAGGATTTTACCTAGTCATGATGGTCAAAGAAATTCATTATTACGAAATGAAAGCAACAGTTGGGAATATCCTCATTACGATATTTACAGCTATTATGATATTAGTCGTTGTATTTATTGTGTACTTATTACTTGGAGAAGTTGTTCAATTATTCTTAGATATCATTAGGGAGGTGACGGTTCGTGGTTAATTTTATAAAATTATTGACGATCATCACACTGACATCGATGATAACCATCATTCAACCTCATGTAGACGATCAGGTTGAATCCTTTAATGGTTCACAAATGACGATGGATGATAACATGTTATCAAGTAATCGTTTCACTCAAGAAGATGATTATGATCAAACACAAATTGATGATTTTAATGCCTTATATCAAGTCAATTACAGTGAGGAAGAACGTACGTTATTGGGATATCGTTATTCGATTGAAAACGAACGATATGTTTTATATTTTGAACCCATGAGTTTTTCTGTCCTCCTCTATGATAAAGTCAATGATTATATGATGAGTTCTCGTGCAGAATTTCAAGGTATTTCAGGTGAAAGAGAAAATAATACTGCCACGAGAAATTTACTAAATAGTGGATTATGGTTATCCTATGTCAGAAAAGCAAATGTTTCACAAGCAACAGAAACAACGGTATCTTTATATGATTTAGCTGATGTAGACTATGTCAATAACGGATCTGTTACAGAAACACAAACACCACTTTCAACATTTGAAATTGTTGAAGGTAGTTATGATGAACGCGATATTGATGTTTCAGTATTAGAAGTTAATCAAGTCTTAATCGCAACTGTGGATGCAAAAGCAATTGATGCGTCACTTGAAGTGCATTTATCATTAAATGAACGTGGTCTTGAAGTGTATATCCCTTCGGATAAAATCGCTGAGTCAGGCGATATTTATGGACTTACGTCAATTTCGGTATTTCCTTATTTTGGTGCCGTTAGAGAAAATCTTGCACCAGGGTATATGTTAATCCCTGATCAAGTTGGTGGATTGATTCGTTTTGAGAAACCAATTGAAGCTACGATTCGCGCATTATTTTATGGTGGCGATCAAGGGCTTAATGATAATACACGCGCATATTTATCATTGCCTGTTGTAGGAATGGTGCATCATGTCAATCATCAAGGATTTTATGTGAGTGTTGATGAAGGTGCAGAATTATCAGAATTACAAGCTGTTTTCTGGTCGTCTCGTACGCGCTATTTCAGAACACAGCTGAATTTTCAGTTACGTCCAATTTATAAAGCAATCATTAATGCAGCTGGTGATGGTAGAGACCAAATTCCAGAAGCACTTACGAATAAAGATTATCGTGCAACCTACACGTTATTAGGTGATGATGCGAACTATGTTGGTATTGCAAACCATTATCAAGATTATTTATTAAATGAAGGTGCACTCGTGAAACAAGAAGTTTCACAATTGCCATATTTGTTACAATTTTTAATGGGTGACCAAACCCCGTCATTTTTAGGGACAACGTACTTAGAAATGACGTCAGCCCAAGAAGTAGAATCCATATTAACGCAATTATTGAATCAAAATGTTTCACCAAGTGTTGTCGCTTTACTCGGATGGTCTAAAGATGGTGTCATTGATCAATCACCATATCGATTACGAGATGTTAGTGGATTAAAAGACTTAGAAGCGTTCATGACATCTCAAGGCATTGACGTCTTAAGACACCAAGATTATGTAAGTAGTAGTGAGCTATCAGAGCGTATTGGTTTTAATCGAGATGTGGCACTTAACTATTCGAGATTAAAAATGTCTGTGTCACGAGGTTCATTGAATGCACAAGCGATCAATCGTTATTTTGTCTATCCTGAACGAAGTTTAGCATTATCGAATCAAGATGATTTATCATCTGCATATTTAACAAGTATCGGTGGTATGTTAAATTCATTTTATGATCAAGGCTTTTATGATCGTATCGATACAAGAATGATTTATGATGAGCTCTTAACCTCTTATGAAACACTCATGTTGAATCAACCAAGTCTTTATGCATTGAAATATGCAGATTATTATACGCATATGCCAATCATTCATTCTCAATATTACTTTTACACGGATACTGTGCCTTTTGTGCCAATAGTGTTGAGTGGTATTTTACCGGTATTTAGTAGTGAATTAAATTTCAATGCCATTGGTGATATTTTAAAACTTCAAATGTTAGATTATGGCATGTACCCAAATTTCATCATCACAGAAGAACCGACTCAAACCATGCGTTTTACGCGTTCTAATGTCTTTTTTACAACGCATTTTAATGTCTTTGAAAATGAAATTCGTTCTACATATGATCAGTTTAAAGATATTTATGACGCTGTTGGATTCCAAAAAGTCATCAGTCGTGACGTCCTTGATTTAGGAATTGTACGTATTACATATGAAGATCAAACACAACTCCTTATTAATTATACAAACGACATCTACACGATCGGTAACGTCAATATTGATGCCTTATCTGCAGAGGTGATGATATGAAACAAGTCGTGAAGACAATAGGTCTTTGGTTTCAAAGACTCGGAAGTAAAATAAAAACCTTTTATGATGTCAAAATTGACCCAATGTTATCTAAAATCGGATATGCATTAACACATAATCCACTGATCAAAATGAATGATTTATCAGTAAGAATTTTTGGTATCAATATTAACATCACGAGAAAAAGAAGAGATGCATTTTATGGCTACACATTTATCTCGTTATGGCTTATTGGGTTATTAATATTTACCTTATATCCGATGCTTTATGCATTGTATTTAAGTTTCTTTGAAGCGTATTATAATTTACAAACAGGTATTACAACATCTTTTGTAGGTTTTGAAAACTACTTTAATATTTTTAGAAGTCAAACGTTAGTGCCACTATTTGCTAACTACGTGATTCGTATGGTGGTATCCGTACCGCTTATTATCGTATTTTCTATTATTATCGCCGTGTTAATTAACGTTCCAATGAAAGGGAAAAGTATTTTTAGAACGATTTTCTTTTTACCAGTGATTATTGCGACGGGTCCTGTCATTGGAGAATTGACTGCTCAAAATGCAACAACATTACCTGCACTTGAAAATAGTAATGTCTTAAACTTTATATCTGATAATTTAGGAAGTTGGCTCGCAGAGCCAATGGTTTTACTACTGAATTCTTTGTTACTTGTGTTATGGTATGCAGGCATTCCGATATTGATCTTTTTAGCAGGTCTTCAAAAAATTGATAAAAGTGTTTACGAAGCAGCAGATATTGATGGTGCTTCTCCTTGGGATCGTTTTTGGAAGATTACGTTACCTGGTATTTCATCATTAATCTCAGTTGCAGTCATTTATATTGTTGTCACGATGAGTTTATTTGTTGAATCAGGTGGTATTTTAGAACTCACACGCTCACATATGCTCGTCGGTGCACCGGATTCTCAATTTTGGTTTGGATATGGTTATGCTGCGGCCATCGCATGGATATACTTTATCTTCATGGTGATAATAATGAGTGTGTTTGTCCTCATCCTCAGTGGAAGAAAGGAGAAAGCTTAATATGTCATTAAGAAGACGCCTTTTAGGGATGCAATTTACAGATGGTTTGTTATATAAGACCATTGTGTTACTATTGCTCATCAGCTTTTCATACATTTATTTATATCCGATGTTATTCATGCTTACCAATAGTTTCATGAATGTTGAAGATTTAATTAATCCAGGTGTAAAATGGATTCCAACGGTAGTTGAGATAGAAAATTATAGACGTGCTGTTCAAGTATTAGAACTTCCGAGTGCCATTTTTAGTTCAACAAGTTATGTCTTAAGAGTTTCTCTATCTGCAACTGTGTCATCAGCACTTATTGGATATGGATTCGCAACGTTTAACTTTCCTTTGAAAAAAGTATTATTTGCATTGATGCTTGCAACATTTATTTTACCAAGTCAAGTCACCATGGTTGCAAACATGTTGATATTTAGAAATTTAGGGATTATGAGTACAGAGCAATCGATGATCCTACCCGCTATTTTTGGTCAAGGATATAATGCAGCCATCTATATCTTAATTTTCTATCAGTTTTTTAAAACCATCCCAAGTGTTTTAAGAGAATCGGCTGAAATCGATGGTGCGACACCGTTTAAAGTATTTTATAAAATTGCATTGCCACTTGCCATTCCATCATTATTAATTGTCTTTTTATTTAGTTTTGTTTGGTATTGGAATGAAACATTTATGACAGGTCTTTATGTTGGTAATCCAGTCACATTACCACTTAAACTTCAATCGTTTAGAGCAAGCTATGAAACACTATTTCCACCAGGATCATTTGGATCAGAATTAAATGAAGCCATTATGCTTGCAGGAAATATGATGACAATTTTGCCGTTACTTGTTCTTTATTTCTTAGCGCAACGTTTCTTTACAGAATCTATTGACCGTACCGGAATTACAGGAGAATAACATGAAAAAAACGATCATATTATCACTCATTTTGATAAGTACATTCGTACTCGCGAGCTGTGACTCAAATAACCCACCGAATGGTCTTGCAACGTTGACACCATATGAAGGTTGTGACGTATCACGATTAGATGGTTATGTATGTGTTTGGGCAGATGAATTTACTGGCGAAACATTAGATGAATCTAAATGGAATGTTGAAGTGAATGGATTTGGTGGCGGTAATAATGAATTACAATTTTACCGTGAAGAAAACATTTCAGTTTCAGAAGGTCATTTACTGATTGAGGCAAGAAAAGAATATTTCGGTGGCAAAAGTTATACGTCAGGTCGTATTAACTCTAAATATAAAGGTGAATTTACATACGGAAAAGCCGTAGTTGCTGCACAAGTTCCTGCAGGGAAAGGCACATGGAGTGCCGTTTGGATGTTACCAACGATGAATACGTATGGTGGTTGGCCTCATTCAGGTGAAATTGATATTATGGAACATGTTGGGTATGATCATAATCGTGTCCATGCTTCCACACATACAACGAAATTTAATCATTTAAACGATGTGAACCAAGCGTTAACATTCTCGAAAACCCTATATGAAGCAACGACACAACTTAACATTTACGAACTTGAATGGTCACCAGGAAACATGCGAGTGACAGTAAATGGTGATCGCATTGGTGAGTTTAATTTCACACCTGCATTTAATCAAGACGTCCCATATGATGACGTGTATCCATTTGATCAACCGTTCCATTTTATATTAAATGTTGCTGTAGGTGGCATCTGGGGTGGTGTAGAAGGTGTGGATGATCGTATCTTTCCTGCAGTCATGAAAGTTGATTATGTCCGTTTTTATCAGATGGATCATGCATCACTCGATAGAGAAAATCCCTCAGCGCCAGAAGATATTCGTAAAATGTCATCTTTAAATCAAGGTATATTTTGGAAACCTTCACGTGATGATACCGGTGTTGAGAAATATGCCGTTTATGTCGATGGTGAATTTTTTGATTTTACAAATTTAAATCAATATACATTCGTTAATCGTATTCCATTTAAATTACTTATGCCTGGTAGAACATACGACATTCAAATTAGAGCTGTTGATTTTACAGGGAGAGAATCAGGATTTTCAGAAACATTTGAACTGACTTTATAAAATAAAAACAAACATCACAGATGTTTGTTTTTTTATTGTATGTGGTACCCCCTGCAGGGCTCGAACCTGCGACCCACTGATTAAGAGTCAGTTGCTCTACCAACTGAGCTAAGAGGGCACGTATATTTACGATAACATAACTTCAACAATTGTGCAATCTTTGTATTTAAATTATGCTATAATATGGACAAGTGAGGGAATGAAATGAATCGATTAAATCGTTTAGACAAATTTAACGGGATATTAACCTATGTATTATTTATTTTATCATTTTGGTATGTGACATGGACATTGTCAGGGACAAGTGTTGATGGTACGCTATTAGATGGCATTAGAAATCAGTGGTATTTTACGAATCAAACCAATACACTTGTGGTCATTGTTGCTGTATTGTTTTGGTCGCGATTTGAAGATAAAATTTGGTTTAAATACTTTGCTCAAATTGTACTCATCAATATCGTGATTACAGCGACAGGCTATCATTTCATATTGGCACCTGAAACCATCGGATTTTATGGGCATTTAAGTCATACGATTGTTCCGATCGTTTATGTCGTCTTTTATTTTACTGCGGTTCGAGCACATTTGAAATTATCTCAGTTTTGGATACTTATCATCTATCCGATGATGTATTTAGCGCTCGCGTTGATTTTAGGAACATGGCCGCTTGGAGAATATCCTTATGGATTTATTGATGTAGATGCTAATGGTTTAGACAATGTCTTAAGATTTACATTATTATTTATGTTACCTGGATATACGGTTTTGGCAATATTACTTACATATTTAAAAATTCAACTTGAGAAACGTGTCTTTATCAAACACACAGATTCAGTATAAGAAAGAGGAGATTCTCCTTTTTTTTATGCTATAATATGGCTATGTATACATACACACTTGTTTTTATAGAAATTGAATCTCACATCATTATGATGAACCGAAATAAGTCGCCATGGATGGGCATGTGGAATGGATTAGGTGGTAAAATTCATCAAGATGAAACCCCACTTGTATCCATTCAAAGAGAAATTAAAGAAGAATTAGGTCTTGATTTAGAAACGAATCTCATCGACGATCGTGGCACACTTACATGGAATGATTTTGAAGCATCAGGGCAAGGTATTCATTTATTTTATGTCAAACTTGATCGTATTGATCTTGATTTTCCAATACAAATGGATGAGGGCATTATTGATTTAAAACCGATCTCTTGGATTATTGATTCAAACAATCATGGTGTTGCACCCAATATCAAATATTTCTTAAAACCCATGATGGAACATCAAGTAGACGTGCATTGTATCTTTGAATCAAAAGTACTCAAGGATGTTAAGGTCATCAAACGATGATGATCTATATCGTTATAGGCCTGATTGTTCTTTTTTTTAGTTTAAAAATTGGCGTTAGAGTCCATTATTATTACGTTTTAAGACGTATTTTTAAAGATGGCTTTATCCATAGTAAAGAAGTGATGTTGAAGGGTATTCATTATAAATTACTTTATATTCCATGTTCGAAACAAACTCAAATAAGAATCAATAGTTATTTGTTTATTGAACTTATCACGCCACGACAACACAAGTCGCAACTCATTTCAGTAAATCTTAAAGAACCGACACTTGTCATTACTTCACCAGTCGTTACAAAATTAAGACGTGTCATCAATGAAAACGAAGAAATATTTTTGAATGACTTAGAACAAGTTTTTAATTCTTATGTTATCCCTTTTGATCAATTACAGTCGTTTAAGGAGTCTTTATTATGATTGACTATATCTTAGATCGTCATCCAAATGCGCATCATTGTTATGTTTGTGGCACCAAACAAGAAGAAGGGTTGCATGTAGAGTTTTATGAATTAAAGTCTAAACGTCTTCTTACCATTTATCAACCAACACAAGCCCATCAAGGCTATCCTAAAGTCTTACATGGTGGTGTCGCTGCATCCCTTTTAGATGAAGGTATGGCGCGCGTTTATCAAATTTTTCATAAAGATCCTTGGGGTATGACCATCGACTTAAATATTCGCTATCTTAAACAAATGCCAATGGATGAAACCCTTTATGTGGTTTCTGAACTTACCAAAGATCGATCAAGAATGTATGAAGTTAAAGGTTATATTACAAACGGGAAAGAGATTTATGCTAGAGCAACCGCATCATACATCAAAGTTTATGTTTATGAACAGTTAAAATCCTTAGGTTATGAACTTTTAGAAAACAATGTATCTTTTCATGAAATTGAGCTTCCTGAATGAGTGTATTAGAAACAAAAAATATTACATTTTCATATGATCAACATGTGTTATTTGAAGATGCATCAATGCGTCTTTTTAAAGATGACCATGCTGTTTTAGTAGGTCCTAATGGTCATGGAAAAACAACATTTATGAGGTTTTTAGCAAAAGAATTGAATCCTAATAAAGGTGACGTTTCATGGCTTCCTCATATAAAGGTTGGCTACTTAGATCAGTTTTTATCATTAAAAAATGATCAAAGAGTTGAAAACTATTTACACGATGTTTTTGATCATTTATTTCAATTAGAAGCGAAAATGATCTCACTTTATGAAGATGCAGAAACAGATCAAGACCCGATGAAATTAATTTCATATGCTTCTGATCTTCAAGAAACACTCGAAAAAGAAAATTTTTATCAATTTAAATCAAAAGTGGATAATATTGTTTATGGACTTGGATTATCAAAGCATGTCCTGCATCAAGAAATACGGACATTATCTGGTGGGATGAAAGTGAAAGTGATGCTTGCAAAACTATTGCTTCAAGATGTCGATGTGTTGTTATTAGATGAGCCTACCAATTTTTTAGATGTAAAGCATATAGAGTTTTTAGTCAACTATTTAAATCAATTTAAAGGTGCATTTTTAGTCATTTCACATGATGAGCATTTTATGTCCCAAATTGCTCAAACCGTGTTTTCAATTGAATCGAAAAAAATTGAAAAATATAAAGGAACGTATGCATTTTACTTAGAACAAAAAGACTTACGTTTTGCTCAAGCTGAAAAACAATTTAAAGAACAGCAACATTTGATTAAAAAAGAAGAGGCGTTTATCGCAAAAAACTTAACACGCGCATCAACAACGAAAAGAGCGCAATCCAGACGTAAGAAATTAGAGAAATTGACACGTATCGATAAACCCCATGAAAAAAGAACGTATCATTTTGAGTTTCCCTTTGCACATCGAACAGGTGATGTTGTGATTCAAACGAAAGATTTAGTCATCGGTTACGATACACCATTACTCGAACCATTAGATTTAGAAATTAGACGTGGTCAAAAACTTGCCATTACGGGTAAAAATGGGATCGGAAAAACAACACTCATTAAAACATTGTTAAATCAAAAAGCGTCTTTAAGTGGCTCGTTTAGTATCATCGATACCGCAACGATTGCCTATTATTCTCAAATTGAAGCATATGATGAAGACGAAACCGCATACCGTTTTTTCAGAAGTTTTTATCCAGATGTTGAAGATAAATTTGTGTATCAACAACTCGGTAGTTATGGTCTTGATTATGAAAAGTGTCACCGACCACTTAAAACACTTTCTGGAGGCGAACAGTCTAAAGTAAGACTTGCTGTCCTTAAAAAACAAAAAAGTAATGTATTAATATTAGATGAACCAACCAATCATTTAGATGATGCCGCCAAAGACGCACTGATCGACGCATTACATCAATACCAAGGCACACTCATCCTTGTCACACATGAAACTTATTTTTATGAAGCAGTCTGTGATGATGTGATCGAATTATATGCATAAATAAAGGAGAATATTATGAAATCCATTCAAACAGTTGTCGGTGATGTTAAGTCCGTCATCTTAGAAAATGAATTTTTATCTATTGAAATTTTAAGTTATGGTGCATCCATTTTTCATTTATGTGTGAAACATAATGATGACATCATCGAAGTCTCTGTTCAACCTGAGAATCTCGATGAATTTTTAACCTCTCCATTTTATTACGGGAAAACAGTAGGAAGAACTGCTGGACGTCTTTTTCATCCAAGTTATTCAATCGGTGACACCGAGTATTTATTAGATGAGACAAGTAACCCATCATTTTTGCATGGTGGCGAAAATGGCTTTTCATTTAAACATTTTGATGTCGTTGAATACAGTGAAACACATGTGAAACTTAAAGCCGTTTCATATGAAGATGAAGGTCCTTATGATGGCATTTTAACGCTATTTACAACATATCAAATCCATCAAAATACCTTAGAAATCATGTATGAAGCAACGACGACTGAAACAACGCTATGTAATATTACCAATCATGTGTATCTAAATGTATCAAAACAACCCACCATTCATGATCATCAAATGACAATACATGCACATTCATACTTAAATATTGATGAAAATAATAAAATTATAGGGATTGACCCAGTCACGTCACCATTAGATTTTAATCAAGGATTAAAGTTAAAAGAAGCATTAAATATCATGGAACAAACGCCATTTCATGGATTTGATCATACCTTTATTTTTAACAAAGAAAAAGATATTCAAATGGAAGTCGAAACAGATGACATGAAAATGACGTTAAAAACGACAAATCCTTCCGTTGTTTTGTACACACACAATAAACCCGCACCACATCAATTACGACACATAGAAAAAGAAAAAAATAAGCATGTAGCATTTACAATTGAAACACAATATGAACCTGGTGGCATTCAATTTGATGGATTAAATAACGCAATTTTAACACCTCATGACACCTACTATGAAACAACTACATTAGAATTTCAAGTAAAAAACACAAAATAAAGCAATTCACATTGTATTTCAAATGATTTTATGTTAATATATTTAAGAATTTAAAGGAGTGAAACATATGCGCGAACTAGTCAAACTTGTATGTACTGAATGTGGCGACGAAAATTACCATACAACAAAAAATAAAAAATTACACACAGAACGTATGGAAGTTAAAAAATATTGCCCAAGATTACGTAAATATACCATTCATAAAGAGAAAAAATAAACGATGATATCATCGTTTTTTTCTTGCCAAAAAATCACATAATATCCGCTATAAACCATCATAAAATCACCTTATATAGAAAAAATAGCAATAAACACTTGACAGTGCCAAACACATGTTATACAATGATATTGGCACAAGATACAAATGAGTGCTAATAGAGGTGAATGCATGCTTAGTAGTAGGCAAAAACTGATCTTAAAAGCAATTATTGATGAGTATATTAATACGGCGCAACCTGTTGGATCTAAATATTTAACACAAGTGCCATATTTAACATTTTCAAGTGCCACCTTACGATATGATATGGCTGAATTAGAATCACTTGGCTATCTAGAAAAAACGCACACGTCAAGTGGACGGATTCCTTCAGAACTTGGGTACAAGTATTATGTCGATCATTTAATCACACGAGATACGGATGTTCAAATTTCATTTCCTGTCATTGATGATGTCTTAAAACAAAATCAAATCAAGCGTGAACAGGCAATTGAAGAAGCTGTGAAGTTACTTTCAGATTTAACCAATTACACAGCACTTGCTGTTGGACCAACTCACGAACAACTCACCATCAAGAAAGTCGATTTCATTCCATTAACGGAAGAATCAGCAACGCTACTTATCGTGACGAACCAAGGGCACGTAGAACATCAGACCATCACGATACCCGATGGACTCAATGTCAATGATTTGAAAGAAACCATCAAAACCTTAGATGAACTGCTGTCGAATAAGTCATTAGAAGACGCATCGATTATCTTAAAAGAATCATTAATGAAAAACGATTTAAAAACATTTATGGACTTTCAACAACAACTCATGGCATCCTTCATACAAGCTTTCTCAAAATTTAGTGAAGAAAATGTATATTTATCAGGAATGACGCGAATGTTTGATCAACCTGAGTTTGATAATGGTGGTTACATCAAGAAATTTGTTGAAATGCTCGATCGGCGTGATTTGGTTAAAATGATCGGTCAAGAGGACGGATTACAAGTTAGATTTGGTAGTGACATGAAACTAATCCCGATGGAAAATTGCACACTGATTTCGATTCCCTATCAAATTAATCAACAAGAACATGGAACGATTGCGATCATCGGTCCGAACCGAATGCCATATGGTAAAGTCATTCCCTTGCTGGAATATATCGCATTAAACATAGGAAAATTATATAAAAAATAGAGGACATTATGGAAGATCATACAACAAAAGAAACTGAAAAAGTAGAAAAGCAAACTAAGAAAAAACCAAGTTTAAAAGAACAAATTGCATTACTTGAAAAAGAAATTGCAGATCTTAAAGATAAAAACTTAAGAGTCGTTGCAGAATTTGAAAATGCAAGAAAAAGATTAGATACACAACGCATACAAGACCGCAAATATGCATCAAAATATTTGATCGATCAATTACTGACACCACTTTCTCAACTTGATAAAATTGTGGATATGCCAACAGAAGATGACAAACTAAAAAACTTCTTGATTGGATTCAAAATGATTAAAGATCAAATATTTAAAACATTAGAAGCAGATGGTCTGAAAGAAATAGAAGCATTAAATCAACCTTTTGATCCAAATTTCCATGAAGCTATGGAAAAAATACATGATCAAAATCAACCGAATGGTATTAACGTAGCCGTCATTAATAAAGGCTATATGTATAAAGAACAATTAATAAAACCGGCCACGGTAAAAGTAAATGAATGGAGTGAAGAACATGGCGAAAACAAATAAAATAATCGGAATCGATTTAGGAACAACCAACTCATGCGTGAGTGTGATGGAAGGTGGAGAAGCAAAAGTGATTGCGAATGCTGAAGGTGGTCGTACAACACCATCTGTTGTTGCATTCAAAGGTGATGATATTTCTGTAGGTGAAGTTGCAAAAAGACAAGCGATCACCAACCCAAATACAATCATCTCAATTAAAAGACATATGGGTGAAAATGATTATCGTGTCGATATTAACGATAAAAAATATACACCACAAGAAATTTCTGCAATGATTTTAAAAAACTTAAAGAAAACAGCAGAAGATTATTTAGGTGCAGAAGTTACACAAGCGGTCATTACAGTGCCAGCGTATTTTAACGATGCACAAAGACAAGCGACAAAAGATGCAGGTAAAATTGCAGGCTTAGAAGTGAAACGTATTATCAATGAACCAACTGCTGCAGCGCTTGCATACGGTATTGATAAAGTCGATAAAGAACAAACCATCTTAGTGTTTGACCTTGGTGGTGGTACGTTTGACGTATCCATCTTAAAACTTGCAGATGGTACGTTTGAAGTCATTTCAACATCAGGTGATAATTTACTTGGTGGTGATGATTTTGATCAAAAAATTATTGATTATTTAGTTGCAGAATTTAAACGTGATCAAGCTGTCGATTTATCAAAAGATAAAATGGCAATTCAACGTTTAAAAGATGCTGCTGAAAAAGCGAAAAAAGAATTATCAGGTGTGACAACCACACAAATCTCATTACCATTTATTACGATGGGTGATGCTGGTCCACTTCACTTAGAACTCAACTTAACACGCGCTAAATTCAATGAAATCACATCAGACTTAATCGATCGTTGTGAAGGGCCAGTTCGTACCGCTTTAAAAGATGCAAAAATGGGATCCAATGACATTCACCAAGTTTTACTTGTAGGTGGATCTACCCGTATTCCAGCAGTTCAAGAACTTGTTAAAAAATTACTCAACAAAGAACCTAATAAATCTGTGAACCCTGATGAAGTTGTTGCCATGGGGGCAGCAATTCAAGGTGGTGTGCTTGCAGGTGATGTCAAAGATGTTTTATTATTAGACGTTACACCATTATCATTAGGAATAGAAACGATGGGGAATGTCTTTACAAAACTCATTGAACGTAATACAACCATTCCTACATCAAAATCACAAGTATTTTCAACCGCTGCAGACAATCAACCAGCCGTTGATATTCATGTCTTACAAGGTGAAAGACCAATGGCTTCAGATAATAAAACACTTGGTCGTTTCCAATTATCAGACATTCCACCAGCTCAAAGAGGTGTGCCTCAAATTGAAGTGACATTTGATATTGACGCCAATGGTATTGTATCTGTAAAAGCAAAAGACTTAGGGACCAATAAAGAACAAAATATTACCATTACAGGTAATGATTCATTATCTCAAGAAGACATTGATCGTATGATCAAAGAAGCTGAAGAAATGGCTGAAACAGATCAAGCAAGACGCGAAGAAGCAGACCTTAGAAATGAAGCTTCAAGTCTATCTTTCCAAACAACAAAAGCATTAGATGATTTGAAAGATGATGTTGATCCTAAAGAAAAAGAAGATGTTGAAGAAAAAATTAAAGCCGTAGAAGAAGCATTAAAAGGCACTGACTTAGAAGCAATCAAACAAGCGAAAACAGCACTTGAGACAGTGGCACAAGGCATTGCTCAAAAAGCGTATCAAAAAACACAACAACAAGCATCTGAATCAACACAAGATGAACCATCAGCAGGTGATGATAATACCGTAGATGCAGAATTTGAAGCAAAAGACTAAATCATATTGGAGTTAAAACATGGCGGATAAACGCGACTATTATGATGTTTTAGGGTTAAAAAAAGGTGCATCAGAAGATGACATTAGAAAAGCCTACAGACAATTAGCCAAAAAATATCATCCTGATGTATCGTCTGAGCCCGATGCAGAATCTAAATTTAAAGAAGTCCAAGAGGCATACGATACATTAAGCGATAGTGAAAAACGCCAAATGTATGATCAGTATGGCCACCAAGGCAATCCATTTGGTGGTGGTTCTGGTGCAGGATTTGAAGGTTTTGGTGGATTTGGAGATATCTTCTCACAATTTTTTGGAGGAGGCTCTCAACGTCAAACAAGCCGCTCTTATGATGGTCCACAGCGTGGAGATGACATTGAAAAAGTCATGACCATTGATTTTATGGAAGCTGTCTTAGGCATGAAAAAAGATGTCTCAGTAGACATCCAAGACACGTGTCACACATGTGGTGGTTCGGGTGCTGCTTCTAAAGATGATATTGAGACATGTTCTAGATGTCACGGTGATGGCCATATTAATGTGGATCAACGTACCATGTTTGGCACGATTCGCTCTCAACAAGTATGTAACCAATGTGGTGGACGTGGTAAAGTCATTAAGAAACGTTGTCACACATGTAGCGGATCAGGAAAAGTTCGACAAACAAAAAATGTATCTGTGAATATTCCTGCAGGTGTCGACAACAATATGACACTTAAAGTTGCTGGTTATGGACATGGTGGAACTAAAGGAGGATCTCATGGTGATTTATTTATCACATTTAGAGTGAAGCCTCACAAAGTGTTTAAAAGGGAACGTGACAATATTCATTTAGATGTACCTTTGACCATCACGCAAGCAGTTTTAGGAACATCTGTTGATATTCCTACAATTTATGGTGAAGTGACCCTTAAAATTCCACCAGGAACTTCGCATGGATCTGTTTTAAAAATGGGCGGTCAAGGGATTGCGAATGTTCAGAATAAACGAAAAGGTGATCAACTTGTTCACTGTATCATTGATATTCCTAGAAATATATCGGGTGAAGAGAAAAAACTTTTTGAAAAACTTGCGACATTAGAAAGTAAAAAACAAGCATCTGCTTGGGAAAAATTTAAAAATTTATTTAAATAAGAAAAATCATGGTAGGGGTCTCTCTATCATGGTTTTTTTATGACCAAGTGATATAATTAAAGAAAGAGGTGAAAACATGACATTAATTAAACACAACCAACAAGGTAATTTAAAACCTTACTTTTATTTTGCGTTAGAAGAATATGCAATGAAAGAACTTCTTAAAACACATGACAGTTTCTTTTTCACATGGGAAATTGAAGGCGTTGTGGTTGGTAAGAACCAACTTATTGAAAACGAAGTTAATATTCCCTTTTGTAAAGAACATAATATCGAGATTTTTAGACGTCCAACAGGTGGCGGATGTGTCTATGCAGATCAGAGAAATACGATGTTTTCAATGGTGACGTCTAAGAAAAATGAAACCTTTACCTTTAAACCTTATTTATCAAAAATCATGGATGCGATGAACGCACTCAATATCGAATTAGAATTTAGTGGACGTAATGATTTGTTATATCAAGGTAAGAAAATATCTGGGAATGCATTTTTACAAAATAAATATGGGATGCTCATGCATGGCACTTTTTTATATGATTGTGACCTTGAAACCATGGTGCGTGCCATTTCACCTAGCGATGAAAAACTCATTTCTAAAGGGATTGAATCCGTCCGTTCTCGTGTGACAAACATGAAACCATTTTTAAACGGGATGACCCAAGATGCACTCATCAAACATTTTGAAACTTACATCACCACGGATATTTATGAACTTACTGAGGAAGACATTCAAGCCATTCATGCATTATCACAAAAATATCAAGATAAGTCCTATATTTACAGACAACAACCACCGCATACAAAAATTTTAAAACAACGCATCCCTGGTGGTTTATTTGAACTCATTCTCACATTACAACATGGTAAAATAGAAAAGCTTATCATCCAAGGTGATTTCTTTGATATCAATCCACTTGATACATTTGAAGTTAAATTTGATGGTATTGACTACTCAAGAGAAGCGATTGATGTGGTACTAGAAGATATCAATATTAAAGATTACGTTTTAGATGCTGATAATCAATCCTTTAAAACCTTGTTATATTCTGGAATCATCGAATAAAATCATTGACTTTTACGCGTCATTTCGTTATACTATTTCAGTTGAGGTCACATTATGAATATACAATTAGTACCAACCCAACAAAAGCAAACAGTTTCCATTCATATTACCAAACATCAAGTTGTTGATATCATGGATATTCAACCGTTTGAAACGTCATATGAGATCATTCAAAAACATGATCAAACAATTCTTCAAGTTGAAGGTGAGGTTGATTTAGTACTTGCATGCTCCAAGACATTAAAACCTGTGGAGTATCATTTGACTTTTGATACAGAAGTGACGTTTGGAAATCTAGATGAATGTGACTTTATTTATTCGAACACCATTAATTTAAATGATATTTTATTAGGTATTATCGTCTCCGAGAAACCTTATGTGATTTATCATGAAGACGCTTTAGTAGAAGAATCAACTTCATCATAAGGAGGTGAATGCATGGCAGTTCCATTTAGAAGAACTGGTAAGACCGCGAAAAGAAAAAGACGTACACATTACAAATTACAAGCACCAACACTTGTTGTTTGCCCACAAACTGGAGAGTTTACGCTTCCACATCGTGTGACACCAAATAGCGGTTATTACAAGGGTCAACTTGTTTTAGCAAAAAAACAATCGAAACAAGAAGAATCTTAAGAAGGGTGCATATTGCACCTTTTTCTTATTCTAAAATTGCCATGTTATATATGAATCCCGCACACACCTCTGTTTTATTAAAAGAATCGATTGACGGCTTAGATATGAAGTCTGATGGCATTTATGTTGATGGTACCTTTGGTGCCGGTGGACATAGTTTTCAAATGCTTAATGCACTTAAAGAAGGTCATCTTTTTTCTTTTGATCAAGATGAGACGGTCTTCACATTTTTAGATGAACGTTTCAAGCAACATCCCAATTTTACTTTTATACATCAAAATTTTTCTAAGATGCAACATGAACTCCAGCAGCGTGGCATCGAACATGTTGATGGGATTCTACTTGATTTAGGGATGTCATCCATGCATATTGATCGACCAGAAAGAGGATTTTCTTATATGCACGATGGTCCACTAGATATGCGCATGAATACCCATCAAATGTTAACAGCAGAAACGGTTTTAAATACATATGACCATCATGCATTATTAAAAGTATTTAGAGATTATGGTGACATCGAAAAACCACATGTATTTGCAAATTTCATCATCAAAAATCGTCCCTTTCATACAACCAAAGATTTAGTGAAAGTAACGGATTACTTTTTTAAGGGTAAAAAGGGTCACTCTGCAAAAGCAGTTTTTCAAGCACTTAGAATTGAAGTCAATCAAGAATTAAATGTTTTAGAAGATGTCTTAAAACAATCACTGAATTTATTAAGACCAGGTGGAAGGCTAGTTGTGATTACTTTTCATAGTTTAGAAGACCGCATCGTCAAACATTTCATGAAAACACATAGTACAGTGAAGCAATTGAAAGGATTACCGATTGCGCTCGATGAAAAACCGCTTTTTGAACTGATCACTAGAAAACCGATTTTACCTTCAGAAAAAGAAATCTTGGAAAACCCAAGAAGCGCTTCTGCAAAATTAAGAATCAGTAAAAAAACAGACAATTCATAGTATAATAATATTGTAGGTGAAACATGATTTGGGTATATGGTGGTGCATTTAATCCACCAACATTAGCACATCAAAATATCATTACTCATGTTCAATCAATGTATCCAGATGATCAAGTGATGGTTGTTCCTGTTGGAAATGACTATCAAAAAGCATCACTCATTGATTTTTTTCATCGTTATCACATGTGTCATCTTGCGTTTGAAGGTGTAGAAATTTCGAAAATGGAACATACGCAACCTTATCAAGGCACACGCCATATTTTAAAAACCATCGAAAAAGAAAAACAAGAAGACGTTGGCTTTATCATTGGTGCAGACCAATTAGAATCATTCACTTCTTGGATTCATTATGAAAAACTCATCCAAGAACACAATTGTCTCATTGTGACAAGAAAATCTTCGAACATCACAAAACATCAGACATTATTAAATCGATTTAAACAGTATGAAATCATTCATTTAGAATATCCAATATCATCGACTCAAATTAGAAATCACCTAACAACGCATATCGACGATTTGAATCCAAACGTGTATGCATACATTCAAATGCACGGACTTTATAAGGAGTAACATGTATCAACAAGGGATTTTAAAAGTTGCAGCAGCAACACCTCCAATTGAAGTTGGTAACGTACCTTTTAATACAAAGGTGATTTTAGAAATGCTGAATTCATTATCAGCATCTATCGTCGTTTTTCCTGAACTTACCATCACTGGATATAGTGCCTCTGATATGTTTTATCAGGAGCAATTTTTATCTTCTGCACTTTTAGGTCTTCAAACGATATTAAAAGAAACAACGTATGAAGGTATTTATATTCTTGGGATGCCACTTGATATATACGGTGCCCTTTATAACACTGCCGTTGTCTGTCAAAAAGGTAAAATATTAGGCGTTGTTCCTAAATTTTACATTCCAAATCATCATGAATTTTACGAAAAAAGATGGTTCCATTCAGGAAGAGATTCTCACATGACATCGATTTTCTTATTAGACCAGGAAGTACCATTTGGTACCCTTATCTTTTTAGAACCTCATAAACATATTCGCTTTGGGGTTGAAATTTGTCAAGATTTATGGGCGACGTATGCACCAAGTGATGATATGAGTTTGGCTGGTGCAAATGTCATATTTAATTTATCAGCATCTTCAGAATATGTGCATAAAGACCAAATAAGACGAGTTGCGGTTTTAGATCACTCAAGAAAGCAAATGGGTGCGTACATTTATACATCAACAGGCACTTACGAATCAACGTCAGAAGTGCCTTACTCACCGCATCAACTCATCGCAGTTTCAGGTGAGCTTGTTGCTGAATATTTAACGTATGATATGAAACCAAATGTCTTAGTTGCAGATATCGATATCGAGGGAATTAACTTTTTAAAACGCCAAGATTCAACGTATCGTGATATGCATTTTAAACATATCTATCCCTATCAAATCATTCATTTTCATTTAGAGGAAACAACATCATATCAATTTGATACACCATTAAATCCACTCCCATTTATACCGGCGAATGAAAGAAATCAAGCTGTTGACCAAGTCTTTCAACTTCAAGTATTATCACTTGTGAAAAGACTCTCTACAATGCCTAAAGAGGCCGCTAATATTATTGTGGGTGTGTCAGGTGGACTTGATTCGACGCTGGCATTATTGTGTGCCCATCAAGCCGTATTGAAGTTACATCAAGATCCTAAGTCCATTATCGCTGTGACCATGCCAAGTGAGGTCACGTCAACGCAAACAAAAACACGTGCGATGACACTCATGGAACATTTAGGTGTCACAATATTAGATATTCCAATTAAAGATGTTTTAGACCCACATTTAGAAGGTTTAAATCACGAGACACTAGATGTCACATATGAAAACGCTCAAGCGCGTATTCGTACCCTTTATTTAATGAATTTAGCGAATAAATATCAAGGATTTGTTTTAGGCACTGGTGATTTATCTGAAATCGCACTCGGTTTCATGACATATAATGGTGATCATATGAGTATGTATGCCATCAATAGTGGGCTCCCTAAAACATGGGTACGTATGTTGGTGTCGTATTATCAAGAGATATACAAAGACATGAAGCATATCCTTCAAGAAACATTAGATGCACCCGTGACACCTGAATTACTCAAAGATCAAGACAGTGAAGTGTCCATTGGACGTTATGATATTAATGATTTCATGTTGTTTCACCATTTAGTTCAAGGTGCAGATGAAGAAAAAATGACATTTTTATTAAAACATGCATATCCATTATCAATCGAAGAAGCAGGCATTTATGTCAAACGTTTCTTTAAACGTTTTTATGCATCTCAATTTAAACGTCAAACCATGCCTGAAGGTCCTAAATTATTGAATTTTAGTTTGTCACCTCGAGGAGAATATCGCATGCCTAGCGATATAAAAAAAGTATGAGTAAAAAAGTAATCATTGGTTTATCTGGTGGTGTTGATAGTGCTGTTGCAGCGTACTTACTTAAAAAAGATGGATATGATGTTCATGCGATTTTCATGCAAAACTGGGACAATGCAACCAATCATGATGTCTTAGGAAATCCTTATAAAGATAAAGATATTTGTGAACAAGAACAAGATTATCAAGATGCTGTAGAAGTTGCTAGAATTCTTGACATTCCAATTGATCGTGTTGATTTTATCAATGAGTATTGGGATCGTGTATTTTCTCATTTTTTATCAGAGTATGAAAAAAATCGAACACCGAATCCTGATATTTTATGTAATAACGAAATTAAATTTAAAGCCTTTTTAGAACACGCGTTATCATTAGGTGCTGATTATATTGCAATGGGGCATTATGCTCAAAAAATTGTCATCGATGGTGTCAATCATTTAAAAAGAGGGTTTGATCAAAACAAAGATCAAACGTATTTTTTAGCGCAACTCTCATCCAATCAACTCGAAAAAGCCTTATTTCCAATTGGACACTTAGATAAAAAAGAAGTCAGAAGGATTGCTTTAGAGTTAAATCTTAATGTTGCAGAAAAAAAAGATTCTACTGGCATATGTTTTATTGGAGAACGTCATTTTAATGAATTTTTAAATAATTATTTACCTGCCAAAAAAGGTCCTATGAAAAGACTAAATGGTGATATCATTGGTGAACATACTGGACTCATGCATTATACAATTGGTCAACGTAAAGGTCTACAAATTGGTGGCATGAAAGATGTTGTTGGCCCTTGGTTTGTGGTTGGGAAGTCACTGAAAGACTTAACACTTTATGTGGAACCAAATGGTGAACATGAAGCACTATACAGTGATGAAGCCATCATTGAAGATGTGATCCTACGTGGTGATGTTAAAGATGGTCGATATACCGCAAAATTTAGATATCGCCAAGAAGACCATGATGTTGACATTGAAAAAATAGAAGAAAATCTTTATCGTGTGACTTACCCACAAGGTATCAAAGCTGTCACCCCTGGGCAGTTATGCGCCATTTATCATGGTGACCTATGTTTAGGTGGTGGGTTTATTAAGTCTGTTTATAAAAAAGGAACGCTTTGTCAATATGCCTGAATTAAAAGGGACATTGAAAAATATTGTCTATCGTAATGAAGAGAATGATTATTCAATTGTTAAAATTTTAACAGAAGATGATCAAGTTGAAACCATTACAGGTTATTTTCAAAAACTAACAGAAGGTGTAACATACACCTTTTTTGGCGATTATACAACGCATCAAAAATATGGAAAACAATTTAAAGTCACGTCCTATCAAAAGCATGAAATCCAACATGAAGATGGTGTTGTGAGTTATTTATCATCACATTTATTTACCGGTATTGGACCTAAGACAGCAGAAAGAATTGTAGAGATATTAGGGATGGATGCAATTGAACGTATTATTAATGATCCATCCGTATTAAAACCTGTTGGATTATCTGCAGTTAGAATGAAAAAACTACAGCAAGAACTCATTAAAGAGCGTCATCATGAAATGATTTTAGTCAAATTATATCACTATGGGTTTACTTCAAAAATGGCGATGAAACTCATCAGTGAATACGGACTACAAACCATCGAAAAAATTGAAGATAATCCATATCAAATGATTGAAGATATTGATCAAGTAGGATTTTTGAAAGCAGATTTAATTGCAAAAGCGATCGGATTTGAAGATGATGATCCTAAACGCATTGAAGCAGCCATGGTGTATACCTTTGAAAGTCGAGGCTATCAAAAAGGCGATACGTATTTAACACTAGAACAAATTGAAATGTATCTTAATGCATCGCTTCGAGTTCATGTTGACATCATGCCGTATATTGATCGATTGCTTCATCGAGGTAAACTTAAACACGTTGAAGATATGTATTGTTTGAGTCCATCTTATTTTAGTGAAATGACTATTGCTGAAAAAGTAAAAACACTAAGTGGACGGAACATACTAGATGTGCATGTGAGTGATGTCATTGAACTCGTTGAAAAAACAAAACATATAATGTATACCAATGTTCAAAGAGACGCGATTGCAACAGCGCTTGTTTCTCCTATCTCCATCATCACAGGTGGACCTGGAACTGGGAAAACAACCATTATTGATGGGATTGTATCGTCTTATTTGCATCTCCATGAACTTAAAAAAACGGATCATGAGGTTGCATCAAAAATTGCACTCATGGCACCAACTGGACGCGCAGCTAAACGTATGAAAGACATTTTAGAACTTCCTGCAAAAACCATTCATGCATCATTAGGTTATGGTTATGATGGAAGTTTTGAGTATTCCAAATTACTACCCATGCCGTATGATTTAATTATCATTGATGAAGCATCCATGATTGATATTTTTTTAGGACATCGTCTCATGGATGCCATTCATGATGATTGTCAAGTTGTCATTGTGGGTGATGTCGACCAATTACCATCGGTTGGACCAGGTCAATTTTTAGAAGATTTAATCACTTCTAAAAAAGTTGCCGTCACGTATTTAACACAAATTCATAGACAAGCGGAATCTTCTCAAATTGTGAAGCTTTCTCAAAAAGTCAATACAAATCAATTGGATTCATCCGACTTAAAAACTGAAGATGATGTCTTTATGTATCAGTGTTATGCCAATCAAATTTCATCTGTACTTATTAAACAAATACAAGGTGCACTTGATCAAGGATATGATTTATACAGAGATATTCAAGTCTTAATTCCGGTTTATAAAGGTGAGTTAGGCATTGATCATATGAACAACGTACTTCAAGATCATTTTAATCAAAAACAATCACTTGGCATGTCCTTTGGAGATAAAACGTATTTTCAAGGCGATAAAGTCATTCAACTGGTCAATGATCCAAAACAAGGCATCATGAATGGGGATGTTGGGATTGTTAAAAAAGTACTTAAAAATAACGAAGGTCAATATACCATGACGGTTGCATATGACGATTTAGACATCATTTACAGTAAAGATGATATGGATCAACTGAATTTAGCGTATGCGATGAGTGTTCATAAAGCGCAAGGTTCAGAATATGATATTGTCATGATGCCACTTGTAAAAAGCTATATGCATATGTTTAAGAAAGAACTGATTTATACCGCGATGACACGCGCAAAATCTCATTTGTTATTATTAGGCGATATGTCATTATTAATATATGCATCGAATCATCAATCAGAAAAAAGACAAACCTTGTTACAACTACTCATGAATCAAGATTCAAAAGAAGAAGAGAAAGAACTTTCTCCTTATGACTTTATGTGAGGGATGACATGCAATTTATTTTTGATTTTCTTAATTTTCAGATGGAAAGACCATCTATATACCAAGGATTCATGGAATCATGGTTTCAATATGTCTCTCTTATCGTTTTACTATTTATGATATATTATCTTATTCAATCGTCAAAAAAACATGAATTTCAAGTAGATCGTACGTTAAAAATCATTGTATTTGTAATGATTGGATTTGAAATTTATAAACAAATCCTATTTACCTATGCGAATGGATGGGAATACCAATGGTATGCATTTCCATTTCAATTTTGTTCCACCCCAATGTACGTCGGACTTCTTGCCATATATAGTAAACAAAATGTCATAAAACAAGGTAGTTATCTCTTTTTATCTACCTATGGTTTTTTTGCAGGTCTTGCAGTGATGTTATATCCAATTTCTGTTTATACAACATCTGTAGGCATTAATATCCAAACAATGGTACATCATGGCGGTATGGTACTGATGGGAATCGTAGTGATGCTTAACATTAAACCTACACTTAAACACTTTAAATTCGGATTAACTGTATTTGCAACATTGACACTCATTGCAATCATAATGAACGAAAGTCATGCTTTAATAAATTTATCAGGGACATTCAACATGTTTTTCATCAATCCAAGATATCGTAGTGAAATACCGGTATTATCACTTTTTCAACCGATTGTTCCAGGTGTCATTTATATGATGATATTCTTTATTGGATTTTCTTTGATCGCCTTATTATGCTTACAGCTTCATCGCGTGATTTATAAAAAAAATACCTTGGCATAAGCCAGGGTATTTTTATTTTAATGTTGATCCACTTGGAATCTCTTTCTGAGTAATCACCGCAGATTTAAAGATTCGACAATTCTTACCAATATTCGTATCACTAGGAATGATTGCACCTTTCTCAATCACTGTGATTCCTGAATCGAGTAAATCCGGTTTTTCAATATTAGAGATATTCTCACCATGACCAATGGAAGTATGACGACCAATGACAACTTTTTTATCAATGATTGCCTTTTTTATCGTGACATAATCGCTAATAATGACATGATTTAAGATGACACTATCTTCTATGATGGTATGTTTACCAACACGAACACCAGGAGATAAAACCGAATTAATAACGGTGCCTTCAATGATACAACCATTAGAAATTAAGCTATTTTTTATAGAGGCATCGGCACCTACTTTAACTGGTGGTAGATCTTCAGATTTTGTATAAACTTTCCAAGAAGGATCATATAAATCTAAATCGATCGCATCTTCATTTAATGCTAAATTGGTTTCTAAATATGAATCATACGTTCCAACATCTTGCCAGTAGTCTTCAAACTTATATGCAAAAACAGATTTAGACGTTTTTTCTATAATGTGCGGAATAATATGATGTCCAAAATCTAAATCATCTTGTGGCAATTCGATGAGGACTTGTTTTAATAATGCAACATCAAATAAATAAATACCCATACTTGCCAAATTAGACGTTGAGGTTTTAGGTTTTTCTTTAAATGCTGTAATTTCATAATCGTCATTGACTTCCATTATCCCAAATCGTGACACATCTTCAAAAGGCACGACTTTCGTTGCAATGGTTAGTTTTGCACCTGTTTTAATATGTTGATCAATCATTTTTCTGTAATCCATTTTATAAATATGGTCACCAGATAAAATTAAAACTAAGTTTGGATTACGTTGATCAATAAATGAAATATTTTTTCTTACGGCATCCGCAGTACCTAAATACCAATAATTATGAGGCTGTAATAATGTAATAGAAGAATCTCTTCTATCTAAGTCCCAAGCTTTTCCACTACCAATGTGAGAATTTAATGATAGAGGTAGATATTGGGTTAAGATCCCAATATCATAAATATTCGATTGACTACAATTGGATAATGTGAAATCGATAATTCTAAATTTTCCACCAAAAGGCATGGCTGGTTTTGATCGTTTATTAGATAATAAATCAAGTCTTGACCCTTTGCCTCCTGCTAAAATAAGTGCAAGTATGTTCATCTTTTAAGCCTCCAACATTTTTTTATATAAAGCAACATAATGATTGGCCATCGCATCTAGATGAAATGATTTTTTCATGGCTTGTGTTTTTAAGTTATTGATGATTGCTTGATCCGTAATATATAAATTTGAAATATCAAACAATAAATCTTTGAAAACTATTGTATCATAATTTGCAAAGGAAAATCCTGAACCTTCCAATGTGTATTGATTATAAGGTGTCACGGTATCTTTTAAGCCACCAGTCTCATGTACAATAGGTAATGCACCATAGCGCATGGCAATCAGTTGACCAAGACCACATGGTTCATATACTGAAGGCATCATAAAGAAATCTGATGCCGCATATGCTAAATGTGCCACGTGTTCATTAAACCCAACATATATCCTAACCTTATCTGGATATTTGTTTAATAAATAATGAAAATAATCTTCATAATATGAATTCCCAGATCCCATTAAAAAAAGTTTAATATCGGCATGACTTAAAAAATCATCAAGTGTTTGTTGGAATAAATGAATCCCTTTTTGAGAGGATAATCTTCCTATATAGGTAAATAATTGTTTTTCTTCTCCAAAATCAAATTGCTTAAATAAAGCTTTTTTGTTTGCTTTTTTACCTGAAACATGTGTTTTCACATCATAATTCTTAAATAAATAAGGATCAACTTCAGGATTAAATACAGCTTCATCAATGCCATTTAATATACCCGTAAAATCAGCTTCCCGATATCGTAACATCCCATCTAAAGAAAATCCTTTATCTTGATGTAAAACTTCGTTTCTAAACGATGGCGATACTGTATTAATTTTTGTTGCACGTGCGATCCCTGCTTTTAAAAAGTTAACGCGTCCAAAATGAAGATAGGTCTCATCAAACGTATGATTGAACAAACGTGCTTCATTTTGATCAAAATTACCTTGAAATTCTAAGTTATGAATGGTGAGTAATGTATGTAAGTTTTGATATGTCTGATGAAGATGTCGATAATGCTCATCCAATAAATATGGAATCATTGCGGTTTGCCAATCATTTAAGTGAAGTAACATAGGTTTTACTTCTAGTAAAGAAATGAGTTCAAGTACTGCAAAAGAAAATAACGTAAAACGTGCAGCATCATCCACATACCCATAAAAATGATGACGTTCAAAATACTCTTGATTTTGTATAAAGATATAACGTTGACCATCTTGAATTAAACTAAAATAATGGACAATTTTTTCAGAACCTGCCATGACAATTGTTTTTGTTCCTACATAGTCCATTTCATGATGTTTAGAAGTTAAATTTTGATAATATGGAGAAACAATATCACTTGTAAATCCTTTTTCTCTAATCGCTTTAGGCAAAAAAGCAGCCATGTCCGCTAAACCACCTGTTTTAGAGAATGGAAAGACTTCACTGCTACAAAATAATACATGCATGAAATTGGCCTCGCTTTTATTTTATTATACCATGTTCAAGACCCGTTATTCAATGACATTTTCTTCATTATTTTTTAAGATTCGTATGTTATAATGTGTGTGAGGTTGATATGCAAGAAATATCCGCAGGTTCGGTGATTTTTCGTAAAAATCATCAAGCAATTACATATGTGATTATCCATCAAATCAACGGTAATCATTTTGGTTTTCCTAAAGGCCATATCGAACCTAATGAATCGATAGAAGAAACGATTAAACGCGAATGTTTAGAAGAAGTTGGTATTACAATTGAGATTCTTGGGTTTCCTATGGAAAATCATTATCAAGTAAAAAAGAACATGGATAAAAAAGTGATTTACATGTTATCTCAAACGCAAGCAACAACCTTGACATTTCAAAAAGAAGAACTTTATGATGCATTATTTTTAACGTATGATCAAGCAATACAACTATTAACATATCAAAGAGATCAAGACATACTTACCTATTATCATCAACTAATCAAGGAGCTTATATGATCATCGGTACCGTAAAAGAAATCAAAACCCATGAATATCGTGTTGGGTTAACCCCTGCTTCAGTTTTACAATATGTGAAAGCAGGACACCGAGTTTTGGTAGAAAAAGATGCTGGACTTGAGTCTGGTTTTTCAAATGAAGCATACATGATCTCAGGTGCTATCATCATCGATCAAGCCAAAGATGTATGGAAAGATGCTGAGATGATTGTCAAAGTGAAGGAACCATTAAAAGAAGAATACCCTTTTTTTAAAAAAGGTTTATTACTTTATACATTTTTGCATTTAGCAGCAGATGAAGCACTTACAAAAGCATTGTTATCATATGGTGTCACATCAATTGCGTATGAAACCATAGAAGAAGCTGATGGATTATTGACATGTTTAGAGCCAATGAGTGCTGTTGCAGGAAGACTTTCTGCCATTCAAGGTGCAAAATATTTAGAAAAACCACAAGGTGGAAAAGGAATATTAGTGTCTGGTGTTCCAGGGACTAAACAAGCACAAGCGGTTGTGATTGGATGTGGGACTGTTGGGATGAATGCGATTCAAATGCTTGTTGGTTTAGGTGCTCAAGTCACCGCGATTGATGTGGACATTAGAAAGTTAGAAAAACTCGATCAACTCTATCGAAACCAAGTACAAACGTTATATTCAAACGAAATTCATATCAAACATGCTTTAGAAAACGCTGATATCGTGATTGGTGCTGTTTTAGTCAAAGGTGCAAAAGCGCCTAAGCTTATTCGTCGAAGTTATTATGCCTCAATGAAAAAAGGGACAGTGATCGTCGATGTTGCCATCGATCAAGGAGGATCTACTGAAGTTTCTAAAGTGACGTACCATAGTGATCCAATTTATGTTGTCGATGATATCATTCATTATTGTGTTGCAAACATGCCTGGTGCTGTTCCTCAAACTTCAACAGATGCACTGAATCATGCAACGCTTAAATATGGACTCAAAATCGCAAATGAAGGCATCATAGAAGCAGCGAAATATATGCCGATTTATAAAGGCATTAACACCCATCAAGGACATATTACGTATCAAGCAGTTGCTGAAGCATTTGATTTAAACTATCAACCATTTCATACACTCAAATAAATTAGGAGTATTCATGGGCCTACTCACTGAGGTAGGACGTATTGGATTAAAAATCATGTTTCATTCTCGATTTGATTTGAAATATACTTATGATGATTTTGACCCTAAAACAACGTCCCCTTATTTACTTATAGGAAATCATGCAACCCAACATGACCCTCTCATTGTTGGAATGGTTATTAAAAGATATCCATATCCAGTTGCGAACTCTTTCTTATATACCAATCCAATATTTAAATGGTTACTAACACACGTTGTAACATCTATTTCAAAAAGAAAAGGTCAATCGGACATGCAAACGATTCGACTCATTTTAAATGCTGTTCATAAACAAAAAAGACCGGTTATGTTATTTCCTGAAGGAAATGCATCCTACTTCGGAGAACAAACTGAGACAGATTACTTACCAACTGCAAAACTCGTTAAAAAATTAAATGTTGATGTCATTGTTGCTAAAATCAATGGCGGTTATTTGGCCCATCCTAGATGGGGTTTTTATCGTAAAAAAGGACATTTCCATACGCATTTTTATCGATTATTTAAAGCAGATGAACTGAATGAAATGTCTGTTGAAACGATTCAAAAAACACTTGAAGATGCCATGGTATTCAATGATTTTGAATGGAATCTCAAACACCAACATCATTACCGTTTAAAAGGTCGATCCAATGGTATTGAACACTATTTATATTATTGTCCAAGTTGTAAAGAGACACAAACACTCTATGGTAAACATGAACACATTTATTGTCAAAACTGTGGTGTCATTGCAACTTTTGATAAAACTTCAATACTTAATGGTCCTTATCCATCACTTATAGAATGGGGAAAAGATCAAAAAAACATCATTCCAAAACGTATACTTTCCCCAATGGTGACAAACGGTATGTTATATGAAGTTGATAACATCAAGCAAAAAAAATATCAATTAGGATTTCATAACGTCATCATAGAAAACAAGGTATTAATGATTGAGACAAAACCAAAACGACAATTTGATATCAATCGCATCAAAGGAGAAGTCATCACAAGAAAACATAATTTCTCATTTGATTATGAAGAAAAAACGTATAACTTTTTACTTAAAGATCCAATGCTGATTTTAAACACGATTACGTATCTAAAGGAGAACTAACATGGAACAATGGAATATCATCATCTATTTTTTACTTATTGCAGCACTTATTTTTGTAGGAAAGTTTTTAAAAACGAAAGTCCCTTTACTCAATAAAATTGTCATTCCTACAGCACTATTAGGCGGAATGATCGGTTTAGTGATTTCGCTTGTCTTAGCCCCAATATTTTCTGAACCTATTTATATCGAAGTCGATCAACAAGGTCGTTATATTGAAACTGTTGATTTAAACGAAATCGTGAATACAACCGAATTAACGCAAGAAGATTTCGAAGCTTCTTTTATAAGTGATGAGGCAATTGATGCATTTACTGAACTTTATCAAGCACGTTATTATAATAGAGAAGTCACGCGTTATTATCAATTAGAAGATGACCGTGTGGTTTTATTACTCTCAAAACAAACAACATTTTTTAATGTGAATGCCATTGAAGCCATTGTTTATCATGCACTTGCAATCGGGTTTTTAGCACTCGCTTTAAAAAGATCAGAACAAAAAGAAAAAGGCAA
This sequence comes from Acholeplasmataceae bacterium, assembly GCA_965657915.1. Classification (GTDB taxonomy): domain Bacteria; phylum Bacillota_I; class Bacilli_A; order Acholeplasmatales; family Acholeplasmataceae; genus UBA8290. Next base: position 87,389 of record CBFHPN010000004.1, on the reverse strand, counting down.
ATACTGGTCAACAGGCATGTTAATTACATCAACATATGCACTTCAAGCCGTCATTGGCATTTTACTTGTATTTCTATTCTTTTCAAATCAATTCATAGGGTCAGGCATGCTTGTTGCGTTAGGGTTTGGTCAAGGTCCTGGTCTCGCGATGTCCATAGGGAGTGGTTGGAATCAATTCTTAAATGGCTACGGAACAACATTAGGCGCGTCATATGCTTTTTTAGGGTTTGTATTTGGTGGGACAGTAGGTGTCATTATTATCAATATTTTAAGTCGTCGTAAAGGATTTGTGAATTCAAAACAATATGATGAACGTCCTAGTCAAACACAAGTCACAATCGATACCGTTAAAGAAATTAGTCTACTTGATGGTCTTACCCAACAATTTGTTGTGATTGGTGTGATCTATGGACTTGTTTATCTTACATTATATGGATTGAATATGTTACTCGCATCTATTGGTGGTGCTGGTGCCATGATCTTTGGATTACTTAGAGGATTTAATTTCATTATTGCAATCCTATATGCGCTATTGTATAAAGCGATTCTTAAAAAGGTAGAGACAAAAGGAAAAAATATTCGATTTTTGACCAATAATTATGTATTATCAAATATTGCCTCATTTGCATTTAATATCATGATTACCGGATCTGTACTCGCAATTACACTCGCCTTTTTATCAACCTATGGTGTTCAACTTATTACAACAGCCATGCTTGCGGGTACTGCAACATTCTTTTATTTAAGATTTATGACCAAACGCATTTATAAAGATTTTCAAGATGAATTCGCCATCGGTTTATTTGGGATGCTGACGGGTGTTGCTTCTACAGGACTCGCATTATTAAAAGGTGTTGATCCAGAATTGAAAACACCAGTTGCAGAAGAAATGGTGGTGGGTTCAGGAACAGCGATAGTCATTGCACTCCCATTATTTGTTTTACTTTTCATTCCAAGTTTCGCATATGGCACAGACAATGAAACACTTTTCAATTTCATTACCTTCTTTGGCATTGTCCTGTATGTCATCGTGTTTGCTTCAATTTTAATTTTTAAAACAAGAAAACCATCCTCAACATCAAAATGACATTAAAAACACCAACTTCATTGTGAAGTTGGTGTTTTTAATAATTGCCAAGAAATCGTACATTAAACATTGTTTTCATATGGTTGATGACATGTTCTAATTCATCTTTAGATGAGGAACTTAAATCAATTTCAATATAAAAATGATATTTTTTTTCTCGTTTTTTATTAGGTCGAGATAATATCGCACTTAAGTTAATATGATATTTTTGAAACTGTCCTAAAATATCATAAAGTAAGCCTGGTCGATCAACATGTGGTGTAATGATTAATGACGCTTGATCATAGTTGACCTGATCTTGATCGAGTTTAATCCAAGCAAAACGCGTCTCATTATATGAAAAGTCTTCTACATGTTCTATATAAGGTAAAGTGTTATTAATCATATGCATTGGCACAATTGCGACTGCATCATCACGCACATATCGCATGGATTCTGAATTAGAAGACGTTGTAATGATATCTAAATAGGCATGATTTTTTAAAAAGATTTGGCATTGTTGTTGCGTCACAAACTGAACATATATCTTTTTAGCTGAATCAAGGTTACCTACACATGCAAAATGAATCGGAATGGTAAACGTTTTTACGATGTAACCTTGATTTGATATGAGACCATCAAGCGTTTGATATACATAACCATCTGTTGAGTTTTCTAAAGGAATCAAAAGTTCAACTTTGTCGGAAAGTTGATCAAAAATGGTGTTAATATTTTTCTCATATTTAATCGTGTGTGTCTCTTTAAAATATGTTTTTGCACACACATCAGAAAATGAATTTTCTGGTCCTAATGTCACAAGCGTTGTCATACATGAAATCTTCTTTTTATGGCTTCAAAAATGGCACGTAAATTAAAAAAGATGAGTCCTAACAACACACTTAATGAGACAATAAAAGTAATTTGAGTAGGTAATGGTTCTTCAATCCAACCTAAAAGTAAAAATCCATAAGGAACTAAGCCTAATAAACTGAGTAATAATACATGGAAACCATCGTCATCTTCACGATCTTTTTTAAATAAAATCACAATGGCATAAAGTAAGATATTCACAGCTAAGACAATTGGAATGACATAATCAAGTGCCCATGTAGATTCTCTTATCAGTAAACCGATGCTTAATAGTAAAATCAATGTAAGAAGTATGATTTTTGTTACTTTAAGTGTCCAAAATTCAGATAAAAACACAAAAGAAGCCATAATGATGGCATATAAATGAATGACGCCTGCTATGAGTGAGAAATCAATCACTTGATTTTGAATGTCAATGAAAAATAAAACAACAAAACTCAATACATTTAAGTAAATAAACGATTTAAATATTTTGTGGTAAGCTTTTGGCATTTCAAACCTAGGAAAATAATGTGTTGTCTTCGCCTGATCACTTTCCAATGTTTGACCGCATAACACACATTTTTGTTGAGGTGTTTCAAAATGAATATGACATTGTTTACAGTATGGCATCATATTCCTCCTCATAATTTGAATAGACATGCATGGTTAACTGATGATCATGAAATGTATCCACAATTTTCCTCATGATGGAATGGTCTTTAAGACGTGTTGCCAAGTTGAGTTGTAACGTATCTTCGTAACTAATGGAAGATATCCCGAGTCCAAATCCACCAATAATAAAATTAATATCTGAAATATAAGGTTTCATCGAAGATGGTAATTTTGCTTGGCCTAAGTTTGAAAAAGACGCAGTATTAATTTTTGCACCTAGCATATCATAGCCAATTTTAAAGGCAATATTTTTAATAAAAAACGGCATCATTCTTAAAATTAGTTTCTTTTCTAATGAAACATAACCAGATAATCTAGAAACAAGAGATTCTTTTGTGAGTTGTTCTTGAAATTGAGTCTTCGTAATTTCAATAATATCTTCAAAAGATATGCTTGCTTGATCAGGATAAAAAACAGTTTTTAAATACATTGAGAAATTTCTTAATGTGACTTCATGAAAATAGGGTCTTAAATTAATTGGTATAAATAATTTAAGTGGTTTTTTCTGAGTATTAAAATTTAAGCTTTCACGCATCATTGCAAAGACAATGACAGAAGCTAAATATTGTGTGATGGTTGCACCATACTTTTTTGCGACTTTCTTAACTTCAGCGACAGACATTTTCATGCTAAATAAATGTGAAAATTGATGCTTATATGCTTCGTTTTTTAAGTGAAATGCATGTTCTTCACGCATTTTTTTAACCAGCTTAGGATCATAATTAGAGATGAAAGCATCTTCACTTTCTTTTGGTTGTAATGGTTTTCTTCCGAGAATCATGTCTTCTGGATCAAGTTGATGACCTAATAACGTTAAATACTCGTATGCAATCGATAATAAAAATTGATAGGCACCACTACCATCGGTTAGTGCATGGAACGTTTCCAATGTTACACGATTATTAAAGTAATAAACCTTAAATAAATAATGTTGATTTTTTCTTGGATGGAAATATCGTGTAATCACAGCAGGTTCTTTTTCTACTTTAAAATGCTTTTGGTTAGAATCAAAATATTGCCAAAATAACCCAGTTTTTATTTTGATTGCAAACACTTCAAAACGTGGCAATACAAGATTAACTGCTTGTTCTAAAAGATCGGATTTAACATCGTCATGAAAAGACATGCTTAAACGAAACACGTTGGAGCGTTCTTGATTTGAGATCGCAGGAAATACCTTTCCAGCATTATCAATTTTAAACCAGTAGCGTCTTTTTTTCATCTTGCCTCAATACAATTATTATACCTTTTTTTAACATATTTACTTACCATTATACTAAAGATTATAAAAAAAGTATTAATTTGAGATAATAAAACAAAGAGGTGAACAGATGTTACAAACACGAGGGATTCATCACGTCACAGCGATGACATCAGATGCAGAAAAAATTTATCAATTCATGACAGAGATTTTAGGACTAAGACTTGCAAAAAAAACGGTCAATCAAGATGACATACACACGTATCATTTATTTTTTACAGATGCGATAGGTTCTCCAGGGACAGACTTAACGTATTTTGATTTTCCGAATTCAAGAAAACGTTCCACAGGTAAAAATAGTATACAAACCATCGGTCTTCGCGTGAAAAATCAAGAGGCACTCAGCTATTTTAAATCAAGATTTGAAACATTCAATGTTGTTCATGAAGAGATACAAACGCTTTTTGATATGACAATCTTACCATTTCAAGACTTTGATGGTCAGTATTATATGCTCGTCTCTGATGAAGGTATTCATGTAGAAGATCAAACACAACCATGGCATGAAACAGATATTCCTGAAGCGTATCGAATTCTTGGTTTAGGACCTATTGAATTCATCGTACATGATCTAGACGTTATGACCAAAGTCATGGAAGATATGATGCATTTTAAAAAGGTGACAACAGAAAATCATACATCATTGTTTGAAACATATCGCGGTGGAAACGCATCAAGAGTCATTGTAAGAGAAGATGCATCTTTGCCACAAGCCATCCAAGGTTTTGGTGGTGTTCACCATGTTGCATTTCGTGTTGAAGATGATGAAGCATTACAACAATGGATTCATCACTTAAATCAATTACCTGCAAGACACTCAGGCTATGTTGATCGATTTTATTTTCATTCATTGTATACACGATTACATCAAGGAATTTTATTTGAATTTGCAACCGATGGCCCAGGCTTTGAAGATGATGAAGAAGACTTGACGACGCTTGGAACAACACTCGCATTACCACCTAAATTACGTCCATATCGAAAACAAATTGAAGCGCAAATCAAACCGATTCAAACAGGAAAAAAATCATGATTCATCATGTCTATGTTAAAGGGAATAGTGATCATGTGATCATTTTACTTCACGGTACAGGCGGGAATGAACACGATTTATTAACGCTCTCAAATTATATCGATCAAGACGCCACGAAAATTGGGATACGAGGACGCATTTTAGAAAGTGGCATGCCACGATATTTCAAAAGACTTTCACCTGGCATTTTTGATACCGAAAACTTAATTGAAGAGACACATTGGTTAAAGAAAACGATTGAATCTTTATGTGATCAATATGAACTAAACGATAAAAAACTGCATGTACTTGGATATTCTAATGGTGCAAATATTGCTTCATCTTTGAACTTTCATTACCCACATCTATTTTTAACAAGTCTTCTTTTTCATCCGATGTTACCATTTGAAACATTTGACTATCCACCCTTAAAACATCAAAACATTTTTATTGCAGCAGGGAAAAATGATCCAATTGTTCCTCACGATCAAACGCTTGAACTTGCTAGCACGTATCAAAAATTTGGTGCAAATGTCGAGGTATTTTGGTCGTATAGTGGTCATCAAATCACACAAGCATCTATTTTAGAAGCACATCAGTTTTTTGAAAAAACAAAAAAATAGTTAAAAAAAAGACACCGATGAAGTCATTTCAAATGGTGTCTTTTTTAATCGTTTGAAGTATAAGTTGAATAGAAGCGAGTGAAACATCAAAATGCTTTGGATCATTTGGTACATGAATAAAGCCACATGGATACTCTAATTGTAATCTCATGACACGATAAAACAAATCGTTACAAACATATGTTCCAGCATGATAACTCTCAAAAAAAGGTCGATGTGCATTTTTTAAGATTTCTTTAAACCTCAAAAGTGGTAGTGTGGACTGAACACCGATAGGACCCTGGTCAATCTTTTCAGACTGAGGTTGAAAACCGTTGGCATCTGGTATGCGTGCATGCATGATATTTAATGCAACATGTTCTAAGTTCAACGATTGATTCGGACCTTCGCCAAGCATCACTAACATGTCATAAGTATGGTGCTGTAAGTGAAGTTTAAGTTTAAGGAATGCATCGTTAAAAATGACCGGTAAAACGAATGTATCAACATGATCACCATGAAGGTGTCTTAACATATTGAGGGATTGATTGTCTTCTTTTCCATCAAAAGGTTCAAATGCAGTGACTAAGATGTTCATGATTGCCATTTAATTAAATGTACATAAGGAAACCCGTGAGCTCCCATTAGATAAGGCATGAAAAGAAGAATAAAAAAATCAATGGTCATAATATGCACAAACTGATCATTTAAAAAGAGTTGAACGTAATCATCAATATTTCCTAACACAATCCCGACAATACTCATCACAAGTAATGTTAGTGGAAGTATTATTAAAAAACGTTCTTGCGTCTTTGATTTCTCTTTTTGATTTCCTTTCAATAAAAGTAATCCTGGAATGGTTGCAAACGCACCAAACATAAAACTTAATCCAAACAACATATACACATACCATTTTTGTTTTTCATATGTTGATGCAACTAAAATATAATACAAGGGGAACACGCCTAACATATTAAAAACCATCACCAATAGCGCATCACCCTGTAATTGAAATAATGCTAAAAAGTCGAGTGTAACTGGTCGATTAAAGACCATACTTACAATTGAATACAATACAAAAATGATATATAAAACCATTAATTTTTTATTCATTGAAAACTCCTTTTTATGTTTTCTTTATCGTATTTTATGTGAAACAATACGATAAGTCAAATCATTTTTATGAACATGCTATAATTTGATTGAAAAGGGGAATTATGAGGTTTATTGCGTTTATTCGACTTTTTAAAACAATTTTTAATAAAAAACGTTTACCGAATTTGGCCTGGATAGAAAAACAAGGGCTTCTTTTTGTTAAGATTGCACAAACCTTTGCACTTAGAATAGATTTTTTAACCCCTGAAACGACATTACATCTTCAAAAGTTATATACACAAGCTTCAATTAAATTTCATACAATCGACGATATCAAAAGACAATTACCAGAAAATCTATTGTCAGAAATCAAGTCACTGGAAGAAACACCTATTGGTATTGCCTCAATTGGACAAGTTCATAAAGCAACTTTAAAAAATGGCGAGATTGTTGCGATTAAAGTCATAAACAAACATTTAGAGAAACGTTTTTTAAAAGATGTACGCGCATTTAAGCGTTTCATCGGATTCATCACATTTTTTTATCCGAAACTTCACAAAGTAGCAGATCCTATTGGTGTTTTGAATCATATTGAATCGTATACCCTAGCAGAACTAGATTTAACAAGTGAAATCAAACATACTAAAATCCTAAAAGACATCAAAGCGTCTTATGAAAAGACCTTTGATTTTACATCTTTAGCATTCCCGACATACTATACAAATTTATCATCAAAGCATGTTTTAGTATCAAACTTTATTGAAGGGAAACCTGTGGATCAGTTACTTAGAGATCATCACCTTTCTGAAAAAGACATGCTTGATATATTTAGATGGCATGGATTTTATATGTTTATCGTTGGAACATTTCATGGCGATATTCACCCTGGCAATATTATTTTCAATCAAGGTAAGCATACACTTGTTGATACAGGTGCGCTCAGTCGCGTATCAGAGAGCATTCAAACAGGTTTATTTGAATTCATGAAAGCTTTATCGATATATGATTATCCAATGTGTGCCATTAAATTAAATGAAATGGCATCGGTTTCTATTGATGGAAAAGCGTATGAAAAATTTGAAAAAAAATTATTAGTTTTATACAAAGACTTTGCACACAAAACAGTCAGCGAAGTGAGTTTAACAAAACAAATGATGCATACGATTCGTTTAGGTGTGTTATCAGGCATGACCTTTGAAAAAGGAATGTTTCCCATTATAAAAAGTTTAATGTATTTAGACGGCATCGTTTTACAAGGTGCCCCAAATATGATTCTTATGGAAGAAATGCGTCAATATATTACCGCATTTGAAGAGGCAAAACAGTATGTCTAATATCGCAATTATTGGCGCAGGTCCAGGTGGACTTGCTGCTGCACTAATCCTTTTAAATCAAGGACACAATGTTACAATTTATGAAAAAGACAATCGTGTTGGTGGACGTTCAAAACGACTTACTTTTGGTGCGTATCATTTTGATTCAGGTCCAACGTTTTTCATGTATCAACCCATATTAAGAGAAGTGTTCGAAAAAGCAAATATTGATTTTGACAAACATTTAAAGATGCAACCATTAGATCCACTTTATACACTTTATTTCAAAGAGCGTACACTACAACCATCAGCGGATCTTCAAAAAACAAAAGAAGTTTTTGAGTCGGTATATCCTGGTGCAGGAAATGATTATTTGAAATGGTATCAAAAACAAACAACAAAATTTAAACGTGTGATGCCAATCTTGCAAAAACCATTTCCAAATATCCTTCATTTTTTACGTGCCGACGTATTAAAAGGTGCACCCGTATTACACCCCTTTCAATCGGTTTATAAATATTTATCAAAAATGATACATCATGAAGATTTGATTCATACCTTATCATTTCAAGCAAAATATTTAGGAATGGCTTCCTTTGAAGCACCATCTGTGTTTACCATTTTGCCTTATTTAGAGCATATGGGTGGCTTGTATCATATCGAAGGTGGCTTGAATCAAGTCAATGAAACCATGGCAAGACTTTTTGTTGAAAAAGGTGGTAAGCTACATTTAAATTCAAAAGTAACGTCACTTTGGATAGAAAAAAACAGTGTAAAAGGAATTGTGACAGACCATTTAAAACAAGCCTATGATGATGTTGTATTAAATGCTGATTTTGCATATAGTATGCTTCATATGACCAAAGAAAAAGAAGTCAAAACATACAACCATCAAAAGATTCAATCCATGTCATACAGTGTTTCTGCATTTATGATTTACATTGGTCTTGATACCATCTTTGATTTCGATCATCATAATGTCTTTTTCTCAGATAGTTATGAAGGCTATTTAAAAAGATTGATGTCTGAATCCAATGACTTAACCGATATGAGTTTTTACATGCACAATCCTTCTAAAATCGATGCAACGCTTGCACCAAAAGGACATAGCAGTTTATATGTATTAGTTCCGGTACCTAATTTAGATGCTGATATTGATTGGACCAAAGAAAAAGATGCACTGAAAAAACAAGTGTATGACATCATTTTAGAAAAAACAGGTGTTGATATTCAACCCCATATTACAATGGAACAAATGTTAACACCCCAAGAATGGCAAGATGATTTCCATGTTCATAAAGGCGCTGTATTTAACCTGACGCATGGTTTTAATCAAATGTTGCATCTGCGACCTCAAAATAAATTCAAACAGCTTAAACACTTATATTTAGTGGGTGGTGGCACACATCCTGGTAGTGGGTTACCAACAATTTATCAATCTGCGATTATTACCTCACATTATTTAAAACAAAAAAAGCGTAAATGATTACGCTTTTTTTGTTTGCCATTTGATATTAAGTAACGTATTTGTATGATGCCATAAGTGATCTTGATGACTTGTGTTTAATGCAACTTTCGTTGGTTTACTTGGTTTTCTATCGCTGACATACTCATGATTTTTTAGCGTGCCATCAATTAAATCGACATAGGTTTGTGTTGAAGCTTCTGGGGTAATGCCACGTCTTGCAAGAAATCGCCATACTTTTTGCATCATCCCTTTTGTATCTTTTCCACCTAAATCCGTATTCACAAGTCCTGGATGAACAGCACATGCGAATACATTAGTCTCTACAAAACGGTTAAACGCTTTTGTAAATAACAAATTATAAAGTTTTGTTTCACTGTATGCACCCATTAACGAATATTTCTTCAATCGTTCAATACGGTTTTGATGATATTTTGCTGGTTTATGCGCATCACTTGATGTTGTGATCACAAGTCCATTTGCTTTTTCTAATGTCGGTAGCAATTCATGGGTCATTGTCACAACTGCTAAATGATTCACTTGAAATTGCATTTCATGACCGTCGTCACTTAAAACAAGACTTCCAGGTACGGTTGCAGCATTATTAATTAAAACATCAATACGTTCATGTTGTTTTTTAATTTCTTTTGCTGCTTTGATGACGTCGCTAGTCTGACTTAAATCCGCTTGAATTAAATCAAATGGTGCTTTTAGTAATGGTGTTAAAAGATTAAGTCGTTCTTGACTACGCGCAACGCCAATCACATGATGACCTTCTTGATTCAGTCTAAGCAACAAGGCACGTCCAATGCCTGAGGTCACACCTGTAATAATAATTTTTTTCATATAAACTCCCTTAACGCTATTATAAAAAAAACATGCAGAATTTGCACGTTTTTAAATGATTTCAAGTAATATCACATGATTGATTTTGATGCGTTCTTTTGTTGAAAGCAGAAGTTGTTTTTCATAAGGGTCCACTTTCATGATGGTGCCAGTTGTCTGAATATAGTGATGATGTTTGTAATAGGTGATACTCACTTCCTTATGGTCATGAATGGCTTCTAGAAGCGTGTAGTTAAGAAGATCATAGTGATCTTGCGTGAGTATTTTTTCTGGTTCTACTAAAAGATGCTGCTTTAAATCACTGATTAATGATGAAAACCCACTTAACGCATCAAAAGGCATCCATTTGATCAGTCCGCGGTCGATATAATTATTCATGGTGACCACCAACCATGTGATTTCGTGCTTTAATGGTAGAATCCTTGAGTTCACTTAATGCACGATTAATACTGTTTTTACCAAACGTCATTTTAATGGTATCCATCGTCTTTTCGAGTTTGAGTTTTTGATCACGTGCCGCTTGGTTTTCAAAAAGAGATAATTGTGTATATGATATCTTTTTAAGATTTGAAACACTCACATGAATTCGTCGAATCGGTTCATCATCATAAGCACTATCAAAAAGCATATTACAAACCTCAAAGATGACATCCGCATGCATGGTTGGGTGGTCAAGGGTGTATTGTTTACCAAATCCCCCGCCGACATCCTTACTAAACCCAACGCCAAGTGCAATGGTTTGTGCGGTCATGTGCGCACGACGTAACCTTCTAGCAACTTCGTCAACCGTTTCTCTTAAAATGATTGAAATGTTATGTCCGTCATAATCCTTAAAAAGTACTTGAGATTGACCAAAACTTTTTTGTCTTGAAAACAAAGAGGATTTACTTTGAATTAAGCTCATATCAATACCATGCGCATGATAATACATTTCTTCACCGATAATACCGAAGTGGTGTTTTAGTAGACTTGGTTTACTATGCGCAAGATCGTATACATTTTTAATACCTAATCGCAATAAGTTTTTTTCCATACGTGGACCGATGCCCCACATATCTGACAAACGTGGAAGTGTCCACAATTTTTCAGGAATATCTTCATATTCCCAAGATGCAATGTATTCAGGATGATGTTTAGCGTCAATATCAAGTGCAAGTTTTGCCATCAGCATATTACGTCCAATGCCACATGTTGCAGTTACTTTTGTCTCATTTAAAATATCCGTTAAAATTTGTTTTGCCATCTCAGTAGGTGTTTTTTTATATAAGCTTAAATAATGCGTCACATCTAAAAACACTTCATCAATTGAATACACATGCATGTCTTCATCACTGACATAGCGCAAGTATATCGCAATGATATCTTTAGCAAAACGCATATATGTTTTCATACGTGGACGCATGATTTGAATGTTGAAGTGATTTGGTAAATCTTTAACGCGGCATCTACTAGGAACCCCTAACGTTTTTAAATAAGGTGTCACAGCAAGTACAACAGATCCACCACCACGTGTTGGATCCGCAACAACAAGAGGTGTTTGAAATGGATCGAGTCCAAGAAGACTGCATTCAACAGATGCATAAAAACTTTTTAAATCGATACATAAAATATGTCGTTGAAGTTTTAAATGTTCCATATCATACCCTCCTTGTGAAAGGTATTATATCAACTAAAATTCAAAAAAAAAAGACTTTTGATAAAAAATTTACATAAATAAAAAAGAGCCTTACAAGGCTCTTTAAATTACTTTTTAGATATCGATTGGCTTGTGGAGGCCTTTAAGTTTTTTGCATCATCTTTGAGAAGTAAAAAATGAAAAGAAGACACTTTTTTGTCTTTCGTAAAATACACAGTCAGTTTATGATACGGTGTTAAGAAATAATACAATTTACTAATAATGACATGACTTAAATCATGAAGTGGATAAGACTTTTCTTGATCGTTTTCAGTAATAATGAAACGACTGTTTTTAATCGTTAACGTTTTAGATTTAAATTGACGTGTTTCGATGTGTGTAAAAAGCAGCGACAAAATAAATAACAACGTATATAAAATCAGTGCTGAAAGTAATACGGATAAGTCGATGTAACGGAAAAGTTGTTGTTGAAAAATACTTAATACTAAGTACGTAAAAATAAACAGAGTATCAGAAATGGTAAGTAAAACAAATAGTTTTTCTTTTTTATTGAGTGCAAACGTTTGTAGGGTATTCATAAAGACTCCTTTACCACATTTTATCATATTTTTTTTATTTTGAATTTCAAAACTTGACAGCGCTTTCAGATAGGAGTAAAATATAGCTAGGTAAAAACCTAAAAAAAACAAAAGGAGAATAAGAATGGAAAGTATTTCAGTATCAAGCTTTCAACTAGTTTCACATGTGTTGACACTAGGATATGCAGCGATGGCAGCATCTTTGATTTTCTTCATCTTGACCATTAAAACGAATTTACCTAAATATAGAATGAGTTCTGTATTAAGTGTAGTCGTTATGGTTTCTGCATTGTTGTTACTTTTTGAACAACAAAACCAATGGGTAGAAGCATTTACACTTAACGCAGGTGTATACGAAATGACAGGTAACTTCTCTAATGGGTTCAGATATTTAAACTGGCTCATTGATGTCCCAATGCTCTTAATCCAAATTTTATTTGTTGTTGGTGTTGCTGGAGCAGCGTTTAAGAAATATTTAACGCAATTCGCAACTTTTGGTGTCCTCATGATCTTAACTGGTTATGTTGGTCAATTTTATGAACCAGGCACAGCTGGTGAAGACCTAGTAATGTGGTTAGTATGGGGTGCAATCTCAACTGTATTCTATGTTTTCGTCCTTGTTTTAATTACGCGCGTAATTAAAGAAGGTAAAGCGAACATGGCAAAATCTAAAGCATTACCATTATTTGCTTTCATCTTACCGTTATTCTATGTATCATGGACAATTTATCCAATTGCCTATGTAATGCCTTTATTAGAAAACTTTGAGTTAGCAATCGCTTCACAACAAGTATTATATACAATTGCAGATATTTCATCTAAAGTCGTATATGGTGTGATCTTACAATTTGTGTCATCTATTCTTTCACAAGAACAAGGATACGAAGAAGTATAATATTAATTTTGAGTTTTATGAAAAGGATGCGAAAGCATCCTTTTTTTTTGCAACCGTTTTTATACAACAAAATTACTTAAAAAACATTGACTTTTTAACTAATAAGTTTTAATATTAAGATATCGGAGGACGATATGAAAGTAAATAAAGTAGTGATTGTCGGTGGGGTTGCCGGAGGCGCAACCACGGCCGCACGTTTACGTCGTAATGATGAGTTTGCAGAGATCATCATGTTTGAACGCGGCGAATATATTAGCTTTGCAAATTGTGGTTTACCCTATCATATAGGTGGCGTGATTCCAAGTCGTGATTCACTCATTGTTCAGTCAGTAGAGGACATGTCAAAAAAATTCAATGTAGATATTCGGACCTTTTCTGAAGTCATTGATATTGATAAAGATAAAAAAATGGTCACCATCAAAGAAGTTCAAACGGGTAAAACGTATACTGAAAGCTATGACAAACTCGTTATTTCTACAGGTGCACAACCAATTAAGCCACCAATAACTGGAATAGAAGAGGCAAAAAATGTCTTTACACTAAGAAATATTCCAGATATGGATTTAATCATGAAACATATCAAAGATAACAAGCCGAAACGTGCTGTTGTCATTGGTGGTGGCTTTATAGGTGTTGAAGTTTTAGAAAACTTACATCATTTAGGTTTACGTGTTACGCTCGTTGAAATGGCACCACAAGTCATGGCCATGTTTGACTTTGAAATGGCACAAATCATTCATCAGCATATTGTTGATCAAGGTGCAGGACTTATCTTAAATGATGGTGTAAAAGCATTTAGTGACCATGGTAGTAAAATCACATTAACGAGTGGGACTGTGCTACAAAGTGATCTTACCATTTTAGCGATTGGTGTGAGACCAGATAATCAACTTGCTAAAAAAGTTGGATTAACCCTCAATAATAGAGGTGGTATTGAAGTTGATCAACATTTTTTAACATCAGATAAAAATATTTATGCGATTGGCGATGTGATTGATGTAGAACAAATTGTCTCAGGTGAGACGATGAGTATCGCATTAGCTGGACCTGCAAATAAACAAGCACGATTTGTTGCGGATCACATATGTGGCTCTAAAGATATTTATCCTGGAACGATTGCAACATCTGCAGCAAAAATATTTGAAAAAAATGTTGCGAGTGTTGGTATTAATGAAAAAGCACTCAAACGTTTAGGAAAGAAATATAAAGCGATACATTTACATCCAACATCTCATGCATCTTATTATCCTGGAGCAGAACCTATTTCAATGAAAGTTATGTTTGATCCAGAAACAGAAGAAATATACGGTGCACAAGCTGTTGGAGGAGAAGGTGTTGATAAACGTATTGACGTTTTAGCAACTGCTATTTTTGGAAAAGTAAAAGTCACAGATTTACGACATTTAGATCTTGCCTATGCACCTCCTTTTTCATCAGCAAAAGATCCTGTAAACATGGTTGGCTTCATTGCAGATAATATACTAAATCAAAAAGTTGAAGTTGTCACTTGGCAAGAGATGAGTGAACTTGCATCTAAAGGTGCGCGTGTCATTGATATTAGAGAACGTGCTGAACATTTAATTGAACATTTACCAGGAAGTATTAATATTCCTTTATCAGAATTACGACAACGCTTAGATGAAATTCCAAAAGATGAAATGATCTATGTTTATTGTCAAGTTGGTCAACGTGGATATACTGCGGCAAGACTCCTCATGCAACATGGATATCAAGTTAAAAATTTAGATGGTGGATTCAAATCATATAGTTGTGTCTTTGACCATAATGGTTCTGAAGTGTGTTTCTCACTTGTTGATGATTTAGGCGACATGGTTTTACCTGAAAAAGAAGAACCGCTTGTCGTAGACTTTAACACACAGAAAGTATCTGTATTTCTAGATGCTTGTGGGTTACAATGTCCGGGTCCAATTGTTAAAACGTATGAAGCCATGAAAAATGTTGATGACGGCGAAATCATTGAAATCAAAGCAACCGATCCAGGGTTTTCAAAAGATATTGTGGCATGGGCTGATAAATCGGGACATACATTTATTAATTTGAAAAAAGAAAATAACATTCAAATTGCGTATGTTCAAAAAGGATCCAAACGTTTCCACAAAGAAGGGTATCAAGTGAAAACTCAAGGGAATGCATCAACGATGGTTGTTTTCTCTCAGGATTTAGACAAAGCAATTGCGGCAATGATCATTGCGACGGGTGCAAAATCAATGGGTAAAGATGTCACGTTATTCTTTACATTTTGGGGACTTAATATACTAAGAAAAGCAAAATCAAAACGTGTTAAAAAAACATTCATTGAAAAAATGTTTGGTAAAATGATGCCAAAAGGAACAAAAAAATTACCATTGTCTAACATGAATATGTTAGGCATGGGACCAAAGATGATTCGAATGGTGATGAAAAAGAAAAATGTGGATTCATTAGAAATTTTATTATCTAGAGCTCAAGAACTTGGTGTGAATATCGTTGCGTGTGCAATGTCGATGGATATCATGGGCATTAAAGAAAGTGAACTTATCGATGGTATTGAATATGCGGGTGTTGCAAGTTATTTAGCAGCGACAGATGAAGCAAATCATAATCTATTTATTTAATAAAAAAGCCACTCACTTGAGTGGCTTTTTTACATATGATTTTTAATCATTTTTTGTCGAGTAAATGCTTCACGTTCTTTTTCTTCTAACGTATCTTTAATAAATTTAATATCAGTCGCTAATTGTGGTAACACAATTTGATCAAGTGCATTCGCACGTTTACGCGTTTTACGAATTGCATTCGCTAATCGGTAGGTCGCATTATCAATTTCAGCAAGTTTGACCATCATGTCTCGAACTTCTAAAAAGGTTTTATAAGCATAGTCAAATTTTGTATTGGTTGCACCAAAACCATAGGTGATACGTACATGCTTCGCTTCATGAGAGACTTTAGGAAGTTCAACCCCCATCACAGAACGATATTTGATCGTGATCCCATCATCAACTGGAATCGACTTAGAAATATCGGATACGATGCCTAATGTGATATTTGCATCTTGAAGTGCTTTATACGCTGCTTTAAACTTTGAGGTTACTGTTTTACGTAGTTCTTTCACTTCATTTAAAATATCCATCATCTCGCGTATCAAAATATTACGCTTACGGTCCATGAGTTCATAACCTTTGTTTGCAAGCTTTAAACGTGAATTTAATCGCATTAAATTTCCTTTTGTAGGAATTACTTGACGGCTCATGTTAGGTTCACTTGAAAACGTTCAGATGCTTTTTTAGGATGATAAAATGCTTCTATCATGTCTTTATTAAGACGTTCTAAACTATCTTTTGGTAGTAATGATAATAAATCCCATCCTAGGTCTAATGTCTCTTCAATTGAACGATTACTTTCAAATCCTTGAGATAAGAAGTGTTTTTCAAACATACGTCCAAAGACAAGATGTGCCTGGTCATCAGCAGATAATTCATCTTCGCCAATCACAGAGGCTAAATCTTTAGCATCTTGAACTTTTGCATAGGAAGCAAACAATTGATTCGTGAGGTTGTCATGATCGCCCCTTGTAAAACCTTCACCAATCCCATCTTTCATTAATCGTGATAAAGAAGGTAAAATTCCCACAGGTGGAAACACACCACTTTGATGGAGATCTCGTGATAATACAATTTGGCCTTCAGTGATATAACCGGTTAAGTCTGGAATGGGATGGGTAATGTCATCATTGGGCATCGTAAGTATTGGAATTTGCGTAACAGAACCCTCAATATTTTTAATAAGTCCAGCACGTTCATAAAGTGAAGCTAAATCAGAGTATAAATACCCTGGATATCCTTTACGTCCAGGGATTTCACCCTTAGAAGAAGAAAATTCTCTTAAAGCTTCACAATACGATGTCATATCCGTCATAATCACAAGAATGTGCATGTGATGTGTGAACGCTAAATACTCAGCAGCGGATAGTGCAAATCGTGGCGTTAAAATACGTTCAATGATGGGTTCATTCGAAACATTGACATACATCACAACACGATGCATGACACCTGCTTCTAAAAACTGCGTTTTAAAATAGTTTGCAACATCATGTTTCACACCCATTGCAGCAAAAACAACACCAAATTGTTCTCCTTTTTCTTCAGCAATCTTAGCGTGTTTGACGATTTGAACAGCAAGTTCGTTGTGAGGAAGTCCAGCACCAGAAAAAATAGGAAGTTTTTGGCCACGAATTAACGTTGTGAGTGCATCAATAGAAGATACACCTGTTTGTATAAAATTCCTTGGATACATTCTTGAAACAGGATTTAAAGGATATCCATTGATTTGTCGATATTCATCAATAAAAACATCGCCTAGACCATCGATTGGCTTACCTGAACCATTAAAAACGCGTCCTAATATTTCTTTAGAAAGTCCTATTTCAACGGCGCGACCGGATAATTTGGTGCGTGTATTATTTAAAGATAAATCATTGGTTCCTTCAAATACTTGAATGGCGATACGATCACCATCAATATGAACAACTCTTCCGAATCTGGAAGGTTTTCCTTCAACTTGAAGTTCAACCATTTCTTCAAAGCCAGCATCTTTGACATTGTCTAAAAAAACAAGTGGTCCATGGATTTCGTCTAATCCAACATATTGTTTGATCATCTAAAATCCTCCTTAATCAATCTGACGCATGATATCTTTGATCATGCTACTATATGTTTCAAAAGATGTCGTGTTGTCATTTGAGATGTTATATTTCATTTGAATAATATGTTCGAAGAGTTGTGTTTCTTTAAGCACTTGTATCGATTTTCGTTCTGAGACATATTGTAAGCCTTGTTCATATAAGAAGATGATGATACGCATCATGTCATATTGTTTTTTAAGTGGTACATAGGTATCTTCTTTATGAAATGCATTTTGTTGTAAAAACCCGATACGGATGACACGTCCTAATTCAATGATAAGTTTTTGATCATCTGGTAAAACATCTGATCCAATGAGTTTCACGATTTCTAATAATTTAGTTTCTTCTGCAAGTAAATAAATCAGTTTTTGTCTAAAAAAATTAAAATCATCAGCCACATGATCTCTGTAATAGCGTTCTAAATCATTGCCATAATCTGAATATGACTCATTCCAGTTAATTGCTGCATAATGTCTTGCATAGGCAAGTTGCTTATCAAGCGCCCAAAAGGTTCGAACAAAACGCTTTGTATTTTGAGTGACAGGTTCAGAAAAGTCTGCACCTTGAGGTGAAACTGCACCAATAATCGTGACAGAACCAGTGGCGTGATTTAATGTTTCAACATACCCTGCACGTTCATAAAATTGTGAAATACGACTAGGTAAGTATGCAGGAAAGCCTTCTTCAGCAGGCATTTCTTCTAAACGACCACTAATTTCACGAAGTGCTTCAGCCCATCTAGACGTAGAATCTGCCATTAATGCAACGTGATATCCCATATCTCGATAATATTCTGCAATCGCAACGCCAGTATAAATACTTGCTTCACGTGCCGCAACTGGCATATTTGAAGTGTTCGCAATTAATATCGTACGTTCTAAAAGGGGTTGATTGGTTCTAGGATCAATGAGTTCACTAAACTCTTCAAGAACTTGGGTCATTTCATTCCCACGTTCACCACAACCTACATAAACGATGAGGTCCGCATCACACCATTTTGCAAGTTGATGTTGGAGCATCGTTTTACCTGTTCCAAATCCACCAGGAATTGCGGCTGTACCGCCTTTTACAATAGGAAAAAGTGTATCAATGACACGCTGTCCACTAATGAGCGGGACATGTGAAATATGTCTATTTAATACAGGTCTTGGTGTTTTAATTGGCCATTTTTGAGTTAAATTGAGTGTAATAATGCCATCTTTTGTTTGAATTTCACAAATTGTGTCTAAAACTTGATAAGTTCCACTTTTTTTAATGGTTAAAACTTCACCATAAACATGTGGTGGGATCATTAATTTATGGATAAAATGTTTTGTTTCAGAAACTTCAGCATAAAACATGCCTGGTGTCACATGATCGCCTTGATGAAGTAATATTGTGACATCCCATTTTTTATCCTGGTCAAGCGGATAAGCTTGACTTCCTGGTGGAATAAAATGACCATGATTCATTTCAATATTCAGTAATGGTCGTTGTATCCCATCATAAATATTCGAGATTAATCCTGGACCTAAAATAACAGAAATTGCTTCGCCAGTGGGATAAACAGGATCGCCCTGTTTTAAACCAACCGTATCTTCATACACTTGAACAATGGTTTTACTTTTTTGAATTTGTATGACTTCACCTAGAAGTTTATTTGGTCCAACATAAACCATTTCAAGCATTTTAAAGGATGTTGCATCATTCACTGTGACAACAGGACCGTTGATTGAATAAATTGTATGTGTATTCATATTAGTCCCTCACGAACAGTTTCGATGTTTGTAAGAACACATCTTTTTGATTTTTTAGGATAGCATCATAGGTTTGATCAAATTCAATAGACTGGTCTTTTACTGTGAGTAAAAAACCTCCAATCAAAATATTTGGATGGATGTGAAGCTCTAAAGAAGGGTATGTTTGTTTAATGTAATCACCTAACACTTGGTCGGCACCTTGAATATGAATCATTAAATTTTCATGGGGAAATTGATCTGTGTAGGCGTTGATTTTTTGTGACATTGATGCAAGATATGATTTTGTTGTCATGAATGTTTTGATCTTTTTGGTCACTGTTTCAAAAATATCTGCAACCATATTTTTCCTTAGATTCATGAGTGTTTCATCATACTCAATCCCTAAATGATTGATTTTTTCTTGATGTGTCACCATAAGAGATTTAATTTCTCGGTTTTTTTCTAATTCATGTTTGATTGATAACGCTTCTTGAACTTTTGACATTTCTTTTTGATACAATTTTTTAATTTCTAATTTAAGCGTTTCAATATTTTCTTCAGCAACTTGTTTCATATTTTTTTCAAAATACTTTAGCAGCTGATCATTATTATAGTAGGCCATATGTCCTCACAATTTTATTCCAATCGCTTCACTAACGTATTGATCTATCATTTGACCAATATCACTTTCAACGTGACGATCTGGAACTTCTAAAATAATTTTTCGTGGTAATTTAAGTTTATATTCTGAGATGATGGATGGGGCTAAAGATACAAGTTTTGTCGTGACTAAAATAACCCCAATATTAGGATCATGAATCGTACGTTCTAAAGCATCTAAAAATGCTTGACGTTCATGTAGAACTTCACCTTCAATGCCAACAAGTCTCATACCAACAAGACTATCGACATTATCACTCAAAATATAAAACGTCATTATAATTGGTTGATAATTAAGATGGAAATCAGTAGACCATAAATGGCAACACCTTCACCAAGTGCAACGAAAATTAATGACTTACCAAAGTTTTTTTCATTTTCAGAAAATGCACCAATTGCAGCAGGTGCTGCAGCTGCGACGGCGATACCTGCGCCTAACGCTGACAAACCTGTTGCAAGCGCAGCACTTAAGAAACCAAGTCCTTGCGCAAGTGTTCCAGTTAGTAAATCAACAGCAGGAACAACTTCTTCAGCACCAAATAATTGAGGTTTAACAAAGAGTTGAACAACAAATATGAGTGCGATGACTGTGAAAAAGCCAAAAACATGTTTCATAAGCGCTTTTTTAACTGTCGATTTACTTTGTTTCCCATTAAATGCAGAAACAAGTGGTATCAAAATAAGTAATATTAAAACAAGTGGTAATACAAAATCAATGAATGTAAGCATGAAAAGCCTCCGTTATTTTATTTTTAAAGGGGTAAAAGCAATGCCATTCCCTTGGTAATATCTAGAAAATAGTTCATAAAATTGTAGACGTAAGACTTGAATGCCTACAATCATTCCTTCAAGTGCCATGACAAATATATTTCCAAAAATCAAGACAAAGATACTTCCTGCACCACCTACCATTTCCATAAGTGACATCACAACAAGCATCATGCCGGCATGTGAGAGAATGAATCCTCCAACACGTAAAAATGACATGGTGTTCGTTACATAGGATAAAAGAATTTCAAATAATTCAAAGAATCCCTCTACGAAAAACCCACCAAATCCAGTTGGAAACATTTTTTCGCCATGTGACCTTCGTTCAAATGGTTCTTTAAAGAATATAAGAAGAAGTGGAACTCCAATGAATGGGATTGTGAATAATGGGGTGAGTATATTGATTTGAAATCCCATGGACAAACCAATTGCGGATAATAAATATGTATAAAATAATAATCCTGCCAATCCATTATGAGACATGATCATGTCAACATAATGTTTATGCTTCGCCTTAATATAAATACTAATGATCATTGCAACAATGATTAAGAAGACCCCGATGCCAATTGCTGAGATGAGTAGTGTCATCGTAAAGTCAGCATCCATGACGTGGATAGGTTTATCCACTAATCCGAAAACATTTTGGAAAACAGGAATCAAAATTTCCTCATTTCCAAATAATGATCCGTATAAAAATCCGAAAATAGCAGACGTGATTCCAATACGAATGCCGATGGCACCAAGCATACTTCCTTTTTTCTTATACAACCAGAGGCCCAGTAATGATAAGACAATCCCTTGACCTAAATCACCAAACATGAGACCGAATAAAATGGCATAGCTCCAAGCAACAAATGGTGTTGGATCAATATCGTGATAGCTAGGCAAACCATACATTTCTACAAAGAGTCCAAAAGGTTTTGCAAACCAACCATTTTTAAGTTTTGTTGGTGGTTTGATTCTTTTGTCTGCATCGGCATCGTTGATTTCAACTTCAACATCTTGAATCATTTCAAAGGCATCTTTAACTTGTGTAGCATGAACATCTTCGCTAAACAATGAGATAGAAATTTTATCACCCAAACCAACAACATATTTTTTAGCTTCAAATATTCTGTTTAAGTATAGAAGTTCACCTTTAATACAAGAGAGTTTATTTGTACAAGTTCCTGCAATATCATCAATTTCTTGGTGATAAGATTGTATTTCAAGTTTTGCTTCTTTAATTTTTAATTCAAGATTTTCAATGGCTTCAAGTGGTCGACCATGAACAAAATCAGGAATGAAGATACGTTCGAAGAAAAGTGAGGAGAAGATGTTATCAACTTCACGCTTATATTCATCCGTCGTATAATACATGCACCATGCATAATTGTTATCTGTATCGAAAGACTGGAAAACAAAAGGTTTAGATTGGAAAAAACGTAGTTTAGGAACACTATCATTAGGGAGTCTTCCAAATCTAAATGTTACATATTCGGCTGCAAAAAGATCATCAAGTGGTAAATCTAACACTTTCAAATGGTTGACTTGGATCAGTGCATCTTGGTATTCAGAAATATCTTTTTCCAATGCTTTAATACGTTTGATTTCTTCGCCAAGTTGTAATTTCAAGTTTTGCATATAATCAAACATCTCATCAAAATCGATATCATAATTACGTTGTTCCACATCCGTAAGTTGAATATTAAATTTTGTTTCAATGTCTTTCACATCTTGAAGTAGTGTTTGACATGGATTTTCTGAAACAAATGATGTTGATCCATGAACTTTTTCAATGATTTCACTTGCAAGAACCGGATGGATATTTTCTGTTTCAATGAGTTTTGTCAATACATCATCAAGTTGACTTTGATTGGCAGTAATATCGATCAATTTAATTGTAGAAATTGCCATATTTTCTCCTAAGTATAGATAAGCATTTGTTGCATTTCAACTTCAGAAACTTGATATCGTACACCCTCAATAATATTTGTTAAATTATCATTTTGTATTTCTATAAGTGTAAGAAATGCGGTAAAAACTTTTGGAACGTCCGTTGCAAAATACATAAATTTTTTTGCAAGATCATAACGAATTTTACCTGCATAATACTCGATATACACAAAATCTTGATCATTTTTATAATATTTCAAGTTTGAATGTGTTAAGTAATTCAGGATGTCATTAGGTTCTTTAAGTTCAATAATTTCATCAAGTTTGCGTTCTTTTAATCGAGAATGTTTCAAGACGAGTAAATTTTTAATGGTGAGCGGATCTGCTTGATAAAATTTTTTAAGTCGATAAATTTTCGTTAAATTTTGAAGTTCAATACGCGTGTAGTATAAATCTTTTAAATCTCGTGCAAGACGTCCGTTATAATTGTTATCAATTCTTACAAAAGCCTCATCAAAATAATACATTTCAAGTTTGTATTCGATGTCTAGATATCTGATTAATGTTTTGTCTTTCACATAATAAGGTTTCACAATGTTGTAGTAATCAGAATCTTTTAATGACTCAATTAATTCTTCAAATGTTTCTGAAGCCATCAGTTTTGTAAGATCAATGTCAGTATGAACATCAAAGAAATAGGGGACTTTACCTTTAATTGTTTCTAAGTCATCATCACTTATGATGGTTCTTAAAACACTTAAGATTAAATCGCTTTCTTGTTTAATGACTGAAAGTTGGTAATAAGATTTATCTTTCGAATAGACACTATGAATGAGTTTTAAAATACGATCAAAATTATTTTTTCGAATCAATAGTTCAAGTTGACCTCGATGAACTGCTTTTTCGTTAATATCCTTTAGTATTGATTCATAAAAAGGATGTTTTTTTAAATAACTTACAATATCAGATATCGTCGTGAATTTAATCATTCTTTCGTAATCTTCTGATTTTAGAAAATCACCATACATCGCTTTAGATTTAGAAATGATGGCATTGTTTGCATGACTCAAGATTCATTGTCCTTTAATTCAATACAAGCATTAAAAATGCTTTCAATCCAAGCATCCTTATGTTGATTATATTTGTTTTGAATCGAATGTAGTCGAGCTTCAAAATCACGTTTAACGGACTGTTCTTTTTCCTTAAAAAATGTCTCGTTTTTCTTTTGAGTTTCATCGATTAATTTAGAAAGTTCATGTTGATATTTTTCGATCATCAATTTAGTTTCTTTATCGATGGTTTGATCTAAATGTTGCTTTTCTAACTCTAAGAGTTCAATTTTTTCTCGAAGTTCTTTGTCGAGTGCAATGATCTCTTTGGTAATAGAATCTTGCAAATTGTCACCTTCTCACGTTTTAACCACGTTTATTATAGCACTATTTTTTTATTTGTAAAATGATACATGAAAAAGTGTATAAATTTATTGTAAAAAAACCAATTAATGATATGAAATAAAGAAAAGTGTTATACAATATAAAAAAACAAAGAAGGTTATTATGTTTAAACTACCTAGTTTTTCAAAGCTCGAAAGAAGCTGGATATTATATGATGTCGCAAACTCAGCATATATATTAACAATCATTACTGTTTTATTTCCAATCTATTACCAAACAATCGCAGCAAATGTTGAAAATAGAACGCAAATATTTGCATTTGTTACAGCTGGGATAGCATTAACAGATGCAATCCTTGCACCGATTATTGGATCATTATCGGATTATCAAGGAAACAAGAAGAAGTTCTTTAAAATCTTTTTAACATTAGGGATTTTAGGTGGATTATTTCTTGCAGTTCCTGGATTAAGTCCACTTGCTTTAATTGTTGTATTCATTATCTCTTCTATTGGATATAACATGTCTAATGTTGTCTATGATGCATTCTTAGTAGACGTTACAGATGAATCCCGTATGGATCAGGTTTCTTCTGCAGGTTATGCATGGGGTTATATAGGTTCAATGATTCCATTTGCAGTTGCAATTATTCCGTATGCACTCGTCACACTTGGCTTTTTAGACAAGGGTTTTGAACAATTAACTGTTAGTTTTGCTTTTATTGTCGCCATCATCTGGTGGTATATATTCTCACAACCAATCTTGAAAGATGTCAAACAAGTCTATGAATTAGAACATGAGAAAAAACCAATTTTAAGAAGTTATCAACGACTTTTTAGAACATTCAAAGACATTAAAAAGTATAAAATGATTTTTATATTTATGCTTGCTTATTTATTTTATATCGATGTTGTCAACACTGTGATTCGACTCGCAACAACGTTAGGTTCTGATTTAGGTGTCGGTGTTACAACATTATTAGGTGTCGTCGTACTTGTTCAAGTCGTTGCATTTCCATCCGCAATTATATATGGTAAACTTGCTTCCAAATATGGTGGTAAAATCATGATTTTATGGGGCATCCTTGTGTATGCCATTACAATAGGCGTTACGTATTTCATTAATGAAAATACGACCTATTTGATGTGGATTGTCGGATTACTCGTTGGGACTGCACAAGGTGGTATTCAATCCATTTCTAGAAGCTATTTTGCAAAAATGCTACCAGCAGAAAAATCAAATGAATTTTTTGGATTCTTTAGTGTTTTTGGTAAGTTCAGTGGCATCATCAGTCCATTTTTATTAGGACTTGTGATTAATTCATGGGGGACAAATCAGGCGGTACTCATTTTATATGGTCCGCTTGCAATCGGGACATTATTATTTCTCTTTGTGAACCCTGATAAAAAGTTAACGTAATCACACATATTTTTGAAACAAAACACATTCATATCAATGGATGTGTTTTTTGTTATAATAGAGGATATGATTATGAATTATTATGAAAAAAACCCAATGACATCCTTAATTATCTTAATTAATGTCATGATGTCAGTTGTTGTTTTAGCTACAGGTGGGTTTAGTGATTTAATAAACTTAATAGAGTGGGGTGCATTATATCCGCCATTGATTGCAATTAATAACGAATGGTATCGATTATTAACTGCCATGTTTTTACACGGTTCATTGTTACATGTTTTCTTTAATATGTATGTTTTATTTTATTTAGGTGCACTTTTAGAACGTATTTTAGGTAGATGGTTATTTTTATTATTTTATTTAGGAACAGGTCTCCTTGCAAGTATCGCTGTATTTGCGCTTGGTGATCCAAATGTTGTAACCGTTGGTGCATCAGGGGCAATCTTTGGAATTATTGGAACATTGTTTATCATGACATACTTAAAACCATATTATTTTAATCCGTATTTTGTAAGATCAATACGAAGTTTAACATTTATTAATGTCGCATTAACATTTATCATTCCACAAGTAAGCTTTTATGGCCATATTGGAGGTTTACTATCTGGCTTTCTATTGTACTTTTTATTAGTTAAACCTAGATTACAATCATAAAAAAAACATCTACAAAAGTAGATGTTTTTTTTATTTTACTTTGATCATGAAATCTTTGAGAGCTTGGGTTCTTGGATGATCCAAAATATCTGGCGTACCGTGTTCTGAGATTTGACCTTCATTCATGAAGATGACATAATCTGCAAAGTCTCTCACAAAACTTAGAACATGGGTGACAAAAACAAAGTTTTTCCCAAGTCCTCGTAATTCTTGAACTGCTGATAACACTTCAAACGTTAATATTGGGTCAAGTGATGCCGTCGGTTCATCCATGAAAATGGTAGAAGGATCGACAGAGAGTGCTCTAGCAATGGAAGCACGTTGAGCTTGTCCTCCAGACACATTTTTCGGTTTTTTATAGACTTGATCTTCCAAATGAAGAAGCGATAAATATTTATGGGCTGTTTCTTTTGCCGTCAATTTATCAACACCACGTGTTTTTTCTAAAACAAGTGTAATATTTTCTTCAAGCGATAAATGAGGAAATAAATTGTGATGTTGAAAAATAAATCCAATGTGTTTTTTATAATTTGGTTCTAAAACATTTTGATCATCGATATATATGTCCCCTGATGTGGGTTTTTCTAATCCAGACATCAACCTAAGCAAAGTCGATTTTCCCGAACCAGAAATACCGATGATGGCAACTGATTTATACGCTTCTAAAACAAACGAAATATCATGTAAGACATCCACATCATAGGTATGTGTAATGTTTCTAATATCTATCTTCATAAACTCCACTTCCTTTCAATCAACTTTGTCAGTTGTGAAAGTGGAATTGTAATAAGTAAATAAAGTGACCACATTAATAAATAACCTTCAACAAATGCAAATGTTTTTGATTGTGCGATGACAATTGAGTAATATAACTCATTAAACGATAATACATAAAGTAGTGCACTACCTTTAATAATTAATGAAAAGTTATTCATAAGTGGTGGCATTAAGATACGAATGACTTGTGGGATGATAATATATCGATAGCGTTGAAATGCTGTAAACCCGAATAAATCCATTGCCATATATTGATCATTACCAACAGAAGAAAACGCGGCTTGGTATACATTTTTCATGTATGGCGAAATGTATATGATCAATCCGATTATTCCGGTAATATTTCTACTATAAATATTAAACGCCGGCCCAATCACAAACGCGGATATCACCACCATTACAAGTAACGGTGTTCCATATATGATTTCTGTAAAAACTGTCGTGAATGCCCGTAAATAAGAACCAATATACTTATCTTTCGTGATAGAAAAAAGATAGAAGATAAACCCAATGATCATTGATCCCAATAAAGCAACAATAGAAATCCATATCGTATTTAAGAAACCTTCTAAAATAAGCTGACCATATGTATCTGTGATTAAATAAAGTTTAAAGTCAGAAGTACGTCGAGTTGCAACGTACCAGATAAATAGAAATATAGATAAAAAAACGAGTATGTAACTAAATAGTTTAGGATAATCAAATGATTTTTTTTGTTTGGGTTTTGATGTCACCATAATGTGTCCTCAAAAATAGAAGCGGCATAAGCCGCTGCCATTTTAATTTTCGTTAATATAAAATTCTAATCCAAAACGTCCGAGTGTTGCAAGTAGTTGTGCATCATATTTTAAACTTAAGGTTTCATATAATCCACCTTCGTCATTGAATGTTGCAATAAATTCATTAGCAAGTTCTAGTAACTCAGTGTTTCCTTTATTGACTGCCATCCCAATAGGTGATGATACCCAAGGTGACCATACAACCATTAAATCATCTTTGTTTGCATTATATGCTTGTACAACAGGGTTTGCACTCATTAATAAAATATCCGCTGTACCTTGTTCGACATTAACAACTGCTGTTGCTAAATCAGCCGCTTCTAATACATCAATTTCATACGATGCAGGAATTGAAGTCGATACTTGAGATGCAATACCAGTGAATTTACCACCACTATTTCTTAAATCTTCGATTGAAGAATCTTCGGTGATGTTATTTGATGCTGCAAAATCTTTGTTAACTAAGGTAATAATTTTGAAGTAAAAGTACGGATCTGAGAAATCGACGATTTCAGCTCTTGCTGCTGTGATACTCATCGATGCGATTGCGATATCAACCTCACCAGCTTGTAGCGCAGGAATGATTGATCCAAAGCTTGTATTTACAATTTCGACTTCACGACCGATGAATTCACCAAATGCAGTTGCTACATCGACTGAAATACCCTCAGGGTTATTCATATCATCGACTGTTTCAAATGGAGGATATCTTAAATCCATTGCAACTCTTAGCGGTCCCTCTGCCTCACAACTCGCTAATACGAATATAGAAGTTAATAATACAACTAACGTAAAAATTTTTTTCATGTAATAATCTCCTTTTTTTAGATAAAGTTATTATAGTCTTCATAACGTTTTCAATCAAATGATATGGAAATCACCCAAAAATATATAAAATTGTGTAAATGAACGATTACTAAGAAAATTTAATATTTTTTATTTATTTTATACACCTAACTAAAGGTTATAACTCAATAAATTTTAGTCAAATTTCGATAATTAAATTTACAATAAATTTACATTAAATATCACAAATGTAAGCGGTAACTAAATACAGTTTTTTTGACAAATAGCCTTATGAGTGCTACAATTGAATTACAACAAATAAAAAGGAGAAAAATATTTATGAAAAATTTATCAAAAATTTTAAGTCTTTTTTTATTAACATTAGGACTATTTTTGTTAGCATCTTGTCAAACAGATGAAGGTGATACAATCATACTTGGCGAGGCGTCATGGCAAAGTAGTATTTTCCACAACCGAGTTGCAGGATTCATTTTAGAAAATGGATTTGAAGTCACTGTTGAAACACAACCAACAGAAACTGCAGTTATGATCGCAACGTTACCAAATGGTGACATTGATATTTCATTAGAATTATGGAGTGATAATGTTCCAACGTACGCTGATGACATTGCAAATGGCAATTATGTAGAGTTATCAACGAATTATGATGACAATACACAAGGTCTCTATGTTCCAGCATACTTACAAGATAACTATGCAGATTTTGGATTAAGTGCACCAATTATGAGCGTTTCTGATTTAACAAAAGCTGAAGTTGTTGCATTATTTGAAGATCCAAATGATGCTAGTAAAGGTGTCATTTACGGTGGTCCATCAAGTTGGTCTGCATCAGCATTCTTAGGCTTAAAAATGGAATTACCAGAATATGGATTAGATGTCTACAACTTTGAAATGATTAATTCAAGTGCTGCATTAGCTGCACAAATCGCGGGTGCTTTTGAAAAAGAAGAACCAATCGTCAGTTATTATTGGGAACCAACATCACTCATGGGATTATATGATTTGAGACTATTAGAAGATAGCCCATACAGTGAAGAAGACTTTCTTGTAGGTCGTGGTGCATTTCCAACAGTCGATGTTAATGTCGTGTCTCGTCCTGGATTTGCTGATGATTTTCCAGAGATTAATACATTCTTTAGTAACTATACAACATCATCTGCATTAACGAATTCAGCATTAGGTTATATGGAAGAAAATGATGCAACTGCAGAAGAAGCAGCCATTTGGTTCTTACAACAAAATGACGCTTGGTTACAAGCATTATTAGCAGATAATCCTGGTGTTTACGATAAAGTCAAAGCAGCATTAGACGCTGCATAAAAATGTACGAACACAATTTAAAAAAGAAAGATGTGACACCTATATTTTAGGTGTCATGTTTTACGAAAAGAGGGTTTATGTTTAGTTATCCAGAATTTTTAGAATTTGATGTTGCACAATTTTTTGATGCCATCTTTGGATGGATCATTCAAAATCTAGAATGGTTGTTTGATGCGATTAGTGATTTTGTTAAATTGATTTTCAATTCAACCGAAGACATCATGAATTTTGTCCCGTGGTTTGTCTATGTTTTATTTGTATTTTATTTAGGATACAAGTTGTACAATTTAAAGACAGCCTTTGTTTTATCTGGGATGTTATTTCTAATTGGTGTCTTTGGACTTTGGGATGAAATGATTTACACACTTGTCATTGTTTTAATTTCTGTACTTGTTTCTGTTTTAATTGGACTTCCAATCGGAATCTTAATGGCAAAATCAAATCGATTAGAATCCATTTTAAAACCAATATTAGATGGAATGCAAACCATGCCATCCTTTGTCTATTTGATTCCTGCAGTCATGCTTTTTGGACTCGGGAATGTCCCTGCGGTATTTGCAACAACCATTTATGCTGTACCACCTTTGATACGATTAACGTATCTAGGAATTAAATCAGTCAATAAAGAAGTTGTCGAGGCAGGTTTATCTTTTGGTTCAACACCGAGACAGTTGTTATTTAAAGTTGAGATTCCACAATCGCTACCGACAATTATGACAGGTGTCAATCAAACCACAATGATGGCAATGGCGATGGTCGTCATTTCATCAATGATTGGTGCAAAAGGCATCGGGAATGAAGTTTTAGTTGCTATTAATAGCTTAAAAATAGGTGATGGGATTCAAGCAGGTCTTGCGATCGTGTTTCTTGCCATTGTACTTGATCGACTTCTACAAGGTATTGTTGGTAGTCTAGAAAGGAATGCATAATATGAGTATCATTGATATTAAAAATATTAGTATGGTTTTTGGGACACCTCAACAACAACAGCATGCAAAAGAAAAGTTTGAATCTGGTATGTCATTAGAAGAGGTAAAAAAACAATCAAAGGCAACCATTGCAATTCATGATATTAATTTATCGATTAACAAAGGCGAACTTTTTGTTATTGTTGGTTTATCTGGTAGTGGAAAATCAACACTTATACGTTGCTTAAATTTACTTAATAAACCAACCATGGGAACCATCACAATTGATGGAGAAGACATTACTGCCTTTGATAAAGAACAATTAAGATTATTTAGACGTAGTAAAATTTCAATGGTGTTTCAACATTTTGGATTATTGTCGCATCGAACAGTCTTAAATAATGTTGCGTTTGGATTAGAAGTTCAAAATATTGATGAAGCAACTAGAAAAATGCAAGCGATGGAAGCCATTGAGTCTGTTGGACTTAAAGGTTGGGAAGATAAAAAACCTCATCAATTATCTGGTGGGATGAAACAACGTGTTGGGCTAGCAAGAGCACTTGTCACCAACCCTGATATCTTACTAATGGATGAACCATACAGTGCACTTGATCCTTTAATCAGACGTGATATGCAAAATGAGTTACTATCACTTGAAGATAATATGAACCGAACGATCGTATTTATTACGCATGACATGAATGAAGCATTTAAAATGGGGGACCGAATTGCATTAATGAAAGATGGCCAAGTTGTACAACTTGGGACACCACAATCATTTTTTGCGAATCCAGCCAATGATTATGTTAGAAACTTCATTCAAGATGTTGATAAAACGCAAATATTACGTGCAAAAAGTGTCTATAATCATTTTGAAAATATTCCTTTATTTACACAATCAAGTGATGAGATATTATCGTATATGAATGAGCATGATTTATCATTTACATATTTAAAAGATGACAAAGATCAATTTGTTGGATATATCTTAAAAGAGGATTTGACCAGTCAAACAAAAGATATCAAGGGTCTTATTCAAAACATCCAGCCAATTCAAAGAAATCAATACTTAAAAGATATCTTAAAAGAGTTTCAAGATGACTTTAGAAGTTTACCTGTCATTGATAATCAAGGACGATTTAAAGGTGATATTACAAAAAGTGATATTATTGAGGCAATTGCTTAAAAAGAGACTTTTTATAAGTCTTTTTTTTATGCTATAATACGTTTGAAAGTAGGGTAATTGTATGCCAGCAACAATGACGCATCAACTATTTGCACAAACCATCATCAACTTACATCCTAGATTTAAAAATATAACGGTCGATATGTTTAAAGTACTTATGCTTGCCACTCAAGGTCCTGATCCTTTTTTCTTTTATGGGATGCATCCTTTCATCAAAAGACAAGATAAAAAACGTGTACAAGGTATTGGTAGTAAACTTCACCATGAAGATCCTGCCAAAAATTTAAAAGATCTCTTAGATCATGCATTCAATGACGTCTCGAAAGATAAAGACATTAAAGTGAACTATGCATTAGGTGCATTGATGCATTACGTGTTAGATCGACATGTTCATGGCTATGTATTTTCGATTTCAGGTTTTGATGAAGACGGTCAACTAAGTTATCCTTATAATGTGTATCATTCATATAGTGAAACACTCATTGATGTTGCGTTATTAAAGCAAAAAAAAGAACGGATTTCTAAGGTCCATCCTAAAAGAAATATTCATGTACGCAAACATGAGTTAAACGCCATTCAAGACCTCTATCAAAACACATATCCTAAACTTGTTCAAAAAGACGATTTTATCCATGCTGCACACGACATGGTTTCGATCTATCGAACGGTTTATGACCGCTTAGGTATTAAACATTATCTTCTCAAGCTATTGCTTGGTAAAAATTCTCAAGCGTTTGCAGCATCACATCCTAGAAAGCTAAATAGAAAAGAAGTAGAAGTGGATGTTTTAAATCTTAGTAAAAAACAATGGGAACATCCTGAAGATCAAACAAGATATCACACCTCAGTGTTGGATATGTTTGATACAGCAGTTAATGATATGATGACCATTTTAGATGCCATAGATCAACAGCAATTAGATTTAAAAAGTTATGCAAACAACAAAAGTTATGATGGGATGACCATTGGAAAAAAAATGATGTATCACAGTTTACGTTTTCCTTTATGATGCACATCCCAATACTCCCACAAAAAATGTGCAACAATACTTTGATAAGGTGACCATAAAAGGCTCACTTTTTTCATATCGTCTATCTCTAACTTTTGATTTGAATAAATATGTCTAAGACCTTCGATGAGTCCTAAATCTTTAAATGAAAAATGGTTTAAATTTTTTAAGACAAACATTTCATACATGTCCATCGTCCACGGTCCAATACCTTTAATTGAGATGAACTTGTCTGTCATGGTTTTATCTAAAAATGTGTTAAAATTAAAGTTGTTTTCAACACAATAATGTGCAAGACGTTTCATGGTTTGAATCTTCGCAAAGGATAGTCCTATTGCACGTAATGCTTGATCATCAACGTCTAATAAAGCATGAGGGTTAAGCGTGCTGACAATCGATTTTAACCGATGAAATATGATATGTGCGACATGTGCAGATACTTGTTGACCCGTGATTGTAAAGATTAAAAAATGGAAACCATCGTGATCAAATGGAATCGTAACTGATTTGACAGTGTCAAATAACGTTTCAAGATTAGGGTCTTGACGGATTAAAGTTTTTACATAAAGATGTGTACGTGTTAGGGTCATAGGTCTATCCTATCAAAGGAGTGATAAAAATGCTATCAAAACAAATAAAACAAGCATATATCAAAACAACGATCACTGTAAGTTTGATCACGCTTATCATGTTATCGTTATATAGTGTTAGTGCCGTTTTATTTCGCCTTGATATTGTTATTTTGTTAATTGTATTTATTTTTATTTTGATGGGATTTACAGCATTTTTTTCAGTGACGTTTATTAAATTGTCATCTCGCTTTTTAAATCAAACTGTACACGTGATCAAAGCTGACGTCATACAAATTCATGACGATACGTTAAATCAACTCTCATTTGGACAACATGCAACGATTTTTGAACAAGAAAGATTTATTAAAGAAGAAATATTTACAATACGTGCATACAATTTTAAATATGCATGTATCACGGATCAAAACGATATACGTTACGTGATCTCAACAGATGATATTGAGGTACATCGTGACTGAATATTTAAAATCATTGTATGAAGCCTCTATCTTAGAAAAAAAAACAAAGTTAACCTTACTCTATCACTTGATTTTCTTTTCTGTTTTGATACAGTTGGTTATTTTGCTTGCATTTGAGCAAGTTAGAATATTTATTATTGTAAGCTTGATTGTTTCCATTTTGATTTTATCTTTACTCGATCAAAAAATTGAGCACAACACACAACGGATGAAAAAGAAAAAAGAAAAGTTTTTCTATGAGATTTTTTATGCTGAGATGCTTTCATCCATCATGAATATCACACTAAAAACTAAGCATCATCATCAATATTGGCCATATCAAACTCATTATTTTAACAAGATGACACATGTAACGTCTGAACATGTTGATCTCATCTTATATCAATTCAAAATTCATGAACATCAAACTCCCCTCATGAAAGTGTGCTTAAAATTTCCTTGTAAGTTTTTAACTTTTCAGTATTTAAATCATAAAGAAGCGCTAGAAATGCCTGTCATGATGTTCCATCATCATTATCTTTATCAACTTCAAGAAAAACATCATGCCATCACGCAATACATTGAGATCATTGAACGGTGTCCTAACCTTTTGGATGTAGAAATTATTTTTAATGGACAAGACGCTATGTTTATGTGTAAAATAGAAGATGTGACAATAACTCATGATTTTAAACTAAAAGAAAAAACGTTTAAGCGACACCAAACAAGTCTGTCTCATATTTATCCAGTATATCAATATCTAAAAGAATCATTAAAGGAGTTTGAAGATGCGTATAGAAAATGATTTAAAGCTTGATTTTTCAGATGTACTTTTTAGACCGAAACGTTCAACACTTTCAAGTCGTAAAGAAGTCGTTTTAGAAAGACAATATATATTTAAACACAGTCAATATCGTTATGAAGGGATTCCTGTCATCGCATCAAATATGGATGGTGTTGGTACCATTGAAATGTCTTTGGCACTTCAAAAACATCAACTTTTTACAACACTTGTAAAAAGTTATCACCTTGAAGACTTTGAGGGATTAGATTCTCAACTTGATTTTCGTCATTTTGCAATTTCAACGGGGACTTCGCAATATGATTTGGAACGTATTGATCTCATCTTAAAAAAATATAAAGCCATTAAATTTATTTGTATTGATGTTGCCAATGGGTATAGTGAAGTGTTTGGAGATTTTGTAGAAAAAGTGAGAAAACTTTACCCAAAACATGTCATCATTGCCGGTAATGTCGTCACTGCGGATATGACCCAAGAACTTATTTTACGTGGGGCAGATATCGTAAAAGTCGGGATTGGACCTGGTTCAGTATGTACCACACGTATCCAAACAGGTGTCGGGTACCCACAATTATCTGCCATTATGGAATGTGCGGATGCAGCGCATGGACTAGGTGCACACATTATTAGTGATGGTGGGTGTACAAGTCCTGGTGATGTCGCGAAAGCATTTGGTGCTGGTGCAGACTTTGTCATGCTTGGTGGGATGCTTGCAGGCCATGATGAAGGTGGCGGGACCATTATTCAAGAATATCATAATACACATCAAGTCGATCCTGAATCAAATGAAGCGATATATCAAGAGAAGAAATTTGTTGAGTTTTATGGCATGAGTTCAACAACTGCCATGGAAAAACATCATGGCGGTGTTGCTGATTATAGATCTTCTGAAGGACGAACTGTAAGAGTGCCGTATCGTGGGTCAGTCGATCAAACTGTAAAAGATATTTTAGGTGGTATCCGCTCGACGTGTACGTATGTAGGTGCACCATCTTTAAAACAGCTTTCTAAATGTACTACATTTGTGAGAGTCGCCAAACAATTTAATGATGTCTTTGTAAAATAACGAAACTCAAGAAAGTAAAGAAACTCTATCTTTACTTTTTATTTACACTTCATGTCATGACTCTTTACATAACATTTTGTATACTTACATCGGTTAAATTAAATTAAGGAGAGTATTACATGAAAAAAATAGCATTAACACTCGTATTATTATTAACACTTACACTCAGTGCATGTGTTGTAGATGGTGGAGGAGATAACGACTCATTCGATGAAACTTCCTCAATTAAAGTTTATACTCGTGACACATCAAGTGGGACGCGTGATGGATTTATGACTGGGATTGGATTTAAAGCTGCTACAAAAGATGACTCCATCTTAGTTCCTGGCTTCATTACAGCAGGGAATGCTGAACAAGTCTCAGCGGTTCAAACAGATCCATATGCAATCGGATATGTATCATTATCAACATTAAATACTCAATTATTTAAAGGTTTAAGTTTTGATACGGTTGCACCGACTGAAGCAAACGTATTGAATGATTCTTATAAATTATCAAGAAACTTTAACTACATGTTGCGTGACGATTATTCAGTATATGGTACAGATGCAGCAGCATATGAAGCACTTTCAAAAGCATTCATCGCTTATATGGGATCAACTGAAGGATTAGCATCGATAGCACAAGCTGGTGGTATTGTTGACTTATCAAGTGGACAATCATGGGATACAGTCAAAGCACAATTTCCTATTTGTGAACAAGACAATAGTGCATATACACTAAAAATTGGTGGATCAGACTCCGTTGAAAAAATTGCAACAGAAATTTCTCCAGACTTCTCAGCAAAATGTGGAAATGTTGTGCCTCAACATAATCACACCGGATCTTCTAATGCATACAAAGGATTAAATGGATCAAACGCAGCTATTGATGACGCATTATCAATTCATGTAGGATTCGCATCTCGTGAATTTACTGCTCAAGAACCAGCACTTGTTACAGGTCGAGTAGCAGTGGATGCGATTGTTGCAATCGTTCATTTAGACAATCCGTTAATAAGTATTACACCTTCTGCATTAAGACGTATTTATAGTGGAGAAGTCACGAATTGGTCGGTATTTTTCTAAAAAAATTTTAAAGTAGGCACAAATGATTGATGTTCAAAGTCAAATTACAATAAAACGTATCAAACAAAAAAATAGAGCAGATCGTATGACAAAATCGATATTTATGGGAGCTGGTATGTTATCAGCTTCCTTTATCATTTTAATTATTGTCATTGTTGCCATTAAAGGTTTGAGTCCTTTTTTGATCACTTACGAGGGATATAACAGTAACATAGGGATTTTAGAACTTCCAAAAGTTAATCCATTTTTATTTGTTACAGCAAACCAATGGTTAGATGGTCCGCTTGGTGGATCATCGGCTTATGGTGTTGGATTTGCGATTATTAATACGATTATTGCTGTCATTTTGTCGATTACAATTACACTTCCGGTTGCCATCATGACTGCACTTTTAATTGCGAAAATTGCACCAAAACGATTTGCAGAAGTATTAAGAACAGTAGTTGAACTCCTTGCATCGATTCCATCGATTGTTTATGGTGTCATTGGTCTTGGTGTTATAGCACCAATCGTCGCAAGTATTGGTACACTATTCGGATATCAAACAGCTGCAGGATTATCTTTGTTAAGTACTGTTTTCGTTCTTTTTATGATGACTTTACCGACCATTACTGCTGTTGCTGAAACATCAATTCGTTCTGTGAAAAATGATATCATTGAAGGTTCACTTGCTCTAGCAGCATCACCAATGCAAACATATTTCAAAGTCGTATTAACAAGTGCAAAAAGTGGTATCTTTGCAGGTGTTATTTTAGGTGTAGGACGGGCTTTAGGTGAAGCAACAGCAGTGTCGATGGTATCAGGTAATGCATTTAGTGGTGTCACATTAAACGTATTAGATACAACATCTACGTTGACTTCTCGAATGCTCATGGGACTTAAAGAAACAACTGGTATCGATTATGATGTTCGATTTTCTGTTGCACTCGTCTTGATGTTCGTCATTATTATTACGAATGTACTTTTAAAATTTGTCATGAAAAAAGTAGGTAATTTAGATGAAAAATAATCGAAAATTACGCGACAATGTCTCTAAAACACTTGTTTATTCACTAGGTAGTGTTGGTCTCATCATTTTAGGTATGATCATATTTTATGTGGTTTCTACAGGTTTAAATCTTGTGAGATGGGAAACCATCATTGGTGATTCAAGAACCATTTCAACGGATGTCTATGTAGATGAAGGTGCAGGAAGTTATATACTTATTGAAACGATCGATGAAAATATTGTTTATTCTGAAATATGGGGAATAGGACTTGTTGATTCTACGAATAAAGCTGGTTATCCAATTGTTGAAATTGCGTACATTCATCCTGAAAGTCCACTTATTCAACCATTTGATCGAAATGTTGTTGATGAAGAAGGTAATCATCCTCAAGTCGACTTAAAAGTAGGAACTGCCATAGAAAAAGCATTATTTAATAACAATACCATTATTGCACTTGCAAGAGAACAGGCATCAGGAATGATTGCAAAGCTTAATCAAGCAACAAGTATCACCTCCATGAGTGTTCAAATTGTAGGTGGTGGTATTAGAGGATCTATTATTGCAACATTATATACTATTGTGTTTACGCTTATTTTAGCAATACCAATCGGTGTGTCTACCGCAATTTATTTTAATGAAATCGCGACCTATTCATGGTTTTCAAGAGCAATTAAAAACATGGTTGACATGCTGACAGGTGTTCCCTCCATCGTGTATGGGATGTTAGGTGCAGCTATCTTTGTGCCACTTCTTAATAATACGATACAAACGCAAGGTGGTTCAATATTATCTGGTGCACTTACGATGGTCGTTATTTTACTTCCAACCATCATTAAATCCACAGAAGAAGCATTAAAAATTATTCCAAACGAATTAAGACAAGGGTCACTTGCCTTAGGTGCAAACCAAACTCAAACAATTTTCAAAGTTGTGTTGCCAAATGCAACGCCAGGAATATTAACAGGTGTCCTCTTAGGGATTGGTCGTATTATGGGAGAATCTGCTGCACTCATATTTGCAGTTGGTGCAGCAATCTCAGATCGTGTGATTTTATCAGAACGAGCAACAACTCTTGCAGTTCATATTTGGGTCATTATGGGTGGCGATAGTCCAAACTTTGAACTTGCTGCAGCGATTGCGATTATCATTTTATCAGTCGTCTTTGTCATTAATTTTATGATTAAAATCATCGCGAAGAGATTGCAAAAAAATATGAATTGGAGTTAAATGAAGATGAATCAAGAACATAATATGAAAAAACCAGTGTTTACCTTGAAAAATATTGATTTATTTTATGGAGATTTTCAAGCCATTAAAAATATATCGATGAATATTAATTATAACGAGGTGACAGCTTTTATTGGACCTTCTGGTTGTGGGAAATCAACATTTATTCGCATCTTAAATCGTATGAATGATCTCATCCAGAATTGTAAAGTCTCTGGTGAAGTCCTTTATGAAGATAAAAACGCGTATGATAAAAACTTTGATGTCATTGAACTTCGTTCAAAAGTCGGGATGGTGTTCCAAAAACCAAATCCATTCCCGATGAGTATTTATGATAATATTGCGTATGGCCCAAGATGCCAAGGGATTAAAGATAAAGTCGTTTTAGATGGTATCGTAGAAAATGCACTAAAAAAAGCAGCGCTATGGGATGAAGTTTCTGATCGTCTTAAAAAATCAGCGATGAGTTTATCAGGTGGTCAACAACAACGCTTATGCATTGCAAGAACGATTGCGATGGAACCTGAAGTGATTCTTATGGATGAACCAACAAGTGCACTTGATCCCATTGCAACTCAAAAAATAGAGGATTTAATTATTGAACTTAAACAAGATTTCACCATTGTGATTGTGACACATAACATGCAGCAAGCAGCACGTATCTCAGATAAAACAGCATTCTTTTTACTCGGTGAACTTATTGAAATGGATGATACCAATAAAATTTTCAATCATCCAAAACATGAAAAAACAGAACAATACATTACCGGAAGGTTCGGATAGAATTATGCAAGTAAGAAAAACACTCGTCTTAAGTATGCAAGCATTAAAAAAAGAAGTGGTTGATATGGCAGAATTAACACTCGTCAATATCAAACAGGCCTTTCATGCATTTCAACATGCAAGTCAAGAAGAAGCGAAAGCGACATTAAAACTTGATGATGCTGTCGATGCAGCGGAAGAATCGATTGCGAAGCACGCTCTTCAAGTCATTTGGAGAGAACAACCAGTCGCATCTGATTTAAGGCTTGTCACAGGGATTTTAAAAATGATTACCGATATTGAACGTATTGGCGATCATGCATGCGATGTTGCTTATATGACAACCAATATTAAAACGAAACCCAATGAACATGTGTTACTTCTTGCAACCAAACTCATGAATAATTTAGAATCGATGTATAACATGACCATTCAAGCATTAGAGCTCAATAATGAAGCCCTTGCTCAAAAAGTGATTGAAGAAGATGAGAATATCAATCTTGTGTATAAAGAAGCACTTGCAAAAATTACAGATATGTTAAAAAAAGATCAAATTGAACCAGAAGAAGCAGTGTATAGTCTTATGATTTTGAAATACTTAGAAAAAATTGGAGACCATGCAACGAATATCGCAGAATGGATCATCTTCACCTTAACAGGCATACACAAAAAAACGGAGCTCTATTAATATGGATCGAAAAGTCAAAGTCGCTTACGTCTGTGTTCACAATTCTTGCAGAAGTCAAATGGCTGAAGCACTCACAAAGTTATATCATGATGATTTCTTTGAAGCCTATAGTGGAGGCACAGAAACGCGTCCTCAAATTAATCAAGATGCTGTACGAATCATTAAACAACTCCATGATGTTGACATGAATGTCACACAATCGTCTAAACTGGTTGATGAACTTCCTGAAGTGGATGTTGTGATCACGATGGGTTGTAATGTCGATTGTCCTTGGTTACCATGCCAATTTAGAGAAGATTGGGGTTTAGATGA
Organism: Acholeplasmataceae bacterium; assembly: GCA_965657915.1. GTDB lineage: Bacteria > Bacillota_I > Bacilli_A > Acholeplasmatales > Acholeplasmataceae > UBA8290. The sequence continues at coordinate 46,198 of CBFHPN010000004.1, read as the reverse complement.
TCCTTCTCATGGACCAGATGAAGGGTTTATTCTGACGCAAAACATCATTCAAGATAAGATTAAATCACTTAAAGAACGTATCTTAAATAAAGAAATCAATATCAAATAAAGGCAATCCTTGCCTTTTTTTGTTATCATAATACATGAGGATAAAAACATGAAAGAAACAAAGATTCATTCTAAACACGTCTATCATTCTGATTTTTTAACCATTGAAGAAGATACTGTTATCACATCTGAATCGATTGAAACAAAACGTATTGTCATTAGACATAGTGGTGCAAGTGCAATATTACCGATCACAGATGATGGAAAAATGGTGTTAATTAAACAATTCAGATATCCAATTGATGCAGTCACAATCGAAGTACCTGCTGGTAAATTAGAAGCTAATGAAGACCCAATAGTTTGTGCGCGTCGTGAATGTGAAGAAGAAGCCCATGTCAACCCTGAAAATATTGAACATATCATGTCGATTCATAATTGTTTAGGGTATAGTGATGAAGTCATTCATTTATATATCGGATATGGCTGTAAACATATCAAAAACCCACTTCCTAAAGACATTGATGAGACATTTGAAATCCTTTACTATACAAAAAAAGAAGTGCAAGCACTTCTTGATGATCATGTGATAACAGATGCAAAAACCATTATTTTACTTCAGCATTATTTAGCCTTGCCTTCGTTTTAATCATGAGTTTGATCATCCTTGGTTGATTATATTTTTGGATCCAAATAAACGGTAAATTAAATAATACCGCATAACCAATCATGACCCAACCGACCCATATTGGATTAAATAAAAAGAAAATAGGGGCTGGTAACATCTGAAGATAATGCGTGAGTTCAGCACGTCTTGTTTCTATTAAAAACTTCTCGTAATAGGCGAGGTTTTTTTCTTTTAAATGACGTTTTGAAAAACCATCTTTAAAATGCGCACCACCATCTGGTGAGTATTTTTTCCATTTAGGTACCATCACGATTTTTTCAAGAAAGAACGTTTTAAAGGGTGTCGCTTTGACTTGATTTGGTAATGGTTTTTCAAAGAAACGATCTGGAATAAGAATCGCAAGTTTAGCAAATCCCATATGAAAAATAAACCATAAGACGGTATCAAGTAAAATTGTTAGCCATAAATCAAGAGTAATGAGGGGAAGTGTCATACCTTTCTACCTTTCCATGAATTGTTTTTAAAGATGTAAATTCTAAAAAATGAATAGATGAAAACATATAAAAAGAAACTGGCATGAAGTGGATATAAAACGATCATGGATACTCTAAAATTACCGATTTGGCGACTAAAAAGATAAAGTTGTATTCCGAAAACAAGATAAATTGTTGCTGGAATGAAAAGGTCACCTTGAGTTATAAGGGATGTGAGTAAAATATTAATCGATGCATACGGTGCAGAAATCCAAAGTGATAATAAAATGGCTTGGAAAGCGCCTATTGCAATCGCACCATTCGCGAAGTTTTTACCAAATCCTAAAAGCATATCTTTAACACCTTCAGGATACATTCTAAAAGTTACGATGTTTTTACCAATGATACTTCGAATACGTTTTCCGTTTTTTAAAAAAGCTTTCCCTAAATAAATATCTTCTAAAACTTGACGTGTTACGGATGGGTCGGTTGCAAAATCTAAATAGTCTTGTTTAGACATGACTTGTGTGGGACCAAAAAAGGCTCGAGGTGTTAATTTTTGTTTAAATAGGGTGTATGTATTTGCAGCCATGACGACTAAGACGTTAAAAAATACTGATAAACGTTCTATAGATGTTTTCATTTGATGATAAGGTTGAATGGAAAGTGGGGAATTCGTCTCTAAAAATACAGAGACAATCTTCTCTAAACCATGTTTTAATAGCACGGTATCCGCATCTAAAAAAACAATGATGTCACCTTTTGCATGTGAGACACCTTGATCAAGTGCCCAAGGCTTACCTTTCCATCCTTTAGGTCTTTCTTTAGGAACAACAACATGATAGCCGTAAGAAGAGGCTAAAGACCCTGTATCATCTTCAGAATGATCATCTACGATAATAATTTCAACATCATCTTTATACTGTTTCAATGAATCAAGAAGAGGTTGAATTCGCAAGGATTCGTTTCTAGCAGGAATAATAACTGAAACGTGATGGTCTTTTAAGTTGATAGGGTTGATGTTTCGTCTTGGTTTTAATGAGAATAACAAATAAAACCCTATGATGATAAATAAAAATGTAAGGTAATAGTGAAATGGCATATAACCTTCCTTGAAAATATTGTATCATAAACAAAAAGCCTTTATCGTTGAATAAAGGCTTTTATATCATTTTAATACATTGGTGGCATTTGAGGTTGACTCATGTCTTTATCCTCTTTGATACTTGCAACAGCTGCTTCAGTCGTAATGAGTAATGATGCAATAGATGATGCATTTAATACAGCACTTCGCGTAACTTTCGTTGGATCAATGATGCCTTTATCGACTAGATGAACCCATGTTCCATATTTTGCATCAAAACCAATATCACTAGCTTGGCTTCTAAATGTTTCAAGTGTTGCAGTTGCATCGAATCCTGCATTCTCTGCGATAAGTTCAAGTGGTTCAGAAAGTGCATCTAGAACGGCAGTAATACCTCGCATGACATCGATGTTATCATGTTTTAGCGTTTCTTTAAGTTCTGTTTGAATGCGAACAAGTGCAGCGCCACCACCTGGAATGATGCCTTCAGCAATGGCTGCTTTAGTTGCATTAAGCGCATCTTCTATACGTAACTTTTTCTCTTTGAGTTCAGATTCGGTTGCAGCACCAACTTTAATGACTGCAATCCCATCACTCAATTTTGCAAGTCTTTCTTGAAGTTTTTTCTTATCATAGTCTGATGTTGAATGGTTGAGTTGGGATTCAATTTCTGATTTTCTTTCTTGAAGTTTGACCGGTTCGCCTTGACCACCCATAAGTGTGGTTGTATCTTTTTTAATGATTGCTTTAGTAACGACACCTAATTGATCGATAGAAACCTCACTTAATTTCATTTGTAAATCTTTTGAAATGAAAGTTGCACCTGTTAAGAACGCAATATCTTGAAGCATTTCTTTTTGATGATCTCCAAATCCTGGTGCTTTTGTTGCAACCACATTAAAGGTTCCTCTTAATTTATTAACAATTAATGTTGACGTGACTTCATTTTCAATATCTTCAGCAATGAGAAGAAGTGGACGAGAAGATTTAACAACTTGTTCTAAAACAGGTAAAATATCTTGGATGGTACTGATCTTTTGATCAGTGACTAAAACATATGGATTTTCAAAATCTATTGTCATTGTTTCACGGTTTGAAACAAAATAAGGAGACACATAACCTTTGTCATATTGCATCCCTTCTACAACTTCAAGTTCGGTTTCAAAGCCTTTGGATTCATCTACATTAATGACCCCATTTTTAGATACTTTTTCCATCGCTTTGGCGATAATGTCACCAACTTCAGATGAGCCTGAAGAAATGGTTGCAACATTCGCAATGTCTTGAGACGTTTTAATATCACGACTCATTTCAAGAAGTTTTTCCGCAACTTTTTTACCGGCAAGATTAATTCCTTCTCTAACAAGTACTGGATTGGATCCTCTATCAACAGCTTTGAAACCTTTATGAATCATTGCTTGTGCAAGTACAGTTGCTGTAGTTGTACCGTCACCAGCAACATCATTTGTATTTGACGCAACTTCATACACAAGTTTTGCTCCCATGTTTTCATATGGATCAGAGAGTTCAATTTCCTTTGCAATCGACACGCCATCATTGGTAATGAGTGGTGAACCATAGCCTTTATCTAAAATGACATTTCTACCTTTAGGTCCAAGTGTTACTTTGACTGTATTTGCAAGTGTATCCACACCTCTTAGTATAGATGCTTGAGCATCTTTTGAATATAAAATTTGTTTCGCCATGTTTGCCTCCTTAAATCAATTTTGCTAATATATTTTTTACTTGAATCAGAAGATATTCTTCGTCATCAAGTTCTACTTTTGTTCCTGAGTAGGATTGATAAATGACTCGGTCGCCTTCATTTAATTCTTCAACTTTCGGACCGATGGCAACGACTCTACCTACAGCTTGTTTTTCTTTTGCTTCACTTGTTAAGATGATTCCTGAAGATGTCGTTTTCTCTTCCTTTTCAAGTGTTAAAGCAACATAATCTTCTAATGGTTTTAGCATAACATTCACTCCTTTCTGGCACTCTTTATATTTGTTTGCCAATTCCAAAATAATTTTAATAAATCTTAAAAAAATTGTCAAATAAGTCATGTCATTTTTGGGAAATTATGGCATGGATTTTGATATAATATGACTAAGGAGTATAGAATGTACAAAGAGATATTTGCCATTTTTTTTAAATTAGGGTTATTATCTTTTGGAGGTCCTGCTGCACATATTGCGCTGATGCATCAACGATTTGTTGATGAAAAAAAATGGCTAGATGAGAAGCATTTTCTTGATCTCATAAGTCTAGCTTCTGTCATCCCTGGACCAAGTTCAACAGAACTTGCACTTTTAATTGGAAGACACAGAGGTGGAAAACTTGGACTTTGGGTTGCTGGGATTGCATTTATTATGCCAGCACTCATATTAGTACTTGCACTTGCGTATGTTTATATAGAATTTGGAAATCTCCTGATCATTACAAGTATGCTAGAAGTGATTGCTCCAGCTGTTGTTAGCATTATTATGTTTGCGGTGTATCAGTTATCTAAAAAAGTCATTAAAGGCTATGATGCCATCTTGTATATCATCAGTGCACTTATGCTTAGTTTTTTTGTGAATCAAGTGATTGTTTTTATTGTGATGGGTCTCATTGCATTTATATATAGATATTTATTTAGAACATCTGTTATCAAAGAAGGCATGAGTCTCATTTTGATTTTTTTATTATTTTTTCAAATTGGTGCGACGCTTTATGGAAGTGGATATGTCTTAACGAGTTATTTAGAAACATTATTCGTTGAACCTGGGTATTTATCATTTCAACAAATGCTTGATGGTGTTGCAGTCGGTCAAATCACACCAGGTCCTGTTTTTACAACAGCTGGCTTTTTAGGATATGTATTAAGTGGTAATATCTTGGGTGGCGTGGTTGGTGCCATTGGAATTTTTTTACCGGGATTTATACTGATTACATTTTTTTATAAAGGATTTACCTATTTAAGAGATGTTTCTTGGTTTCGTGATATTTTAAAAGCCTTGAACTATGCTGCGATTGCGTTAATGATTGCGGTTGTGATTCAGCTGGGGATATCATTTGATGTTGACGTATGGAAATATCTAGTCAGTATCATGGGTTTAATGTTATTATTATTCAAACTTTTGACACCGTCTAAATTAATTCTTTTAGCAGCCATTATTGGCATCATCCAATCATTACTATAATCACACATTCTTACAAAAAATTGTGAATGAAGACATCAACAATTGATGTCTTTTTTTTTGTGTTATAGTGTTATTAAGAGGAGATTTTATGAAACTTTTATTGACATTTTTAACAGTGCTGATATTAGCAGCATGTTCAGATAACGTTGTGCCTGAAGAAGAGATGATCGAGTTAACATTAGAAGAACTCGCGTTTTTTGATGGTCAAGACGGTAGAAAAGCTTATATTGCTGTCGATGGCTTTATTTATGATGTGACCAATGATCCGAATTGGCGTGATGGTAATCATCAGGGTCTCTATCAAGCTGGTCAAGATTTATCTGATGAAATCTTAAGTTCTCCTCATGGAACATCATTTTTAAGTCGCGTACCCAAAATTGGGACATTAATTACGCCTGTTGATGAAGTCTCTGATATGCTTTCAACGATTGCTTCCATTGATGGATATCAGTCACTTGCTAGTTTGGTGTATAGTGGTCAAGTTGCAATTGACTTTTCAACATATGAACATTTAACGATATTTTTACCCTCATTAGAAGCATTTGAATTGGCGGATGGATTTGAAATACCCGATGATTTTGATCCAAGTGAAGGATTTGATCAGTTATTAGGAGATGTTGATTTATTTGATGTGTTACGCTATCACATGGTTGAAGAAACGTTGTTACTTGAAGCACTAAAAAAAGGTGCGTCACAAATTGAAACAACAACAGGTGAATTCCTAACGATTTCAACCCAAGGTGATCAAGTGTTTGTCAATGGTGTGTTAATTCTAGAATCTGATATATTAGCAGAAAACGGTGTTGTCCATATCTTAGATGGTGTCTTAGTCCCACCAAGTCTTGATTTATCAGTAACGGTATCCTTTAGAGGGCTCAATGGTAAATTAATTAAAACTGAAACACTTGAAATTGGGGATACTTTAAGTTTTCCTACTGCACCAAATGAAGGTGGCTATCGATTTGTATCTTGGGACAATAATGTGACGACGATTAGTGAAGATATCACCATTCAAGCTGTTTATGAAAAAATCATGATGACACTAGAAGAATTGTCACAATATGATGGGAAAAATGGTGCAAATGCTTATATTGCATACAATGGCGTCATTTATGATGTGACGGGTAATCCAAATTGGCCAAACGGTGTGCATAGAGGCGTCTTTCAGGCAGGTCAAGATATCACAGCCTTGTTTCAAACAGCAGGTGCACCACATGGCGCATCTAATATTACAAATTTACCAATTGTCGCGTTCTTACAAACATAATCTAGAAAGTTGAATGTATGGATTTTATTTTAAGTAATTTAGCACTCATCATTATTCCCTTTATTTATATAACGCTTGTCTTTATTGGGAAATATATTGTTCAATATGAATGGCAATTTATCTTATTTGCTTTTGTATTAAGCATGACGATCTATTTTTCAGGTGGTCAATTTTTAGAATGGACCGTATTTTCAGGACAATTTAGTTTTGCGTTGTTTTTACTTGTGATATTACCTGGAATTTTTAAAAGAGGAAATTCATTTCGCTCGGTCATTGATCCAGTGCGAGGGGATCTTGCGATTTATGGGTTTATCTATTTATTACCACACAGTTTAAGTAATTTAGATAAAGCACTTAATGGTTTTAATTCAACTGGAATTATTGCTGCATTACTTATCTTTCCTTTATTTATTACGTCTTTTAAAGGCGTTCGTGCGAAGATGACACCGTCATCTTGGATAAAATTGCATAAATTAAGTTATGTTGCATATTTTGCAATTTATATACATACTGGATTTGATATATGGCTGAATCCTTTTCAAATTTATTTAAAAATGAATTCTTGGCCAGTTCATGTGATCACAATAATATATGTCGTCTTAAAGTTTAGATTGGCATATATGAAAAAACTCGAGATTAAACTACAAAATTAAAACACACATGTTGTGTTTTTTTTTAAGTAAAATCCTTATTTGTTTCTAATATAGTGTATAAAACAAAAAGGAGGTTCATATGAACCAAAAAGGATTTACATTAATTGAGCTTGTTGTTGTGATGGCCATGATTGGCATTTTAGCAATTACGTCAATGGTTGGCTACGATCGTTTTATTGAACGTGCTGAAATTGCAAAGGCTGAAGAAGTGATTGAAAGCATTCAAACAGAATTGTATGCAGAAACCGCATTTAATGGCGTTCGAACGGGTGTTTTAACAGAGGATTTAGGCAGTGCCTTTATCACGGTGATTTATGATCAGCGAAGTGATACACTTATTTTTAGAAAAGAAGGTGTTGCACCAACGCATGACGAAGTAAAAAATGCACTTGTGAATGTATTTCAACGTACACTTGATATGAGTACGTTTATTTATAATACAAACCCAACTTCTGAATCAGAAGTCATTAATATCAATGTTGATCCAATGGATCAACTCATGATACAGTATTTTGGAAGTTTTGGCGGTATCACAACTTGGTTCCCAAATACGAGATATGAAGCAAGTTAAAAAAGATGTGCGTACGATGTTACGCACATCTTCTTTTGGCTTTACGCTGATAGAAACACTTGTCACGCTCTTATTGAATACGTGGATATTCATGTCATTCGTTCACATCGTAAGTTTCAATCCGATTCATGAAGAGGATTCATTTATACATGAGAAGATCAAGATACGTTCATATCAAAACCTTTTTTGTCTTGATCAAGAACTTTATCATGATCAAGAACCGTTGTATTTAAAATGTTTAGAGACACATTACTTAATCGAAGTTTATATTGAGGAAAAAGTATTTTATGTTAAAAAATATGAAGGGATTCACAATCATTGAAACGATCATCACACTCATATTGATGAGTGCATTACTAAGTATTCATGTGATTCAGACACAACGATACACCATGCAACACAACGTGATGATGCATCAAGCGCATGCATATCATATTTTAGATAATGTTTTAATGGAAATGATATATGAACAAGAAACATTCATGAATGAAAACATACTGATATACAATGAAAACTTTGAGAAAGATTTAAATGGTTTGTATCAAGTCATTGTGAATCACGATGAAGGTTATATTAAGATTTATTTGATAGAGACGATGAAAGAGGTACTGTATTATGAATATCAAAAGGAATGATGGTTATGTTTTGTTAATGACACTTATTGCTTTAATGGTGATGAGTATTCATTCAATTCATTTTTTTTATGATAGCCATCTGAATATCAGACTTTTAGAGGAAATGATAAACTATGCATTTCATTGATTTTTTGTATTATGCCTCAATGTTGTTGGTTATCATTCATATCATGATTCATGATATGAGATGGATGATGATTGAAAATCACATGTTATTACTCATGGTGATCATACATATTATGTTCATTAGTTATCAAGATGCATTTCAATTTGATTCTGTAATCGAAAGTTCTATTATTTTTATTTTTTTAATCTGTTTAAGATGGTTCATGAATACACGATATAAAAAAGACACATTAGGATTTGGTGATATTAAACTGTTAACACTCATTACATTTATGATGTCTCTCGAAACAATCACGTATGTTATTTTTTTTGCATCATTGATCACATTAGTCGTCATGCTTATGTTGAATCGTCATAAAGTACCTTTTGCGCCAGGTATTTTGTTATCTTGGATAGGTGTCTATGTATGGCTTTACATTTGAATCATCAAATGATGATGTTACATCATTTTAAACTAACACTTAAACATGAAAAAAATATTGAAAAAGCGTTCATACAAGTCATTCCATTACTTCCAAAAATATTTCAAAAAAAATTACATCATATTTCTATGGATTTAAAACAAGGTCATAAGATCGATCATGTTCTGATTAAATATAAAAAGATATTTCATCCTTTAGTAATCCAGACACTCTCATTACTCAACAATCATTTGTATTATGATGTGATCATCGAACAAACGATTAAACATGTAGTTTTAGTGCAAAAAAGTAAAGAATTGAAGCGAAAGTCAACTCGATATCCAATGATCCTTTCTTTTTTTATTTTCATTGTATTTTTAGGATTTGTATTATTTTTATTGCCATTCATTAAACAAATGTATGTCAATTTTAATGTTGAACCTAGTGGACTTATGCGTACCATTGAAACCATGCGTATATGGATCTATACATATTTTCCAATCATCATGTTCATACTGGCATGCGTGATGATAGGGTTTACTTTTTTATATATGAATCAAACCATACGTCGTGAGATGTTTATGTTTATGTATAAAAAATTACGATTATTTAAAAGATTTCATTTGGCATTTTTAACACGACTATTTACATATATGCAACTGATGTTATTAGAAAAAAAACCAATTTTTGACGTTTTTATTGAACTAGAAAAACGTTTTAAATATACCGTGTTTGAACGTGATTTAAAAACGTTGATTATTCAATTAGAAGAAGGACAATCACTTTCTGAGATGATAAAAATATCACCAATATTTAATTCGGTAATCTCAAACTTATTTCAACACGCGCAGTCTAATGAACAAATTCAAGAAATCACAACCGTACTGAGTCAATACTATTATGAAGAACTTGCGATGAGAAATCATCAATTTTATGCAATGTTAGAACCCATATTAATTTCTATTTTAAGTGTGTTTGTAGGACTGATTGCGTTTATGATTTATGAACCATTGTTAAGTATTTATGAGGGGTTATAATGACAGCACATGAACTTCAAGATATCATTCAATCGTTTGAACAATTAAAAAAAGAAGAACAGATTGAAACACTAAATTATGATGAAAAATATATTGTATATGCACTTTCTTATCGATATAAAATACCATGTATGTCGCATTTATCAAAACCACCTTGTTTTACAGATGGCATTCCGTATTTATTTTTTTATAGTCATGATATCTTATTTTATGAAAAAATCGATGATAAAGCCATATTTCTTATAAAAGATCCCAGAAAAGTCAGAATCCTTAAACAAGGCTATCAGAAAGCTTATCGTGTTTATTTGTTGTCAATACAACAATTTGAAGATATCAAAGTCACGTTTTTTTCATATTTTAAAATCTTTGACATCATTCAAAAAATTATGCAAACAAAAAAAGAATCTCAAGTGTTTAAATGGCATTACAAACTTTTATCAAATATATTCTTAATGGCGCTCAAGTTGCAAGTTTCTGATATACACTTTATTAAGACACGTTTCAATGGTGAAATTCTATTTAGAATTCAAGGTCAACGGACATTTATGTTTTCGATTGATGTGTCCGTTATGGATCATCTATTAAGACGACTAAAAGTTTTAGCAAATTTAGAAATCAATAATCATATCGATCCACAAGATGGACTTTTTATTTGGGAAGATGAGCATATCAACGAAACCTTTCGTCTCGCTACAATGCCAACCCCATTCGGAGAACAAATGATACTTCGAATCATTCAGCAAGAATCAACTTTGAAAACCATTGAGATGCTTGGGATATCAGACATTCAAATATTGTACTTAAAACAACAACTTGTAAAAAAACAAGGATTGTTGTTTGTAAGTGGTTCAACAGGAAGTGGTAAAACAACAACGTTATATGCATGTTTGAAAGCATTAAAAGAGTTTCCAATACACATTGTGACACTTGAAGACCCGATAGAAATTCAAATAGAGCACATTTCTCAAATGCAATTACATTCATCTAAAAATATGCTAAAACACATCATGCGTTATGACCCAGATGTCATTATGATTGGTGAAATTAGAGATGAAATTTCTGCAAAAGCAGCCATTGAAGCTTCCTTATCGGGTCATTTAGTTTTAGCATCCATTCATGTCAATCATCCGAAAGACATCTTTAATCGTATGAAACAATTTCATATTGATCCAAATATGTTAGAAGAAGCATCACCACTTGTGATGCATCACCAACTGATTCCAATTTTGTGTCAACAATGTTTTGGTCAAGGGTGTACACATTGTGTGTTTAAAGGATATGATAAAAGACAACTGATTATGGACATGATTCACTTTATCAATCATCAATGGCATCAAAAAGGAGATGCCTATGACATCTCCATAAAGAAATTAAAACACGATGATTTAATTGACGAATAAACTTATACGCAATATCGTTTAGAGTTGTAAGTAAACACCAATCCCAAGTGCAATCAGACCCCAGATAACAAAGAAAACAATGGTGCCTTTTTCTCCAAACATTTTGAAAAACATTTTTGTTTTAGGATTATTAAACAATAAATTGGATTTACTCAATGTTAGATACAATACTAAAATCCCATAAATAATGAGAACAAAAGATAAGATTTCCATGAATGGCTCCTTTCTATAATTGTCTTTTGGCTTTAAAATAACGATTCATAAAATATAAGCTTAACACATTCACCAATAATCCTAACATAAAATAAATCCAAGAAGCTCCGAGTGGAAATTCAATCGGTAACATGGATATGCTCATAATTCTTGCTGTCCAAAATCCAGGAAAAATTCCAATGAGAAGTTCTGTCCAATCGGTTAAAAATAATGCGAGTATGGGTCCTATTAAAGTTAATCCGGTAAGTTTCATGACCACAAATCCTTCAACTTTATTGGATGAAAATGCATTCATGATCAGTGCATATAACGGCCCTTGAAATGAGGATAAGACAACAATAAACAATAAATCTAGTAATGGGACTGTTTCATGAAACCCTGTAAATACGACTAAAATGACTGTTGCGATCACAGAAAAAATATACGCCATACTTAATTTAAAAAAGATATACATATTGACATTTATCGGCGTGACTTTAAGTGAAAACAATACACCGTCATCTTGATCGTCTAATAATGTAAAACCGGTAATTGCACCAAATACAATCCCTGACATAAGTATTAAAACAATAAAGGTTAATTGCACAGCCAATGGACCAGAATTATTTTCTAAATAAGGAATTAACCATAGTGAAATACCAATAAGAAGAAATTCGTAAAAAACAAAGAAGGCATACATACGATCTCTTGTAATATTTTTAAGTTCATGTTTAAGTACTTTTAAAAACATTAGACACCACTTCCTTTTTGAACGAATGATGAAAATTTAGGTAAAATATAAAATTTATAAACTAAATAACTATACATAAGCATTAAAAAGATACTCATAAAAAATGGTAGCTCATAAATATTTGAAAAACTGCTGGATATCATCACTGTTGCTTGCTCCATCGGACTCATTAATAAAAGATAAGAAATCCATGATGAGACGTCAAATGCTTGAACATAAATTAATATCGTGGGTGTTGCTAAGACAATCATCACAAACATAAAATTTGTAAGCATGGATGTGAAATCTTTTGCAGTGTACGTAAAGATGAATCCAAGCAGTGTATGAAACACAATTGAAATGACCATCACGAAAACAATTGATAATGATACAGAGACATCTTTAATTAAGACAAATGCAATCACAACCAACAAGGTAGAAATTGTTTGATGAATCACATTGGCGATGACTTTAGAAAAAATAATATCACGATAAGAAACAGGTGTCACTAAAATTGAAAACATCGTATTTTCAGATTTTTCAAAATTCATCACTGCACCCGTATACATGACAGACATCATGGTAATGTCTAAAATAACGACAAGCGGAAGAAGTAATGAAAAAATACCTGGATCATCGATAAAATATAGTAATGCAACCCAAATAAAGGCAACAATTAAACTCATTAATGTGACGTTGTACTTTTGTAATCTTTGAAGTTCACCTTTCACGAGTCTATTAATTTTTTTCATGGTTAGACTCCAGTGTACGTAATGAAACGCCAGTCACTTGAATAAAAATATCTTCAAGCGTTGTTTCACCACTATGAATGGTTTCAATGTCATAGTTTAAAATGAGGTCTGCAAGTTCTTTTTTAGATGTTTTCTGGTTCATATCAATGACATGCTGGTGTTTCTCACCATCTTTCATGTAATCCACTGTGATTGCTTTTTTTCCATAGCGAATTTTTAAATCTCTTGGACTCGCAAGTTCAACAATTTTTCCGTCCACAATAAAAGCGACTCGATCGCATAATTGCTCAATGTCACTCATGATATGCGATGTAATAAATACTGTGCCACCTTGATCACGGAAATCTCTAATCATATCTTTTAAAATCATTGCATTTTTTGGATCGAGTCCATTCGTAGGTTCGTCTAAGAATAGCATGTCAGGTTCATTGATCAACGCTCTTACGATATTGAGTCTAATTTTCATACCTTTCGAGTATTCAGAAACTAATTTATCTTTGTCTTTCCATAACCCGACTTTTTCCATAAGCGTTTGAATATCTGCTTTTTTTTCATATAACTCTTGAAAAAAACGTATATTTTCATAGGCAGTCATTTTTGAAAAATGAATGGGCATTTCAAAACTCACGCCAATGGATTCATAAAAGGATGATTGAAGTTCTTGAATGTTTTTACCATTAAATGTAATTTGACCTTCGGCACCATTGAGAAGTTTGAGAAGTAGTTTCTGAGTTGTCGATTTACCTGCTCCAGACGGTCCTAAAAATCCAAAAATTTCGCCTTTTTTAATATTAAACGATATCCCTTTGATTGTTTCTTCTTTATTTTTAGGATATTTAAATCGTAAGTCTTTAACATCAAACATTGTGAATACCTCCTTCAAGCATTTTTACAAATAAAATAAAATATGATTCTAACTGATGGATGGAATTAAATTTTAGTGCATATTGTGTTAAGTAAATCATCGAAGTTGACATGTATTCTACAACAATGTCTTTATCTTTGATATTTTGATATGTTGGATCAAGTGTTAACCATTTCATTAGAAGATTTGTCATATCTTGATGTGCCGTTTCAAAATAACTTTTGATATCTTGATGTGTTGATGCATACATTTGAAGGCCTATTTCAACATATTGTGTGTTGTCTTTACTGAATAAGATTGATGCCTCAAGAATATGTTTAATTTTATGAATAAAGGATTGTGTTGAATCTTCTAAAAAATTAAAATCAATATAGGAACGTTTCGTATCGGCAATGGTTGTTAAAATATAAAAATAAAAATCATGCTTATTTTGAAAGTATTGATAAAAGGATCCTCTTGAAATCGCTGCACTACTCACGATATTTGAAATATTGATATGTTCAAAAGGATGACGCATCATTTCTTTAATAATTGCATGTTCAATGATAGTTTTTTTGTTTTTGTTTAGATTTATAAAACGATTCGTTGGCATATTTCTCCAAAATGACAATGTTGTCACTTTTAGTATATAAAAAAAACAGATTTTTGTCAATCTGTTTTTATTTTGATAAATTCACTTTACAAACGCCATGCTCAATCTCACGATACATCCAAATTAAACCAATTAATATTAATACGATACTGATAAGTTTATAGGGAAGCCCAGCCAAAGGAAGCGCAACCACTGAAAATGCGATACCAATACTTGCAAAAAATGCAATCACACAACTCGTACATCCATAGGTCAATATACCGAATAAGACAGAAATTGATCCGAATGTAGAAGCCTTACCTTCTTTGCCTTTTAGAACGACCATTGCTGTTGATAAATTCATTAGCATTGCACTACCAAGTGACAAAATGACATTAATTGTTATATTGACACCAACTAAAAGTGGTGAATATTGAATTGCCATTTCTTCATAACTTAAATTCAGTCCATCCACAACAGTGTAGATGATGATGAATAAAATAAAAAATATGAATCCTTGAATCATATATTTCGGTGTTTTTTGTAATTTTAGAGCTTCTTGAAACATATTCGTCCTCAATTTCTGTCTTTATTATACTTCAAAATGTTAAAAAATTAAAGCTTTTAACTTATATATTGACAATGCAGGTGCATTGTGTATAATATACGTGGTTTTGTTTACATACATTGAACTATTAGTTTAGTGTGATTAAACAAAAGTTATCAAAACAACATATTAATTCAAACACATTAAACAAAAGGAACGTCGATGGAAAAACAACCATTAAATAATGTAAAAAATACGCAAAAACAAGAACAACCACTGATCAAACTCATCGATTTAACAAAAGAGTTTAATGGTCAAGTTGTCTTGCGTGGTATTGATCTCGAAATTGAAGCGAATGAATTCGTTACATTTTTAGGACCTTCAGGATGTGGAAAGACAACCACACTTCGTATTATTGGTGGATTTGTTGAACCATCACAAGGTGATGTGTTATTTCAAGGGAAATCCATTCTTGGTATTCCATCTCACAAAAGACCAACAAATACCGTCTTTCAGAGATATGCTTTATTTCCTCATTTAGATGTTTATGATAACGTTGCCTTTGGACTACGTGTGAAACAAGAATTGCTTGGTCGCTTTACCAGATTAAAAGATTTAAAAAAGACGATCAAATTAGAATCAGAAGCACAAGGCTTATCAAACCTAGAATTTAAAAGATTATATCAAGCACAAAAACAAGGGTACTTAGATAATGTTCAACGTATTCAAGAAGATACAGATGAAAAAGTTCGTAAGTATTTAAAACTTGTCGGTCTTGAAGGCTATGAAAACAGACGTATCCATAAATTATCAGGTGGTCAGCAGCAACGTGTGGCCATCGCACGTGCGCTCATTAATGAACCAAAAGTGTTATTACTTGATGAACCACTTGCAGCACTTGATTTAAAACTACGTCAAGAAATGCAATATGAGTTGAAAGAAATCCAAAGACGTTCAGGGATTACCTTTGTTTTTGTCACACATGATCAAGAAGAAGCGTTAACCATGAGTGATAAAGTTGTTGTTATGAATCATGGTGAAATCCAACAAGTAGGGACACCTGTTGATATTTATAACGAACCTGTGAATAAATTTGTCGCAACATTCATTGGTGAATCTAATATTATAGAAGGCATCATGAAAACAGATTTTTTAGTTCACTTTGATGCATTAGATTTCACATGTGTTGATAAAGGGTTTGCACTTAATGAAGAAGTTGATATTGTCATTCGACCTGAAGACATCGATATTGTGGATATGAAAGATGCCAGAATCCATGGCGTTGTTACAGATGTTGTATTCAAAGGTGTACATTATGAAATTGATGTCAAAACAAATGTACGGACATACACCATCCACACAACCGATGTTCAACCCGTTGGAAAAGAAGTTGGATTATCATTTTTACCAGAAGATATACATGTGATGGAGCGCTCAAGTTGAAGCCTTTTATCATTTCAAAACCTAAAATTAAGTCAAAACGTAAGTGGACATTCGAAGGGTTTTTAGGGATTCCCTATCAAGCTGTCATTCTTATTCTGATTGTCATTCCAATTTTGTTAATGCTTATTTATTCATTTCAATCACGTACGACTTCACAAACATTTACGTTAATTTTTACATTAGATAACTATTTAAGATTTGTCAATGAACCGATATTTGTCGGACTTATGGCAGAGTCAATTGGTCTGGCGTTTGTTGCAACATTGATTTCAGTACTTATCGGTTATCCACTTGCATATATTATTGCAAGGTCTAATACGAAAACAAAAACGCTCTTGATATTACTTATTACAGCACCAATGTGGATCAATATGTTGTTACGAACAAAAGCGTTAGAACAAGTGATACTCATGACGGCACCGAATTTAATTGGAACAAACGTTGCCATTATCATCGGAATGACATATGTATATTTACCATTTATGGTATTACCTATTTATACGGTGTTATCAAAAATAGATGTGAGTTTGTATGAATCAGCTTCTGATTTAGGGGCAAATAAAATACAAACGCTCATTAAAGTCATTATTCCGTTAAGTATTTCAGGTGTATTATCAGGCATTATGATGGTGTTCTTGCCATCAGCAACAACACTCGTTGTCCCAAAATATTTAGGAGCAGGAAGATTTTTAATTGGAAATCTCATTGAAAATGCGATGATTGCACAAGGAGATTTTGGTTATGGATCATCCATTGCACTCCTCATGGCTGGACTTATCCTTATATTTTTATATTTAATTAAAAAAGTTGATAAATATACGGAGGGTGGCGATGAATAAACATACCTTCACGTCAAAAACATTTTTATCAATTGTCTTATTATTGATTTACATCCCGATTATCAGCTTAGTCATCTTCAGTTTTAATGACTCGAAATCCCTCATTCAATTTACAGGGTTTTCACTCGAATGGTATGTCAAACTATTTGAGAGTGGTACCATTATGGATGCTGTCTTTACAACCATTTTGGTTGCGATCATTTCAACGATTGCATCCACATTGATTGGGACACTCGGTGCCATTAGTTTAACTAAAAATAAGAAATGGTTACGTGAATGGACACTCAATTTCAATAATATTCCCATTGTGAATCCTGAAATTGTCACAGCCATTAGTTTCTTTGTTTTATTTGGTGCATTCCAAATAGAACGTGGTTTAATGACCATGATCATTGCGCATATCGCATTTAGTGTCCCTTATGTTGTCATTACTGTCTATCCTAAAGTAAGACAAATGGATGCCGATTTAATATCAGCCTCAAGTGATTTAGGCGCAACACCGCTTCAAACCTTGTGGCACGTGATTTTACCACAGATACGAATTGGTATTATTGCAGGTGCAGCCATTGCATTTACGATGTCATTTGATGATTTTGTGATTAGCTACTTTGCAAGTAGTGGTTCAGCAGTAAAAAATATTTCAATTTATTTATATACATTAAAGCGTGGAATTGAACCAACCATTAATGCTTTATCCACCCTTATTATTTTAGTCATTGGGATGAAAATTACTTTTGACTATTTTAAAACCCAAAAAAACCTTATGGAGGAAGAAGAATGAAAAAAATCGTACTATTTGTTGTGTTAAGTTTAACACTCTCAGTACTTGCTTCATGTGAAGCAGGAGACAGCATCAAATTATTCATGCCAACTGAATATATTGATGAATCGTTATTGGAAGCTTTTGAGGAGGAATATGGCGTAAGAGTAGACTTAATCGTTTTTGATTCTAACGAAGTTGCAATCCCTCAAATCGAAGATCAATCCAATGCGTATGATCTTGTCATTCCGAGTGATTATGCCATTGAAGAATTAGCAGTGAAAGGCTTACTTGAAACCATCGATTGGAATCGTATTGAGATGGCAAAAGATGTTCTTGATCCAGCGATCACGCAATTATGGCCAGATTGTGGTTGTGATGCAGCGGACTTTAATGTCTTAAATTATTCAGTGCCGTATTTCTTTGGTAATTTTGGAATCTTATATGATTCAACAAAAGTGACGTTAGAAACATTAGAATTAAATGGTTGGGAATCTTTAAATGTAATCGATGATGATGTCATGTTTTATGATTCAACACGTGACATGATTATGGTTGCTTTAAAAGCATTATATGGTGGTGATGTTGATATCAACAATCCAACAGATGCACAGCTCGCTGCCGCAGAAGCATGGCTCATTGGTGAAGACAGAACTTCAAGTGTAACGTATGCAACTGATGAAGTGTTCGATGCCATGCTTGTCTCAGGAAGTACACAATATGCAATGGCATTAACATATTCTGGTGATGCTGTATATTTAATGGATGAAAATGAAGATTTAGGCTATTATGTGCCAGCAAGTGGAACCAATGTGTGGTTAGATGCTTTTGTGATTCCTAAAAATGCTGAAAATAAAGATGCAGCTTATGATTTCATTAACTTTATGACAAGTTTTGATAACATGTTACTGAATACAGAATACATAGGGTATACTGCACCTAGAACAGATGTTATTAACGATGTGATTGATAATGAAACATATCCAGAATCATCTTACCGTATGACAGTAAGAACTAACGATTCTATCTTTAGATATAATACAGATCTTAAAGTCAAAATGGCAGAACTTTGGGCACGTGTAAGAGCTCAAAACTAACTTAAAAAGAAGTCAATGACTTCTTTTTTTTTAGACTGATTTTTATGATAAAATAAAGATTGAGGTAATCTATGACACAACATGAAAAACGTATTCAAATGATGTATCTTTTATATCAATATGATCTATCATTTCAACTCGAAAAAAAACCAAATTATTTAACAGAAGAAGATCTTACAGCATCTCTTCAAAACATTTTAGATGTTTTAGAGGAGATTGATCAGATCATTTCTTCTTGTTTAACCAATTACCGAATTAACAGATTATCGTATGTCGATCGTGCCATTATTCGACTTGCAACCTATGAAATGCGTCATCTTAAACTTGAGCCTGAAATTGCCATTAATGAGGCACTCAACCTAACACGTGCATATTCAATGTTAGATGATGAAAAGCAAGTGAAATTTAATAATAAATTACTTGATTCCATTTCAAAATATATCAAGGAGCTTCAATGAATTATTTAAGTGTCACCGCACTTACAAAATACATTAAAACCAAATTAGAAACAGATACACATTTAACTTCGATTGCATTAAAAGGCGAAGTTTCTAATTTTAAATTGCATTCACGGGGTCATCTATATTTTTCAATCAAAGATGATGGGTCTCAAATCAATGCCATTATGTTTGCAGGGGATGCAAAAAGACTTAAAATGATGCCAAAAGATGGGGATCATGTTTTAGTTTTAGGTAAAATAAGCTTATATGAACCGAGTGGCAGTTATTCCATCCAAGTGATTCAATTAGAATTAGATGGCATTGGACTTTTATACCAACAATATGAAGCACTCAAAAAAGAACTTGAAACTCTTGGTTACTTTCGTGAAACACATAAGAAAAAAATTCCAATGTTTCCTAAACGCATTGGTGTGATTACATCGCCAACAGGTGCCGTGATTCAAGATATTCAAAATACCATTAATAGAAGATATCAACTTGTTGAACTGATTTTATATCCTGCGCAAGTTCAAGGAAAAGCATGCGCACAAACAGTTTCTGATCAAATTAAACGTGCCAATCAAGAAAACCTTGTCGATGTTTTAATTGTTGGACGTGGCGGTGGTTCGATTGAAGATTTATGGGGATTTAATGAGAGAATCGTTGCCGATGCCATTTATGAATCTAACATCCCGATCATTTCAGCAGTCGGTCATGAAACCGATGTAACGATTGCGGATTTTGTTGCGGATATGCGTGCACCAACACCAACAGCAGCAGCAGAACTTGCAACACCTTCATCAGAACAACTCAAAAGTTACCTTATTGAAACTGCGAATACCATTAAAAAATTACTCAAAGATAACATCCAAAGTAAACAGTTAAAACTGACATATTTAGAAGAGCGATTATCCAATCAATCACCTCAAGATAATGTAAAGCAACTGAAAGCAAACATCACCCAATTAAGCGATCGAATGCGACAATCGCTTGAATATCTTTTGTCCATTAAAAAACAAAGATTCATGACCACCACCGATAAACTCAATCCAACGATGCATTACTATATGACCCATCAACGACACCTGTTTGAATCGTTAAATCAAAAACTTGATGGATTATCACCATTAAAAGTCATGGATAAAGGGTATGGGTTACTCGAGAAAAATCAAAAAGTGATCACCAGTATCCACGATGTATCTGTAGAGGATACCATTACCATTACATTAAAAGATGGAACATTAAAAACTTTAATCAAAGAAAAGAAGGAGCGTTAAGATGGATCAATCATTTGAAACCATGCTAGAACAACTTGAAAGTGTTGTTAAAAAGCTTGAAAGCAAAGATATCGTATTAGATGATGCTGTCAAAGAATATAAAAAAGGACTTGAACTTGCAAAAGCGTGCTACTTGATGTTAGAAAACGCTGAAAAAGTACTTGTAAAAACACAAGAATAAATGCGTTTAGATCAATTTTTAGTAGATCAAAAGTTGACTGAAACGCGCGCAAAAGCAAAAGACCTCATTAATCGAGGGTTTGTTTTTGTGAATGGGCATGCCATTTCTAAGGCCAGTTATGATGTCAAACAAGAAGATTTGATAAAAATTGAAAAAGAATTTCAATTTGTTTCTCGTGGAGGCGACAAATTGAATCAATTTTTAATGGATTTAAAACTGGATATCAAAGATAATATTTGTATTGATGTCGGTGCATCAACAGGCGGCTTCACGCAAGTTTTATTATTACGTGGTGCGAAAAAAGTGATTACGTATGATGTTGGAAGTGATCAACTTCATGACTCGTTGCGCAATCTTCATCATGTTGAGGTACACGAATCAACAAATATTTTAGATGTGCACATTCCAAAACATGATCTCATGGTCATTGATGTTTCATTCACATCTGTTTTACCGATTTTAAAACATATTGCACCACATGTTGAAACTGTAATCGTATTGGTGAAACCACAATTTGAACAAATAAGTCAATATAAAGATATCATTCGAGATGAAAAAACCAGAATGCATCTTTTAAATCATGTTCAAAAAGAAATGATGCATCTAGGGTTTGAGATTATAGATGCTAAAGATGCTTCAATACAAGGTAAAAAAGGAAACCAAGAAACGTTGTACTTATTAAAAATGAAAGGATCACATGCTTAAAAGATTGACCGTCAAACATATCGCCTTAATTGATGATATGACCTTAGAATTTCATCAAGGACTTACTGCCATTACTGGAGAAACTGGTGCTGGAAAGTCCATGGTACTTGAATCACTTCAACTGTTATTTGGAAAAAGAAGCGATCAAGATATGATTCGTCATGGTTTTGATGAGGCGATTGTTTTTGGTTCTTTTGAATTAGAAAATGAGACCGTCACGATTGAAAGAAGACTATCTAATACATCAAAAAATCAAATGAAACTCAATGGTGATATCGTCACACTTCAAAAAATAAGAGACGTCGCTTCTAAACTCGGTCATATCCATGATCAAGATGATTTATTTGAGCTGATTGATCCTAAATCATATGTCCATATGTTAGATGCATTTGATCATCAACATATTGAACCATTACACACAAATTATTTATTTGCAAAATCTTCATATGATGACGCGATCAAAAAGAAACAACATGTCATCCATGTTCATGAAACCAAACAAAAGCAAGATGATATCTTGCGTTTTCAGATTCAAGAATTAGAAGCACTCAATCTTAAAGAAGATGAACTTAAACAGATTCAAGATGAGATACATCAATTAAAACATTATGATGCGATTTCCTCACATTTTAATCAATTAAAGGCACTTTTTGAAGATTCAGATGTCATGACGCATGTGTTTCAAATCAAACAAGAAATCGAGGCATTATCTAAATATATGCAATCGTTTGAAGCCATGAGTGAGACGATGTCAAGTTTTTATTATGAATTAGATGATATGAAATCCACCATTTTATCAGAAATTGAGTCGCTAGATTTTGATCCAAACGCATTTGAAACGCTTCAACAAAGAGAATTTGAGTTGATCAAAATTCAACAGAAATATCAAAAATCCTTGCCTGAACTCATTCAGTACGTAGCTGATTTGAAACTTGAAATGGAGACGTTTGATCATTTTGATGCGTTAATCGAAACATTAGATCAAGACATTGCAAATAAAAAAGCGCTTGTTTTAAAAGAAGCCAAAACGTTATCAGATCAACGTAAAAAAGTGGCGCATGTCATCATGAACGCCTTAATCGAACGCTTATTAGAATTAGATTTGCCGCATGTATCGTTTGATATTAAAATTGAATCCACCTCTGAGATGTTAGAATCAGGCATGGATGATGTGTTATTTTATATTTCATTAAATGAAGGTGAACCACTTAAACCATTACACAAAGTCGCTTCTGGAGGAGAACGCTCTCGTTTTATGTTTGCGTTTAAAGCACTTCAAGCATTACACCAACATGTTTCCATGTTAATTTTAGATGAAATTGATACAGGGATTAGTGGGAAAACAGCCTCTAAAGTTGCAAATCAAATGGCAAAGCTCAGTGAATCGATGCAAGTGATTGTCATCACACATGTTCCTCAAGTTGCTGCAAAAGCACATACACAACTTAAAGTCTATAAAAAGAACATTGATGGTCGTATACAAACCTTTGTTGAAACGTTAGATCACGATGCACGTGTTAAAGAAATTGCATCGATGTTATCAGATGAAACGATGAGTACATATGCGATTGAACAAGCAAAAATGCTTTTAGTGCAAAAAAAAGACAAGCCTTAAGCTTGTCCACTTATAATCGCAACGATGAAACTTAGTAAAACACCACCAACCATGCCAACGAATAACGTCCAAATAAGGATTTTTCCCCACCATGTTTCAAAAGGCATTTTATAATGTTTTTTTTCTTCAGGTTGATTATGTGTGATTGATTTATTTTTAGCCATATGCTTCACCTCAAATTCACTTCATATTATACAACAAACCAATCAAAAGTGAAAGTTTAATGATGAAAAACAAAACAAAAGTGATATTTCATATCGATCTTAATGCATTTTATGCAAGCTGTCAATTGATAGAAGACCCTTATTTAAAGGGTAAAGCGTTTATTGTGGGTGGCAGTGCAGTTACAAAAAGAGGTGTTGTTTTAACGGCCTCTTATGAAGCACGCAAATATGGGATACGAAGTGGCATGAATGTCAAAGATGCATTTGATTTATATCCACATGTCCTTGTTGCGCCAACACAATTTGACTTATACAAAAAACATTCTAAACGTTTTTTTGACTACTTAAAAACATGGACGCCACTGATGATGAAAGCTTCTATTGATGAAGCATATTTAGATATGACCCACCACGATCATCCTATTGAAGTTGCGAAAACCATTCAAAAGACACTCAATGAAGTCTATCAATTACCGAATTCAATTGGGATTGCACCAACGTTGTTTTTAGCAAAAATGGCCTCTGATATTAAAAAACCTCTGGGTATCACGATTGTAAGAAAAAGAGACATTGTGGATAAACTTTTTCCACTTCCCATCCAGGATTTATACGGATTAGGGCGTAAAACATTTCCTAAACTCATCGAGGAAGGCATCTTAACCATTGGTGATTTTACACGAAAAGAAAACCATGATAAGATTCTCCAGTATATGTCAGACGATCACTATCAAAGTTTTTTGTTACATCTTTACGGAAATTCAACAAATGTCATCGATGATCAATATTCAAAACCAAAATCGATCTCACAAGAAACAACATTAAATTATGATATTGAGATTGAGGAGATGATCATTGACATGATGGATCCTTTAATAGATGACATTGTTGACAAACTCAACAAGCATCAGCTATTTGCTAAAACCATCGGTTATAAACTTAAAACACATACATTTAAACTTCAAACAAAATCATTGACGCTCAGTAAACCAACGCAAGACCTCAATGTCATTAAAGAAGCAATTAAAGACTTGTTTATGAAACATTATGATCATACACCAATACGCTTAATTGGTGTTTATGTATCGAATTTGGATGAAGATCATACACCTTTTAATTTGTTTACGTATCATTTGTTTCACGAACATCCATAAGTGTTCTGAATTGTGGTATAATCTTTGTGGTGACGATATGTATGAAAACTATTTAGAACAACTTGGTTTTAAAGACTTCACGCCCATTCAAAAGGCGTCTTTTTTTGCATATCAAAAGAAAGCAAATATCGTTGGTGTTGCACCAACAGGAACTGGTAAAACACTTGCATATGGGATTCCAGTCATTGATCATATCAAATCGAATTTAGCAGATGTTCAAGTGATTATTTTACTGCCAACTCAAGAACTCATTCATCAAGTTCACAATATGTTATCATCACTTCGACCAACGATTAAACTTAAAAAAGTGATTGGTCAAGATTATGAGCAAACGCTTCATAAAGTGGTTTCAAATCCACCCCATGTTTTAATTACAACACCGCATAAATTACTAGCACTCATTGAAACGTATCATTTATCAACAAAATTTGTTAAAGAGATCATTTTTGATGAAGCGGATATGTTTTTTGAAACTGATTTTTTAACGGATATCGAAAAAGTACTTAGAAAAACCAATTTTGAAAGATTGCATCTCTATTCAGCATCGTTATCAAATACAATGAAACCTGTTATTCATAAATACTTTGGTAATTATCAACTTGTTTCAGAGACAAAAGCATTAACACCTAACATACAATATTACGCAATTGAAGCATCGATTGATCAAAAGTTAGATCAACTCAAACATATTGTTACACAAATTAAGCCTTATTTAGGTCTTATTTTTGTTTCAAAAAAAGAAGATATCGACGCCATTGAAAAAGCATTAGGAACCGTTGCAAAAGTGATCTCAATTTCATCAAAAGATACCGCAAAGTTCCGTCTTCAAAAAATGAAACGGATTCAAGCATTAGAATTTGAATGGGTCGTGACGTCAGATGTCATGGCACGAGGGATTGATTTGACAGTGTCACATGTCATTAGTTATGATATTCCTAGACCACTAAGCTTTTGGATGCACCGTGTAGGAAGAACAGGACGTATGGGACAATCAGGGATTGCGATTACACTGTATCACCAACGAGAAAGAGAAGCCATTGTAAAACTCATCGATCAAGGGTATCCACTTAAAAAAGCAACTGTAAAAAAAGGTGAAATTGTGTTAAGACGCGTCAGAAAACAAGAAGAACATGTCGTGATGACACATAAAAAACCAAAACAAGTCAAGCCAAACTATAAGAAAAAAATGAGAGCATTAAGAGGTAAAAAATAATGAAACTAGGCTCACACGTTGGTCTATCAGGACCAGACATGTATTTAGGTGCGGTCAAAGAGGCGTTATCATATGGCGCAACGGCCATGATGGTGTATACAGGGGCACCTCAAAACACAATTCGTAAACCCATGGATCAATTTTTAATTGAAGAAGCCTATGCGTATATGAAAGAACACGGTTTTGATCAACATAATGTCGTTGTGCATGCGCCGTATATCATCAACTTAGCGAATCCAGATGAAGAAAAACGTGCATTCGCCAAATCTTTTTTAACAAAAGAAGTCATGCGTACACATGCCTTAGGTGTTAAAGACATGGTACTACATCCTGGTTCAGCAGTTGGGAAAGATCGTGAACAAGCAAAAAAATGGATTGCTGAAGGATTACTTGAAGTTTTTGAAAATACAAAAGATTTAGATGTTCGTATTGCACTTGAAACGATGGCAGGTAAAGGTAACGAAGTCGGTAAAACATTTGAAGAATTACGAGATATTATTGCACTTGCGAATCATCATGAACGCATCAGTATTTGTTTTGATACGTGCCATACACATGATGCAGGTTATGATATCAAACATGATTTTAAAGGTGTCAAAAAAGCCTTTAGTGACATCATTGGATTAGACCGATTGAAAGTATTACACATTAATGATTCAAAAAATGAATTAGGTGCGGCCAAAGATCGTCATGAAAACTTAGGTTTTGGGTTTATTGGGTTTGATGCGTTACTAGAAATTTTATATGATGAAGATTTTCAAGACATCATTAAAATACTTGAAACACCATATGTCAATACGCACGCACCATATAAGTTAGAAATCGACGCCATTCAGCAGAAAAAAATGAACCCTGATTTAAAAACAATGTTAGAATCTAAATAAAAAAGCACACGATGTGCTTTTTTTTATTCTTCATCCATTACTTTTTGATATAACGCCATATAATGTTCAGCCATATCTTCTAAATGTGACGTGACTTGCATCGCATGTGTGATTTTTTCATGGATTAAAGGATTTTTTTCATGATAATATGAGATTGCTTTTAAAAATACCTCTTGAAATTCTTGTTCATCATAGTTGACAAATGTAAATCCGTTATGTTTAGGTCCTTGACTAAAGACGGTATCTTTAAGTCCACCTGTTTCTCTTACAATTGGCAGTGATCCATATCGCATCGCAATCAAATGATTGAGTCCAGAAGGTTCAAATAAACTAGGAAGTAAGAAAAAATCAGAAGCAGCATATGCTTTTTCAGAAAACATTTGATCAAACCCTTCAAAAAAAT
This sequence comes from Acholeplasmataceae bacterium, assembly GCA_965657915.1. GTDB lineage: Bacteria > Bacillota_I > Bacilli_A > Acholeplasmatales > Acholeplasmataceae > UBA8290. The sequence goes on along the minus strand of CBFHPN010000004.1, from coordinate 18,866 downwards.
ACACATGATCTTTATATGTTCTTTCTAACTCTTTAAAATATGCTTCATATTTCGCGTCACCTTCTCCAACAATTACTAAATTAATGGATGCATTAGAAAGGGCATCTTCAAGAGAAGATTTCATGATATCAATTCCTTTTTGACGACCTAAGCGGCCATTAAATAACATCAGAGGAATGGTATCATCTTTTAAATGAAGTGAGGCTAAAAATTTTGTTTTATTGATGGCTTTACCTGTTTCATACGTATCTAAATCATAATTAATAAAAAGTGTCTTAGACGTAGTTGGATCATATAAGTGATGATCAAATCCATTTAAAATGCCTTCTAAATGATCTTGTCTCGCTTTTAAAGCACTGTCTAAATCAAACCCATAAAACCGTAATAAAATTTCTTGTTTGTATGTTTTTGAGACGGTATTAATATAGTTGGCACGCATGATGCCTGTTTTTAAGAAATTGATCCGTCCATCAAGGATATAGGTGAAGTTTTTATACGGTAAATAGGTTTCATAATGGCGATCAAATTGTCCTTGACGCTCTAAATTATGAATCGTAAGTAATGTTTTAATGTTTTCATAAAAAGGATCATTGGATCGAAACATGGAATCCAATAAAAAAGGAATCAACGATGTATGCCAATCGTTAATATGTAAAATGTCTACAGGATCCCCTAAATCCTTTAAAATCGAAAGCACCGACACATTAAACATCACATACGTTAAAAATGTTTCATTCGGATCGAGTGCGGATAATAAACTATTTTTTACAAAAATATAATCGTGATCTTCAAAGGTGTATTGATAGTAAGAGGTTTCGATACTTTCTTGACCAAATTGTATGGTTTTCGTTTTAAAAAGTTGATAGGCGTTTTGAAATTCATCGTCTTCATAAAGAGGTAAAATGGTTTTTACATGAAGACCTTTTTGACTGAGTGTTTTTGGTAATGAAGCGGATATATCTGCAAGTCCACCATGTTTTTGAAATGGATAAACTTCAGAAGATACAAAAATAATGTTCATACGTGACTCCTTGATTTATTATACTATAAATACTTACATTGTGAATGGCTTGTTTTTATGCTACAATAATGACGTTAAATATGTGAGGTAAATCATGAAAAGAATTGCAATTGTTGGACTTCAATGGGGCGATGAAGGAAAAGGAAAAATGACAGATGTGCTTGCAAAAGAAGCAGATCTTATTGTACGTTATCAAGGCGGTGATAATGCCGGTCACACTGTGAAATTTGAATCGTACACATATGATCTTCATATTTTACCATCTGGTGTCATTCATCCACATGTCATTTCCATTTTAGGACCAGGGATGGTCATTAATTTAGAAACACTTTTCAATGAAAAAAAACCATTTCCCGACGCAACCATTAAAGTTTCTAATCGTGCACATTTAATTTTACCTTTTCATAAGATTTTAGATGCCAAAAAAGAAGAAACACAGCATATCGGAACGACTAAAAAAGGTATCGGACCTTCATATAGCGATAAAATAAACAGACAAGGGTTACGTGTATCGTCACTCTTAAATAAAGAAAGATTTATTACAGAAGCCAATGCACTTGCAGCATTACATGAGATTGACTTTGATGCAAAGGCTTATTACAATCAATTTGAAAAAGAAATTTTAGCGTTAATTCCGCATATGATTGATGTTTCTAAATATTTAGATGATGCGATTAAAGAACATAAAACGGTGTTGTTTGAAGGTGCTCAAGGTGTGATGCTTGATATTGCACATGGGACATATCCATATGTGACATCGTCATCACCTTCTGTTTCTGGAATTCCTTCTCAAGTTGGGATGGCACCATGGTTACTGCAAGGTGCACTCGGCATCATTAAAGCGTATTCCACGCGTGTTGGTGAAGGACCATTTCCTACAGAAATTCATACTGAACTTGCACATCAAATTAGAGAAGTTGCTCATGAATATGGCGTCACGACAGGAAGACCAAGACGCATCGGGTATTTAGATTTAGTGTCATTAAACCATGCGGTAAGAGTCAGTGGTATCACACATTTTGCGATCACATTACTTGACGTCATGTCTGAAATGGATGCAATTAAAGTGTGTACAGCATATGAATTAGATGGGCATATCATCGATGAAGTCCCTGCTCATATTGATGATTTATCACGTGTCAAACCGATTTATGATACGTTACCTTCTTTTAAAGAAGATATCTCTCAAATCACAAATTATCATGACTTGCCTGAAGCCGCAAAAGCGTATGTTACATATATCGAAAACGCGCTTCAAGCAAAAATTGCATATGTATCGGTGGGACCAAAGCGTGAACAAACCATTCAATTAGAAAATATGTGGGAGGTCTCACGTGATTGAACGTTACCAAAGTAAAAAAATGAAGTCAATATTTTCATTAGAAAATCGCTATGAAAAGATGTTAAGCGTTGAAGAAGCATCGATTGAAGCACTTTTTCAACGTGGTATCATTCAAGAGGGTATTAAACAGGAATTATTAAGTGGACATATTAACCTTCAAGATATCGTCGAAAGAGAACGTGTGCTTAAACATGATGTATTAGCGTTTGTTGAAAGTATGATGGCACAATTTAATGATGCCAAACGTTATTTTCATTACGGTTTAACATCAACAGATGTTGTGGATAGTGCACAATCACTGATCTTAAAAGATGCTTCAACATTAATTGCTGAGCACATGAAAACCCTCTTAACAACGATTTTAGAACATGCAAAAAAATATCAAAATACACCGATGATGGCTAGAACGCATGGGATGTTTGCGGAAATGTCAACACTTGGTTTACGATATTTACGATTTTATGAAGATTTAAATCGTGCGAATTTGAGATTTTGTGCATCGCTCGAAGGTCTCTTACAAGTGAAATTAAGTGGGGCAGTTGGCCATTATTCAATATTACCAATCGAACATGAACGCTTGGTTGCAGATATTCTAAAATTAGATGTTCAAAGACTTTCTACACAAGTACTTGCGCGTGACAAACATGCTGCAATGATCAGTCAAATGTCAATCATAGCCTCTGTTATTGAAGATTTTGTACTAGATATTAGACTATTATCTAGATCAGATGTGAACGAAGTGTCAGAAGGGTTTTCATCAAAACAAAAAGGGTCATCAGCGATGCCACATAAAAAAAATCCGATCACAAGCGAAAACTTGACTGGTTTATCAAGAATGCTTCGTGGATACGTCACAATGGCAATGGAAAATATTGCGTTATGGCATGAAAGAGACATTTCTCATTCTTCTGTTGAACGTGTGATGTTAGAAGATGCCTTCAGTGTTTTAGAAACCATGCTCATCAAAACGAATGGACTCATTCAAGACTTAGTTATTTTTGAAGATCATATGCAACAGCACATCGATCAGACATATCAAACAACATTTTCTCAACGGTTGTTACATCTCTGTATTGATGCAACATTAGATCGTATTGAAAGTTATGAACATATTCAAAAAGCATCATTTCAAGCCATTCAACAACAAAAACCTTTACATGGTTTTATTCTTGAAAATGATTTTTTCAAACCCATCCATAAAAATTTAAATGACATTTTTTCGCAAGAGACATATCTCTTGCATTTAAATCAAGTTTTTAATGATTTATATCCTAAAAAATAAGGCTTCATGCTATAATATAAAAGAATATATTGGAGGTTATTTATGGCAAAACATTATAATACAGTAACACCTAAAGTACCTAAAGAAGTCCTTATTGGAATCGGTGTTGTACTTGCGGTCATATTAAGTTTATTTTTATTAACATTACGTTCTAATGAACAACGTATCTTTGATATTTACGAAGAAGTTGGTGCCGAATTAAGTTCGGAACATCCTTTTTATGAAGTGACGTATGATGGATCACTTTTTAATGAAGGATTAGAAGCTCGTATTAATTCTGGTGAACTTTTTATTTTATATATCGGTAGTCCTCAGTGTCCTGCTTGTGTACAAACAATTGGTACGGTTTCAGATTATTTCTTTTCAGAAGGTATGGAAACATTGACACCCAATATTTACTACTATGAAGATTTTGTCGGTGCAGCAGCAACAAGAGACCGTAATGCCTTTTTAGAAGCATTTCCAGATATTACAAGAACGACGCCTCAAATTATTGCATTTTTAGATGGTGAGATCATCGCAAGATATCAAGCGCCAACTGAAGGTGTCACCATTGAAAGACAAGTTAAAAACTTCTTTACTGCAATTAAAGATCAAGTCGAATAATGATATTACAAACCCTTAAAAAACATGTCGAAAATGTCATTTTCGATGTGTTTTCCTATTCTATCACCATTGAATATGCTAAAAAAGGTGATGCGCAACTCGCGTGTCCTCTTTTTCAATTATCAAAAGAAAAAGGGTTATCACCACAAGAAGTCTTTCAGCAACTTGAAGCACCACTCAATCACATAGAAGGCATTGAAAGTGTGTCATTTGAACGCGGATTCTTAAACGTATATATCCATCAGCAACAATTTATTTATCAAACGATTGACGCCATACGACATCATCTCTATATCAATGATCAAAAAGAAAAAGAAGTCATTGTCATTGATTATTCGTCACCAAACATTGCGAAACGTTTTTCAGTTGGACATATTCGATCCACTGTGATTGGTGCTGCATTACGACGTTTATTTCGATTTTTAGGGGATGATGTTGAAGGCATTAATCATTTAGGAGATTGGGGAACACAATTTGGTAAAATGATTTATGCATATCTTCATTACGGATATGAAGGCATGTTAGATGATGCACCAATCGAAAAACTACAGGAACTTTATGTTCAATTTCATGATGAAGAAAAGGTAAATCCATCGTTAGCTGATGACGCGAGAAAAATCTTTTTAGAACTTGAAAATGGAAATCCAACCTATCTTGAATTATGGCAACTTTTTAAAGATTTAAGTTTAAAAGAATTTGAGTATTATTATAAGTTATTAAATGTTGATTTTGATCATGTCATAGGGGAATCATTTTATGAATCCTATATGGCAGATGCTGTTAAAGAAATGGAAGATAAAGGGTTGCTTGTTTTAGATGACGATGCCATGATCATTCCTTTAGGTGATGACATGCCGCCAGCACTCATTAAGAAAAAAGATGGCTCAACGCTTTATATGACACGAGATGTTGCAGCTGCAATTTACCGTCATAAGCATTTTAAAGCATCCACCATTTTATATGTTGTTGGGAATGAACAAGCATTACATTTTAAACAACTGCAACGTGTATTAGATCAAATGGGATATAAGATTCGCATTGAACATGTTAATTTTGGATTGGTCTTACAAGATGGTAAGAAGATGTCAACCCGTAAAGGTGGCGTCCATACACTTCAAGCTGTTTTCGATGAGGCGATTGCGTTATCAAAACAGGCGATTGAAGAGAAAAACCCGCAATTAGAGCATAAAGATCAAGTGGCACAATCAGTGGCTGTGGGTGCAATTATCTTTAATGATTTAAAAAATGAAAAGCATTTAAACATTGAATTTAATTTATCAAACATGTTAAAATTTGAAGGTCAAACCGGACCCTATATACAATACACGAGTGTTCGAATGGCAGCATTACTGAGACAGTTAGAACCTGAAGTTCATGAAGAAGTTGACATCACAAGTGATCATGCAATGGCCTTATCGATGGTGTTAAATCAATTTGAAGATACATTGATACGTGCACGATCTTCATTTCAACCAAGTATCATCGCACGATATGCATTGAATTTAAGTCAAACGTTTAATTCTTGGTATGGTCAACAGAAAATGATTACTGACGACATCAAAACATCACAAATGATGTTGAGTTTAGTTGAAGCATCACGAGAGATTTTAAATCAAAGTATGAGACTTTTGGGCATTGATGTGTTAGATTATATGTGATTTATCCCCGCGTGATGAAATTGGTAGACGTGCCAGACTCAAAATCTGGTGGAGCAATCCGTGCTGGTTCGAGTCCGGCCGCGGGGACCACCTTTTAAGGTGAATAGGAGAATAAGATGAAACAAGTACAAGCATTTGCAATGAAAACAATGAACGGGATGACCTATGGGTTGTTTTCAACCTTAATTGTCGGTGTCATTATCGATCAAATAGGGAAATTGTTAGGCATTACCTTTTTAACAAATCCAATTTATTATACGTTGTCATTATTAATGGGAGCTGGCATTGGTTTAGGGATCGGTATTGCACTTAAATTTGAAGGTATCAAATTAGTGACGACAGCAATCGTTGGTGGTATTGCGACGTCATTCCGTGTGACATTTACGTCTGGAATACAAATCGCAAACATCGACGGACCAACACCTGTATATAACGAACCTCTTACTGTGTATTTTGTTGTGATTACAACACTATTACTCATGAATGTGATATTAAAAAAGAAAACGCCAATTGACATTTTATTAATTCCATTAACTGCAGTGGTTATTGCGACGTTATCGACACTTGTTTATAGTGCACCACTCTTTGAATTCATTGAAGCGATCAAATCATTTATTAATGGTGCAACAACAGTAGCACCACTCCCAATGAGTATTATTATTGCAGTATCAATGGGAATGTTATTAACATCGCCACTTTCATCTGCAGCGATCGCCATTACCATACAATTGTCTGGGATTGCCGGTGGTGCAGCGGTTGTTGGAACAATGATTCAAATGATTGGTTTTTCATTTCAATCTAGAAAAGATAATTCGTTAGGTATGGTATTATCGATTGCGTTTGGTACGTCAATGTTACAATTTAAAAACATTTTAAGAAAACCAGTGATTTGGTTGCCTACAATCATCGCATCCGCGATCATTGCACCAATCGTTGTGTTATTATTTAACATCGAAACAACGCCTTATGGCGCTGGCATGGGTACAGCAGGTTTAGTAGGTCCACTTCAAACATTGTTTGCAATGGATTATAGCCTTAACGCTTTCATGTCCATTGGTTTGATTGTTGTTTTAGGTCTTGGTTTAGTGTATGCAGTGGATTTATTTCTTAGAAAAAAAGGATCAATTATTGAAGGTGATTTTAACGTATTAAATGACATTGTGTAAAAGTCTCATCATGAGACTTTTTTTTTCGTTTGAATATGATAAAATAAATC
>CBFHPN010000004.1:0-11642 GCA_965657915.1 Acholeplasmataceae bacterium | reverse complement strand
TTTTAACGTATTAAATGACATTGTGTAAAAGTCTCGTCATGAGACTTTTTTTTTCGTTTGAATATGATAAAATAAATTGTAAGGAAAAGGTGTCGATATGAAAAAACAACAAGTTGTTCAAATTCAACAAGTCTTAAATAAAAATCAAACGTCATCTTTTACAAAATTTCTACGCACATTAAGTTTTGTCATCATGTTTGTCGTGTTCTCATTATTTTTAATGCATTTGATTTTTGAAACACAAGTCGAATTCATTCTCATGGATGCACTTAGACCTTTATTACAACCCATCCAAGATATCATCGCTTCTGTTGAAATATTAGGCGATACCTTTTATATCATTAGCCTTTTGATTGTTGGCCTATTGTTATTTAGTTGGACAGTCTCAAAATCAGTTTTATTTAAAGTAATCTTTACAGTTTCATTGTTATTAAGTTATATCATAATGTTATCAGAAGAAATGTTATTCATCAGTTATATGGACCTTATCAGACCTACATTCTTAAATGCCATTTTTGAGGTCATGGATCCACTTTTAGAACGGCTGCTGTCATTACATGAATTTGTCGGTTTGTTAACAGTATTTGTTTCTTTTGTTTTAATGACTGTATTCCTTGCTTTTAAAAAGCCAAAACGTGTAAGTTTATCAGTTGTAAGAATTGGTGTTGATATTTTACTCATTGCATTATTTGTTGAATTTGCAAAAGTTGTTCTCATCGATTCGTTTATACCAGCAAATATATATACATATATTAAAAACTATAGTTTCTTGATTGGTTATGATTTAATTGCACTTGGATCCATACTTGGTATATTAGGATTCTTTAGAAATTAAAAAGCACTTACGTGCTTTTTTTAATATATTCAATGTGAATTATTGTATTTGTTTCTCTTATTACTTGATAATTCATAAATTCAAACGAAGTAATATCGTTCATACCATATGTATCTAAATGAACCGAAAATGCTGCACGTACTTTTTTAGCATCGACACTTGGTGCTTTTTTATTGTCTTTATAAATCTCTACATGAATCACATGAAGTCTTTCATCAAGTAAAACGTCATATTCTGACGATAAACAGGAAATAATCATATCTTCATCTTTTAACTTTTCATATAGTTTTTGACGCCAATATGTAACAAGTGATCCCTTTTTAGGATGTTTTAAATCAAGCCTGTATGGATAGATGGTATCTGATAGATGAAGAAGTCCATATAACCCAGACAAGGCATAGATGTTTTTTGGGATTTTAGGCGATAACTGTTTTAAAATTCGATACCCAATGCCATCAAACATGTCATATGTGACATATGTATGTTCACTATGATAATAATCATATGTTTTGAGCGCAACATCTTTAGAAATATTAAAAAAAGTCATGAGACGTTTGACTGACATCGACGTCAAAGATGACCTTAGTTTTATAGCATCGTCTTTAAAGCTACAATTAAAATGATCTTTAGGATATTTTAAATTCATTGTTTTGGCTGGTGAGAGCAATATAATCATGTTAAACCTCATCACTATTGTATCAAAATCATACGTATTATGATACAATAAAACATGCTAAGGAGCTTATCATGCGTGAACTTAATTTACTAATGGATTTTTATGAACTCACAATGGCGAATGGCTATTTTGTGAACGGGAAAGAGCACACACAAGCAGTTTTTGATGTGTTTTTTCGATCTGTTCCAGATGACGGTGGCTATGCGATCTTTGCTGGACTTGAACAAGTGATTGATTACTTAGAAAAATTATCGTTTAATGAAGAAGAACTCACATATTTAAGAAGTAAAAATATATTTGATGAAAGATTTCTAACATATTTAAAAACATTCAAATTTAGTTGTGATGTCTATTCCATGAGAGAAGGGACGCCCATCTTCCCGAATGAACCGATTATGGTCATTAAAGGACCTATTATAGAATGCCAGCTCATTGAAACGATGGTATTACTCACGATTAACCATCAAAGTTTAATTGCGACGAAGGCATCGCGTATTGTACATGCAGCACAAGGTCGTGCCGTTTTAGAGTTTGGTGCAAGACGCGCGCATGGTTATGATGCTTCTATCTTCGGTGCAAGAGCAGCTTATATTGCTGGTGCAGTAGGCACATCGAATACCTATGCCGATTTTATGTATCAAATCCCTGCACTTGGTACGATGGCACATGCGTTCATTCAAAGTTTTGAAACCGAATATGATGCGTTTAAAGCCTATGCCAATACATATCCAAACAATTGTGTCTTACTCGTCGATACCTATCATACATTAAAATCAGGTGTCCCAAATGCCATTAAAATTCATGAAGAGATATTAAAACCGCTTGGTAAATCTTTAAAAGGGATTCGACTTGATAGTGGGGATTTAGCCTATTTATCAAAACAAGCACGAATCATGTTAGATGAAGCAGGGCTTGTTGATACAACCATCACGGTTTCTAATTCTTTAGATGAGTTTTTGATTCGTGATCTTATCAGTCAAGGTGCTAAAATTGATGCATTTGGTGTGGGAGAACGCTTAGTTACTGCAAAAAGTGAGTCTGTTTTTGGTGGTGTCTTTAAACTTGTTGCGATTGAAGAAAATGGAAGATTAGAACCTAAAATTAAATTATCTGATAATCCAGCAAAAACAACATTACCAGGATTTAAACAAGTGTATCGCTTTTTCCAAAACGGGACTGCAAAAGCAGATGTGATCACGTTATTTGATGACGTGATCGATGCTTCAAAACCGTATTTATTATTTGATCCCATTTATCCATTTAAGAAACAATGGATAGAAAACTATGAGATCAAACCTTTACTCCATCCCATTTATAAACAAGGTGAGCTTGTTTACACATTACCGACCGTTCATGACATTAAAGCATTCCGCAAAGAAGCATTAGAATGTATTTATATTGAAGTACGTCGCCTAGAAAATCCTCATGGTTACTATGTGGATTATTCGAAAGATTTATATGATTTAAAACAAGCACTGATTGAAAGATATCAAAAATAATGTCTAAAAATATGCATCTTGTTTTACATGACAAAAGCATCTTAAAAGGTCTGATTTTACTTTCAATTCCGATCTTCTTAAATAACGTTTTAAAATCGCTCCATGATCTAGTGGATGCGATTTTTGTTGCGAGGATGAAAGGCTATACGCAATTAGAACTTGATTCCGCGTTATCTGCGATTAATATCTATTTTCCAGTCAACTTTTTATTTTTATCGATTGGTATTGGACTCAGTGTTGGTGCCGTCGCAATCGTGAGTCAATATATTGGGGCAGATCGATTTGATCTTGCTAAAAAATACGCCTCAAGACTGATGCTAATTGGCGTGTTGATATCAGTGTTCATTGTTCTTTTACTCGTTGGTGTGAGTGATGTATTTTTTGATGCACATCTCATCGCGCGCGCCATGGGAGCAGAAGGCATTGGATTAGCGTTTGCCTCTGAGTATTTTTTGATACGAAGTTTTGATTTACTTTTTATTTTTCCGTTTTTAATTTATCAAGCCATTCGTCAAGCGCAAGGTGAAACATTAAAACCCGTGTTACTCAATGTCATCGCCATTATTCTCAATATGATATTTACAGGTGTCTTTATCGCGGTATTTGAGATGGGGATTGCAGGCGCAGCTTATGCAACCGTCCTCGCAAATGCGATCATCACACCTTTTATCTTTTTTGATTTATTTGGGTCAAAAAAGCATATTCGAATTGCATTTAAAGATATGACCATTGATCATCAAACCATTGAAGATGTCATTCGGTTTGCATTACCGGCATCCTTTGGACAAGGCATGACCGCATTTGGATTTATTATCATTCAAAGTTTAGTCTTAAGTTATGGTGTTGAAGTCTCCACTGGATTTGGACTTGGCGCGCGATTTACAACATTACTTTTATATCCAGTCATTGCATTATCCAATGTGAATGCGACATATGTTGGCATGAATATTGGTCAAAAAAATGAAGTGCGTGCAAAACGGTCATATATTTTAACACGACGTCTTTCTCTTGGTATCATGTTATTAGGGATGGCCATCATGATTCCTTTAAGAGGAGACGTCGTTGCATTCATTTTAGGCAATGACACATCAAGAAGTTATGAAATTGGGGTTGAATTTGCATTATGGTTTTTACTCACGCAACCGTTCATGGCAATTTTTCAAACATTTATTGGACTATTTAATGGCGCAGGGCTCTCTAAATATACGATGCGATTATCATTATTACGTTTATGGGCGTTTAGAATTCCACTTGTGTTACTCTTGATGCTGCTCTTTGAAGACGGCAATTATGCATCCATTTTTTATGCCCTTATGCTTTCTAATATCATGGTCTTACCGTTTGGCTTTTATTATGAATCAAAAATACGTTATGAAATGCAGGTGACGCTTCATGCTTAATATTGTGTTATTTGAACCAGAAATTCCTCAAAATACAGGCAATATCATGCGTACATGTGTTGCACTTGGTGCAACCTTACATCTCATTGAACCGTTTGGGTTTGAATTATCTGACCGCACTTAAAAGAAGTGGTCTTGATTATATTCAAGACTTAACCTTTCATACGTATAAAAATTACGAAGATTTTGTAAAAAAGAATCCAGGTACCTATTATTTTTTATCAAGATATGGTAAACAAAGTTATGAAGGTATCACATATCCTAATCCGATTGAATCCCTTTATTTACTTTTTGGTAAAGAATCCACAGGCTTTGATAAAACGGTACTTGCCGCGAATTTATCTCATACGTTTAGAATTCCAACCACTGATAAAGTAAGAAGTATTAACTTATCTAATGCGGTTGCGATTGTCGCTTTTGATGCGATGCGCCAGTACGGCTTTCCAGGGTGTCTTGATCATGAACCTGAAAGCATGAAAGGCAAAGACTTTTTAGATCAATTTAAGGAGACAACATGAGTCAACATCGAAAACAAACCACAGGTGAAGAAATTGCAAATGCCATCTCACACGGGATCATGGGTCTATTTGGACTTGTTGCGTTAATTCTTTTACTGATAGAATCGACAACCATTAGAGAATATGCAGGTGCGATTTTATTTGGTGGGTCGATCATGCTTTTATATATCATGTCGACGCTTTATCATGGATTAACCAATCAAAAAGCAAAAAGTGTGTTTAAGCGTATGGATCATATTTCAATTTATATCTTAATTGGGGGCACGTTTGCACCAGCACTACTTTTAATTCCACAACTTCAAGAGCCATTTATAGGTCAAATGAGTTTAGGTGTGTTGATGCTTACCATTCAGTGGCTTTTAATTATCATTGGAACTGTTTTTAAAGCGATTTGGATCAAACGGTTTTCAACCATTCATGTCATTATTTATTTATTGATGGGATGGAGTTCACTCATTTTTGTTGGTGCACTTTTAAACTATAGTCCAAATGCGTTTATCTTTGTGTTATTAGGGGGCATCGCCTATTCACTTGGTGTGATCTTTTACGCGTTATCGAAATATAAATATTTTCATTTTATATGGCATTTATGGACATCCCTCGCCACCATCTTACAATTTATTGCCATCTACGGATTTTTATATTAATTTTTTATAATATGTTTTGAACTAAACGATGAAAATTGCTACAATAAAAGAGAAAGTGAGTACATATGAACATATTATCAGTCAATGCAGGAAGTTCCTCATTAAAATTCCAAGTGCTAGTCATGCCAGAAGAGACCGTTTTAACGTCAGGAATCATTGAACGCATCGGGTTTGAAGAAGCTGTGTTTTCAATTAAAGTTGCTGGCAGTAAAGTCAGTGTCACACAACCCATCATGAATCATGAAGATGCTGTTGAGTTATTAATTGAAGGACTATTAAAACACAATATTATTTCAGACTTAAAAGAAATCGATGGTGTTGGTCACCGTGTCGTTCAAGGTGGGGAAATCTTTAAAGAAAGTGCCTTAATTGATGATGTGGTGATTAATCATATCAAACAATTATCACCACTCGCGCCGCTTCATAATCCAGCGAATTTAGTTGGTATTTTAGCGTTTATGCATGTGATGCCATATGTCAAACATGTGGCTGTTTTTGATACCACCTTTCATCAATCAATGCCAAAAGATACATTTTTATATGCAGTACCGAATCATTGGTATACCAAATATGGTGTAAGAAAATATGGGTTTCACGGGACCTCACATCAATATGTGTCTCAAGAAGCCATGAAACTATTACAAAATGATCAAGCGAAAGTCATTGTTGTCCATATGGGTAATGGTGTCTCATTATGTGCGGTTAACGCTGGACAATCGATGGATACCTCCATGGGGCTTACCCCACTTGAAGGTGTGCCAATGGGAACACGCTCAGGAAATGTCGATCCAGCACTCATTGCGTATTTAAAAGATAACACTGACATGACCAGTGATGATGTCTTAGATGCACTCAATAAAAAATCAGGGTATCTTGGATTATCAGGCGGGTTTTCATCGGATTCTAGAGACATCGTTGATAAAATGGAAACAGGAGATGAACTCGCGAAAAATGCCTTTGATGTACAAGTCAAACGTGTCTGTGATTATATTGGATCGTATTATGTGACACTAGGTGGACTTGATATGTTATGTTTTACTGCCGGTATTGGTGAAAATGCACCCATCGTCAGAGCAGCAATTGTCAACCGTCTTTCTGCTTTAGGCATCACCTTAGACCATCACGCGAATGAAGTGAAAGGTCAAGTTCAAAGAATATCAGCAGCTGATTCAAAGGTGCCAGTCTATGTGATTCCAACCAATGAAGAAGTCATGATTGCAAGAGAAGTGATGAAACATCAACAATAAAAGTGCGAAAGCACTTTTTTTTCTATATAATAGATGTATAGAAATAAGAGGACCATATGAAATTAGACATTAAACGATTAGGCGTCAACGGAGAAGGCATTGGGTTTTACTATAAAAAGCCTGTTTTTGTTGACCGAACGATTCCAGATGAAACTGTAACCGTTAAACCCATCTTAGAAACCAATACGTATATTAAAGCAGAACTTCTTACCATTGAAAGACACTCTAAAGATCGTGTGGTGCCTTTTTGTAAGTATTTTGAGATGTGTGGTGGCTGTGATACCCAACACATGAAGTATAGCTCTCAACTCCATTATAAAAAAGAACATCTCGTGCAGTCGTTATTTAAATATATGGATAAAAAACTTGATGACAGACGTATTGACGACATGGTCGGATCTAGAAAAGAAAATGGTTATCGTAATAAAGCACAACTTCCGATTCGAGAAGTGAAAGGCCAAGCACGTTTTGGTTTATTTAGACGTAACTCCAATCAAGTCTTAACCATTCATTCATGTCCAGTTCAACATCCACTCATCAATAAAGTGATGAGTCAAACCGTCGAACTGATGGATAAACATCATATAAAGGCGTATCTACCTGCAAAAAAATCAGGTCTGATTAAAGGGTTAATGGTCCGTGTGGGTCAAGATACAGACGAACTTCAAATGGTTTTTGTCTTAACGAAAAAAGATCCTTTAACGGTCCTTGTAAGAGAACTTTTAAAACTGAATACCGATATCGTCTCCATGTATACAACCATTGATACCGATGCTAAAAATCAAACGTATGTCAATGAAACAACAACATGTATTTACGGAAAAGAAACCATCCAAACACAACTTGCAGGGTTTACATATGAACTTTACCCCCAATCATTTTTTCAACTCAATAGTGGGGTTGCGGTTGATTTTTATGAAACGATGTTAGAACTTGCCAAATTAAAACATACCGATATGATCGTTGATGGGTATGCAGGACTCGCAACCATTTCACATATGGCGTCTCGTTTTGTTAAAAAAGGGATTGCCATTGAAATCAATCCAAAAGCAGCAGAAAATGCAAGAGTGTCCCTTTCAAATAACAACATCTCGAACATCAAAGTCATTACAGGAGATGCGTTTTCAGTCATGAAACAGATGAAAGAAAAGATTGATGTGATCTTTTTTGACCCACCAAGAACAGGATTAGGGGATAAAATGATCTATTTAATGTCTAAGATTAAACCTAAAAAAATCATTTACGGATCATGTAATCCATCGACACTTGCCAAAGACTTAAATCAATTAAGTAAGATTTATGATATTAAAAAAGTGATTCCATTTGATATGTTTCCACAGACGGCACAAGTCGAATCCGTGACATTACTCACATTAAAAAAGTAGGGATGTATGGATATAACGATACAAGAAAAAGAAAATCAAGAATTTCGAACATATTTAAAAGATAAAATAAAAGCGATGAATAATATCATGTCACCCTCACATCTCGCTTCAAGACAAGTAGGATATATCACCTATATTCAAATACAATTGTTTGAAGACGATAAGTGTATTGGTGGACTCACAGGTCGCATGTATTGGTCATGTTTAGAAATCGATGATTTTTTTATTGAATCTTCATATAGGCGGCTTGGATATGGGACAAAAGTCATGAAAAAAGTGATTGCATATGCCAAAGAAAAGTCATTGGCATTTATTTTACTTAAGACATTTTCTTTTCAAGCAAAACCTTTTTATGAAACGCTCGGATTTCATGTTATTGGAGAAATTAAAAACTATCCGGATACATCCTCTTTATATACATTACGGTATGATCTTTTATGAACATGTGTTTCTCATGTATAATAGTATTAAGGAGATAAGATGAAACAAGCATTACTTGTGATTGATATACAAGAAGCTTTGCGTTTAAGTCAAGATGAATCAGTCAATGAGACAATTGCATTAATCAATGACGTGATTTCAACATATCCTACTGACCATGTTTATTATATTAGACACTTAGAAATAGGGTCTGAATTTGATCCCAATGAACCGACGTCACAATTCCACCATCAATTAAATCTTGTGAATCATCAAGTGATTACCAAGTATCATCATAGTGCATTTTATGAAACGTCACTTCATGAAATCTTACAACATCACAACATCGATACCATTGATATTTGCGGGTATCAAATTGAATATTGTGTGGATGCAACCATTAAAACCGGTCATTTTCTCGGATACAACGTAAGAATTCTTGAAGATCACATCCATACATTTAACAGTTATACATTATCAAAACAAGACATTAAGAATCATTATCTCAATCAATTTTCTTTATATGGTGAAATCATATGAATGACACACTAAAAAAACTTCAAATTAAAGAGTCGATGTCTGTTTTTTACGATGAAAAACTTCACATAAACTTTAATAAACAAGACAAATATGATGCCGTATTACTTTATGTCGACACGACCTCGATGTTAAAAGAAAAAATAGATGTTCATCTATCTTCACTTAAACAAGACGGTCTTTTATGGATCTTATTTCCTAAATCACATGGTCAGAAACTTGAAATCAGAAGAGATGCTGGCTTTGAATACTTAGGCACACTTGGATATGAACCTGTAAGAAATATCTCATATAACGAAACCTTATCCGCATTACGGTTTAGACATGTTTCATATATTAAAAAAATGACAAGAAAAGGCAGCATGCGACTTTCTGATATGATGGGAGGACATCATGGCAAATAAAGCATTTGGATTTCAAATTGTAGATCATTATTATCATCAACATTATAAAGATGGCAAATGGTTAGAACCGATTTTCACGTCAAACCCTAATATCGACATTGAAATGTCAGCAACCTCACTTCACTATGGCCAACAAGCCTTTGAGGGGATGAAAGCATTTCGTAGAAAAGATGGTGGGATTAATCTTTTTAGACCACTTGAAAACGCCAAGCGTTTTCGTATGTCGTGTCGACGCATGATGATGCCTGAAATTTCTGATGAACAATTTATGTATGCTGTCACGGAAACCGTCAAAAGAAACGTAAACCATATTCCAGAATATGATCATAACATGAGTTTATATGTACGACCATTTATGATTGGGACTGGACATAATTTAGGATTACGTCCAGCACCAAGTTATTTCTTTGGGGTGGTGGTTGCACCTGTCGGTATTTATTTTAAAGGGGATACTGCAGGTAAGTTTTTAATTGTCGATGAAGACCGTGCAGCACCGAATGGCACAGGGATTTATAAAGTTGGTGGCAATTATGGTGGTGCCCTTAAAATTCAGTTTGATGCCAAAAGTCAAGGGTATGAAGATGCCTTATTTTTAGATCCAGCAACCCACCAATATTTAGATGAGTTTGGTGGTGCCAATCTTTTTGCAATCAAAGATAATACCTATTACACACCAAAATCATCCTCCATCTTAAAATCAATTACCAATGACACGTTAAAAATACTTGCCAAAGAGAAGTTAGGGTTAGAGATTTTAGAAACACAAATTCCAATCACGGATATTGAAACGTTTGACGAGATGGGGGCATGTGGGACAGCAGCCTCTGTGACACCAATTGGATCGTTAACGTATCATGAAAAGATCTATCATATTTCAGATACCATCGGTCCGATGACAAAAAAACTTAAAGAGATGTTGTTAGATATTCAATACGGAAACATCAAAGATGACAACGGATTTCAATACAATGTTGAATTATAAAGACGTTTTTAAAAACTACATCCCATTATCAGAACAAGAATCAACCGATCAAAAATTAATTCTTGATCATATCACCACCTTTGATAATGCGTTATCAAGAAATAATTTAATTGCCCATGTGACATCATCTGTGATGATTTTAAATCAAGATAAAACCAAAGTCCTTCTTGGGTTTCATCAGATTTATCAATCATGGGGTTGGTTTGGTGGCCATAATGATGATGATCCAGATTGTTTACATGTCGCCTTAAAAGAAGCAACAGAAGAAACAGGACTTCAAACATTTTTAGAAGTGATGAAAGATCCCATTTCACTTGATGTTGTATATGTCGGTAATCACATCAAAAAAGGGAAATATATCCCTGATCATCTTCATTTAAATATTACATACGGATTACTGGCAGATGATACCTTACCACTTCTTCATAATGAAGATGAGCACTTAGGTCTCAAATGGTTTGGGTTACATGAGTATTTACATCATGTCACTGAACCGAGAATGGTCCCTATTTATACAAAGATTATTGGTAGGATGTTATAACATGTGCGGTCGTATGACACTTCATGATGAAACTTTGGACCATTATTTATGATGGACAAAAGTATCGCGTTGGTCAAATATCATGGGGCATGATGGTACAAAGTAAAGACAAATCATTTTTTAATATTAATGCAAAAAAAGAATCATTAGAAACCTTTTATTTTTTTAAGAACTTATATCAAAACAAAAGGTGTTTAATCATGCTTGATGGCTATTATGAATGGCAAGATCAAGGCGATTATAAACAACCATATTACATTCATGACAAACACAAACAAACCATGCTTGTTGCAGGATTGTATAATAAAGATACTGAAGGTTTTCACGCAACCTTGATGACTCAAGAACCCATGGATCAAATCAAACATATTCATCACCGGATGCCAGTGATCCTCACACCTAAAGATGCGATTCAATACTTAAAACAAGGGTCTTTACCAAAAACATCAACCGTTGAACTGAATTACTATGAAGTGACGACCAAAGTCAATCAAGTGAAAACCGATGATTCATCATTAATAGAAGCTTATGATCCTTTTATCCTTGGTTAA